>NZ_JBQERC010000009.1:0-140380 GCF_056534665.1 Ruegeria sp. P8
CACTGGATATTCCAAGCTTCGCGCCGATCTCCTGGATCGGCTTCTTATTCGCTTCACGCGCAATTTCGATGTCGGATTTATAGCTCATTGGCCGGGGTCCTTGATTGAATACCGTGCAAAACCGACGTCTAACGTCGGCGCTACGCATTCCATACCCTTGTGTACAATCTGATTAGCCATGGATTCCGACATTCTGGCGTCGCGAAGCGTCGTCAGGTCACTTCATCTGTAACTAATCGGAAACCTGCATATTTTCAGGGCTCCAGGCAGGCTGGTCTGGAACAAAGAGCTTGAGGTGATCGCCCAGTTGAATGCGCCCAGGACGTTCGACCCAGCCCGTGACACCGCGGCGCCCGACGGCAGCAGGTTTGAACCCTGCACCATACCCCTGATGATCCGCTTCGATTTCGCGACCGGGCAATACGCAGGGCGCGTTTTCCATATCCACAGTGATCGTCAGCCCGTTGACCGCCTGAAGACGCGAGGACGGCGGAATGTGCGAGAAATCCGGTATACCTTTCAGCACTATGGATGCGCCCAGATAAGACGGGTCAAGCTGGTCCAGCCCCATGTTCTGCGCGATCTGCTGCAACTCTTCCAAGGACAGCACCGACAGTTGACGAACATTGCGGATTTCAGTGCCCTTGGGATAGAGATTCGAGACCCGAACACAGGACGCACGGTTCAGACCTTCGTGCCGTTCGCCTTTCACGCCCTCAAACCCAAGATCCAGCAACTCAACGGGCTTGGCACGAAGCGATCCGCCGGCAGGAACAAGGCCCAGCCAAAGAACTTCGGCTGCAAATTCGGTTTTCCGCAAAAACGGCATACGTGCTTCCCTTCCCATTGGTGCCTGCCAGCGCATAATGCCCAGTAACGCTCTGATGGAAAGATAAAAAAACCCGGGGCAGAGCCCGGGTTCTTGCTGGTTATGCTGTCGGTTCAGGTTCCATCCCACCCTCAGGCGGTGATTTCTTCGCCTTGGTCTTGGGGATGGCTGTCACGCTGGGCGCACTGCCCTCGTCTGACTTGTCGTTCCGGTCATCACTGTCGCCGGGCGATTCCCCGTTCATGACGCGTTTGATTTCGTCACCGGTCAGTGTTTCGTATTCCAGCAAACCTTGGGCCAGACGTTCCCATTCCTCGTTCTGATCGGTCAGAATCTTATGCGCCTGTTCATAGCCTTGCTGGATCAGGCGCTTTACCTCTTCTTCAATCAGTTCCTTGGTATGAGCCGATACCGAGAACCCGGCAGTATTGCCCTGGTATCCCTCATGCGCCTCGGCATAGTCGATATTGCCGACCTTGTCCGACATTCCCCAGCGCATCACCATGGCACGTGCCAATTGGCTGGCCTGCATGATGTCCCCGGCAGGCCCGTTCGACACGTGATCTTCGCCATACTTGATGACCTCGGCCGCCTTACCTGCCATGGTCATCGCCAGCTTTTGTTCGCACTCATCCCGGTGATAGTTCAGGCGATCCATTTCCGGCAGCGAAACGACCATACCCAGCGCGCCGCCGCGCGGTATGATGGTCGCCTTGTAGACTGGATCGCACATGGGCAGAGACAGACCAACAACAGCATGACCCGCTTCGTGATAGGCTGTTTTTTCCTTCTGATCCTGAGTCAGCACCATCGAGCGGCGCTCGGCCCCCATCATCACCTTGTCCTTGGCGTTTTCAAAATCTTCCATGGTGACAAAGCGACGGCCCACGCGCGCCGCCATCAACGCGGCCTCGTTCACGAGGTTGGCCAGATCCGCACCCGAGAAGCCCGGCGTACCGCGCGCGATGATGCGCAGATCAACATCGGGACCCAGCGGTGTCTTGCGTGCGTGAACGCCCAGAATTTTCTCGCGGCCCTTGATGTCCGGGTTGCCGACTGTGACCTGACGGTCGAACCGGCCCGGTCGCAGCAGCGCAGGGTCCAGAACGTCCTTGCGGTTGGTGGCTGCCAGAATGATCACACCTTCGTTGGCCTCAAACCCGTCCATTTCGACCAGCAACTGGTTGAGCGTTTGTTCCCGCTCGTCATTGCCGCCGCCATACCCGGCGCCGCGATGGCGGCCTACAGCGTCAATCTCGTCGATAAACACGATACAGGGTGCGTTCTTTTTCGCCTGCTCGAACATGTCGCGCACGCGGGACGCACCCACACCAACGAACATTTCGACAAAATCCGAACCCGAGATGGTGAAGAACGGCACGCCCGCTTCACCCGCAATGGCCCGGGCCAGAAGCGTCTTACCGGTACCCGGAGGGCCAACCAGCAGCGCACCCTTGGGGATCTTGCCGCCAAGGCGGCTGAACTTCTGCGGGTTGCGCAGGAATTCGACAATCTCTTCCAGCTCTTCCTTGGCTTCGTCGATACCGGCAACATCATCAAAGGTCACGCGGCCATGCTTTTCAGTCAGCATCTTGGCCTTGGATTTGCCAAAGCCCATCGCGCCACCTTTGCCGCCGCCCTGCATCCGGTTCATGAAATAGACCCAGACACCGATCAGCAGCAGGAAAGGCAGCAGCGTGATCAGGAACGATTGAAACCCTGATTGCTGTTGTTTCACGGCCTGGACTGGTATGTTTTCCTCGATCAGAAGCTTGGTCACTTCGGCGTCGCCGGGTTTGATCGTGACATAGCTGGCACCGCTTTGCAGGGTATAGCGAATCTGCTCACCATCCAGGGTCACATTCTTGACTTCACCGCTCTGGACGGCACCGACAAAGTCGGAATAGGTTTTCTCGTTGCTCTGAAGCGTTCCGCCCGGTCCACTGAACAGATTGAACAGTGCAAGGATGAGCAGGAACAAAACGACCCAAAACGCGATATTGCGAGCGTTGCCCAAGGAAATTCTCCTAAAAGTTCCGGCAGGTGAGACGCTGCCAAGTTACCTCTTAAAATAGAGAGGATTGTCGTATGTTCAATGCGATAAAAAAGATGCGTGGAACTCGGGCCAATCTGACGCAAGCCTGGCATGCCAGCCATTCGCGAGACCCGCAAGCGGGGCGGCCAGCACCCTGTCCGCAATCCAAACCGCAGGCGTCGCCGTCAACGCTATCCTGGGACGCCCGGTTGCACGCCACTCGGGCACCTGTTGCAACCCCTCACCGCCCAAAGCGCGGATTTCTGCGCCCATTATTGCCGGTCCGCTGAGCCGCCATTTGCCATCCCACACAGCACTGGGCGCCGCGATCTGAGATTTCACGGCATTAAATTCCCTGCAAATCCAAACACTCCCGCCTTGTGGAACAATCAGACAACCGCCCACTGACCCCGATTGCCCATTCGCAACTGCATCCATTGCCTGATCCACTGCCGCCTGACGTGGAGGATAACCCGACCCGGCAATCCACGAGAGGATTCCCAGCAGGACACGACGCCGAATCTCAAGGGGCAACACGGCAAATCCGGCCCTGTTCACCCTCACGTCACTTTGATCCACCTGCGCCACGGACCCTGCGGATTCTTGCGCACAGAGGCCAAGTGCCGTGTGTGCCTGCGCCAGATTGTCCACCACGCGGGACAATGAAAGCGCATCAATTCCCAAAGGTTCCAGCCCACCCAAAGCTTCGCGCGCCTTGATCCGATCGAAACGGGCATCCTGATTCGAAGGATCGTCCACCCATGCTACGCCAGCCTCAGTCAGATAGGTGCGCAGCTGTTCACGGGTGATCCCCAGCATCGGACGCAGCAACGTCAGACCCCGCCGTTTCCGAATAGCCGACATGCCGGACAGGCCCGTGACCCCGGATGATCGGCCCAACCGCATCAGCAGTGTTTCCGCCTGATCATCTGCGGTGTGGCCCAGCGCAATGGCGTCGATTCCGCGGCCCTTCGCCCATTCGGATAACAAATCATATCGCGCCTGACGTGCCCGGTCCTGCAAGTTGCCGGTACCGTCCCATCCCGACCAACGCAGCGTATCATGAGACATCCCCAGCGCAGCCGCCTGCCGGGATACGGTTTCGGCCTCGCACGCGGATTCGGGTCGCAAACCGTGGTCGACCGTGGCAACGAAAAGGGTGATGGCCTCATCTTGCGCCACCTGATGCAAAAGATGCATCAAGGCGACGGAATCCCCGCCTCCCGAAACTGCAATCCCCAACTTGCGCGGAAGTGTTTCGGGTAGCCGGGCGCGCAGGTCTGCAAGTAGTTTGCCGGAGCGATGGTTCAAGTACATCCCAACGCGGTCATCTCCTGCGTGGCGCTCGAAAACTCTGGCGCAGAAGGAAAGCGTACTCCGACCTCATTAAGCGTGATGCAGGCCTGATCGGTCTGTCCCAAACGGCCAAGCGCCGCGCCCAGTTCGTACAGCGCCTCGGGTGCAAATGCGCCCTCGGAATCACCCGTGAAGCTGGCCAGAAATGCCCGGGCCGCTTCGCGTGTGTCGCCAATCCCTTCTAGGGCATGACCGCGTTTCAGGTTGGCTTCGGGCGCCAGCGGACTGCCGGGATAGCTTGTTTCAAACTGCGCAAACAACGTGGCAGCAGTCTGGAAATCGCCATCGGCCAACGCTTGCGAGGCAGCATCAAAATCAGCACGCTCACCTATGGCAAGTTCACCATTATCGGTCGCCGCTGGCGTTTCGATACTTGTTGGTCCGGTTATGACAGTGGCCGTGTCACCACCCAATGTCGAGGTCTCACCCAACGTCGACAAATCACCGCCTTCCAGTTCAACCAGCCGGAACTCAAGGTCACCGATACGGTTGGTGCCGTCGGTGACAATGTTCTGCACCCGCTGGTTCAATTGCTCGGTCTGGCGGGTCAGGCGCTGCAATTCGGCCTCGATGGCATCCACCCGTTCAAGGACCGAACTGCCGGACAGGTTTGGTGCGGGTGAACCCGTAGTGGAAAACTCGCGTTTCAAACGCTGAATTTCCACATGTAGCACCGTCAGTTCCTGACGGATGTCCGCAAGGGTCTGTTGATCCTGTGCCTGTGCTACACCAGCCGTCGCCACAACCGCCGCCAAAACCCATCCTGCAATGCGCATCATCTTACCCCAGAGTTGACCCGGTCAGAACCGTTACCGCACGGCGGTTCTTGGAATAACATTCCTCGGTGCTGCAAATCTCGATCGGGCGTTCCTTGCCATAGCTCACGGTGTTCAGGCGGCTGCCCGCAACGCCGCGCGAAATCAGGTACTCACGCGCAGCGTTCGCCCGGCGTGCGCCCAGCGCAAGGTTGTATTCCCGCGTGCCCTGCTCATCCGCGTGGCCTTCGATCGTTGCGACAAAATCCGGATTGGCCAGCAGCCAGTCCGCCTGCCCTTGCAGCACTGTTTGCGCCTCGGGCGACAGGGTTGACTGGTCAACGGCAAACAGGACACGGTCCCCAACTGTTTGCTGGAAATACGCGGGCGAGCGCGGATCACTCGGTGATCCGGGGACAATGGATCCAATGCCTCCGCTACCACCACCGCCACCCAAGGCTGAGGGGTCATTGTTTGTGCAGGCGGCGATCACACTCAGCGCGCCCAGCGCCAGAACTTTGCTCAATACGTTCATTTCAGGTGCCTCGTGTTATGTTTATTGCCGCCTGTCTACCACAGGGACGATTTGTTGTGAACTTTGCTGCGATCAATTCTGCAATGGGCCCCAGGACGGATCGCTGCCGCCGTCCGGTGTACGTACCGGGCGCAGGTTCCTGCCCGAGATATCCACCGAGTAAAGCGATGCCCTACCACTGGCCCCCTGCGTTTCGCGGGTGAACATGATGACCCGGCCATTGGGCGACCAGGTGGGGCCTTCATCCAGGAAAGAGGCTGTCAGCAAACGTTCTTCTGCCCCGTCGATGCGCATCACGCCGATATGGAACCGGCCCTGGTTCTGCTTGGTAAAGGCGATCAGGTCGCCGCGCGGTGACCAGACCGGGGTACCATAGCGGCCTGCGCCAAAGCTAATCCGCGTGGCCTCGCCCCCGTTTGCTGCCATCACGTACAATTGCGGCGTGCCGGAGCGGTCGCTTTCAAAGACGATCCGGCTGCCATCGGGTGAATAGCTGGGGGCAGTTTCAATTGCGGGCGTGTTGGTCAGGCGCGTGCTTTGACCCGAAACGATATCCATCTTCCACAGATCGGTATTGCCGCCCTGAATCAGCGAATAGACAATCGACCGGCCATCCGGCGAGAACCGAGGCGAAAAGCTCATCGTCCCGTCCTGCGTCTTCAGTTCCCGCGGTTTCGGGCGCCCGATTTCAGTCACGTATATGCGCGGGCTGCCGCTTTCATAACTGGTATAAAGCAGCCGGTCACCGGTGGGTGAGAACCGGGGCGCCAGAACGATTGCGGCGCTGTCGGTCATGTACTGCACATTCGCGCCATCGTAATCCATGATCGCCAAACGCTTCAGGCGCTGGTCCTTCGGCCCGCTTTCCGAAACAAAGGCAACGCGGCTGTCAAAATAACCGCCTTCACCTGTGATCCGGCTATAGACCTGATCGGCCACCTTGTGCGCCATGCGCCGCCACCCGTCTGTGGTACCTGCCAGTTGAAGGCCATTGCCCAGTTCCTGGCCCGAAAACACATCCCACACCCGGAACCGGACCGTCAGTTTCTGACCGGACACATTGACAGCGCCGGTGACCAGCGCGTCAGCGTTGATCGCCTTCCAATCCGCAAACTGAACCGGAGCTTCGAAGCTGCTGACCCGGCTGATGAACGCATCCGAGGAGATTTCGCGGAACAACCCGGTCCCGGTCAGGTCAGCCGCCACCACGCGCGAGATATCCTGCGCGAACTGAGCTGCGGCCGGACTGTCCGGCACAAAATTCGGAACGGCAAAGGGCAAGGGTTCGATAATCCCCTCATCCAGTTCCAGGCGCAAAGGCCCGTTCTGTGCATAAACCGGCGCAGACATCAGTGTCAGGCCGACAAAGAGGCTGGTCAGAAGCTTCATCATTTGATCCGCATCCTCTCGGGGTTAAATGTAATCTCAACATCCTGCCAATGTTCGTATTTGTCAGCAGGCAAATCATATCCTTTGGCCCCGCAGCGCAAAATTGCACGTCGCGCAGCCTCGTAGGCCTGTTTAACGGCTCCCGCCGAGCCGCCAGAGCTGTCCAGCATCCGAACACTGCCACCGACGACCGTACCATCACGGTTCAGTGAAAACGCAACAACAACCACAGTGTTCAGCGCATCCGTGGACAAGGAACCCACATTCCAACATCCAGAGACAGCCAGTCGCATCGCGTCTTTCTCTCCGCTGGTCAGCGGTGGGCCAGAAGGTTCGGACCCGCTGCCCAAGGCTTCGGCCAGGGCGTCGTTGATTGCCGTTTCATCGGTTTGTTTCTCAGGTTCCGGGGTCGCCTCAGGCGTTTTGGCCACAGCGGGTTCCGGCGGCGGGCTTGGCCGGTTTGGGCGCACGCGCGGTCGCGGAGATGTCAGGGGCGACTGGTCCTTGGTTTCCTCGGCCTCGGTCACAATCTCAGGGGCTGCCTCTTGCGGCGCGGTCTGATCCTGCTGTTCCTGCTGAACCGCTGCGCCTTCATCCAGGGATACCGGAGGCGTCTCAAAATCATCAGGCTTTGCCTCGGGCGGTGGCGGAGCTATTGCCTCGGGCGCGACGCGATCTGATGGGCGCGGCTGTACCTCGGGGCCGGGCGGCGCAGGCTGTGCAACAGGCTCGATCTGAGGTTCCGTCAGAACCGGCGGCTCGTCAGGCACCTCGGGTTCAGGCGGCGCTTCCACGATGATGGGCTCTGGCTCTGGTTCCGGTTCAGCCGGTGCAACAGGTTCAGGGCGGGGCTGTTCGTCACTCTCGGGTTCCGGCGGCTTGGTCACAGCCT
Organism: Ruegeria sp. P8; assembly: GCF_056534665.1. Classification (NCBI taxonomy): domain Bacteria; kingdom Pseudomonadati; phylum Pseudomonadota; class Alphaproteobacteria; order Rhodobacterales; family Roseobacteraceae; genus Ruegeria; species Ruegeria sp. P8. Next base: position 7,792 of record NZ_JBQERC010000009.1, read on the forward strand.
CCGGCTCGGGCGGCTGCTGCAACGCGGTCGGCACTTCGGGGAGTTCCGGCGCATCCCGCTGGGCCGTCATGGCCGCGAATTGTTCAGCCGTGATCACAGAGACATCCTGCACAGCCATCGGCAACGGTTCGGACCGGAAGGTGCCGCCGAACATCGCCCATCCGATCAGGCTGACATGCGCAATCGCTGAAATCTTGGTGCCGGTATCCACCGTGCGACCTCACTCTCCACCTTCATCCAGCGTCGGCCCGCCGGTATCGGTCACAAGGCCAACGTTGGAAAACCCGCCCGCGTTCAGCGCACCCATGACCTGCATCACCTGTGCATAAGGGATTGCGCCATCGGCCCGCAGGAAAACCCGGTCGCTGCTCCGCTCTGCCGCAATGGCACGCAGCTTGCCAATCAACTCTTCGCGCAACACGTCGGTGGTCTGGATCTGCACGCGGCCGTCTGCGGTCAGGGTCACGGTCAAAGGCTCTTCGTTGTCGCCGGGCAGCGCACTGGCTGCGGTCTTGGGCAGATCGACCGGAACACCGACCGTCAGCAATGGCGCGGCCACCATGAAGATGATCAGCAACACCAGCATGACATCCACGAAAGGTGTCACATTGATCTCGGCCATCGGCTGCGCGCGACCGCGACGCCGACCACGCCTGCGCCCATTGCCGTTCGAAGATTGCTGGATCGCAGCGCCCATCGTCAGCTGTCCAACTGGCGCGACAGAATGGTTGCGAATTCATCCGCAAAGGCTTCATAGCCGCCAACGATCCGGTCACTATCGGCGCTGAGTTTGTTATAGAAAATCACCGCCGGGATCGCCGCCAAAAGGCCCAACCCTGTCGCCATCAACGCCTCGGCAATACCGGGGGCCACAACGGCAAGGTTGGTGTTTTGCTGTTCGGCAATCTCGATGAATGCATTCATGATGCCCCAAACGGTGCCAAACAGCCCGATAAACGGAGCCGTGGAGCCGACAGTTGCCAGAATGGGAAGACCTTTTTGCAGGGTTTCCGCCTCTTTCGCGATGGCGACATCCATCGACCGGTCGATCCGCGCGGTTGCCCCGGCAATCAGCCCGCCATCATTGCGATGCGACCTGCGCCACTCGATCATGCCTGACGCAAAGATCTTTTCCGAGCTGCCATCCGGCTGCGTTCCGATCTGCTCGAACAACTCATCCAACGGGTTGCCCGACCAGAAGCTTTCATCAAAAACCTGCGCCTCGCGTCGGGCCGCGCGATAGTTGATCAGCTTCTGAATGATGATCCCCCAGGACCAGATGGATGCGCCGGTAAGTACCAGCATCACCAGTTTGACGATAAAGGTCGCGCGGGCAAACAGCCCCCACATGGAGAAGTCGATCTCCTGCGCCAGCGCCAGCGTTTCAGCTTCCATGAACCTGCTCTTTGTTTTGCCTGATGGCCGTTCGTTTGGCCTTGTTTTGCCAAACGCTATCTCAGTTGGTCATGAAAAGCCAACAGAACCACCCATGGTCCGCAAATTGTTACATCAATGCGCGAATCTCTGCCGGCAATCGGATCGGTTTGCCCGCTTTATTGATGCAAACGGCCGTGACAGATGCACGAAATATTTCGGTGTCACCGCGACGAACAAGCTGCGCCATAGTCAGACGCACGCCCGAGATTTCGGTGACCTCGGTTTCAACGATCAATTCATCATCGAACCTCGCAGGTGCCAGATACTCGGCCTCGACCCGCCGCACAACCCAAACAATGCCCTCGTCCCGCATGGCGTTTTGGTCATTGCCCAGATTACGCACCCAGTCCGAGCGCGCGCGTTCGATATAGCGCAGGTAGTTCGCGTGATAGACAACCCCACCCATGTCGGTGTCTTCATAATACACGCGGATGGGGTAGGTGTGTTTCATTGCAACGCCTCCAGTCGGGCAAACAGCCTTAACGCGTGCGAGGCATCCTGTGCCGCCCGTGGCAAAACCGGATCATAGGCCGCCCGGATCAAGGCCGCGATGTCGGGACGCAGGATCGTGGCCTTACCTGCGATTGCCAGTGGCGATTGATTGCGAAATGCAGTGTCCGACCAGAGCAAGATGGTCTGCACGACCTGATTGAGCGCAAGGGTTTCCGCCGGAACCTTGCACAATTCCTTGTCCATGCGCAGAAACACAAACGCCGCACGGATCGCGCCATCTTCTTCGAATCGGAAAACGCGGTACTGGTTTGCATCTGCCGCGACCAGACGCGCGACCAAAGGTTCCAGATCCGGGATCAATCGATCAAGGTCCGGTACCTCCAGCAGTTCCTGCCAGTCCCGGAAAAAGAAAACCATGCAGTTCGCGCCAAGCTCAGGGTCCGTCTCGGCCATTTGGTGACCAGCCAGCGCGACAACCGCCTCAAAAGCCCCCTTTACGGTGGCCAGCGTCTCGTCTTCGACGCCGAAAACGATCGGAACAATTGGCCGCCCCCAACGCGCAAACAGAAACTCGCCGCTTTCGCGTGTGAACAGCGCTTCAATTTCTTCCGGTGTCACCGCCAGCCCTTCATCTTTTCAAAAATACTCTCGCCGAAAGGCTTAAAATCTAAGCGCGCTGGCTTCAACCGAACAGATCGCTTTGCCGCTTGGGCGCGGCCATCCCAAGATGCGTCCACGCCTTCTGCGCCAACATCCGCCCACGCGGAGTACGTTGGATCAGCCCCTGTTGCAGCAAATAGGGCTCAATCACTTCCTCAAGCGAGTCGCGGCTTTCGGACAGCGCGGCAGACAGGGTTTCAATCCCCACCGGGCCACCTGCATAGTTTTCGGCAATCAGCTTCAGATAACGCCGGTCCGCACCATCAAGGCCCAAATTATCGACGCCCAGACGGGTCAAGGCACCATCGGCCAGGTCCCGTGTGATCCGCCCGTCCCCTTCGACAATGGCGAAATCCACAACGCGTCTCAGCAATCGCCCGGCGATACGCGGCGTTCCGCGCGACCGGCGTGCGATTTCGCGCGCACCATCGTTATCCGCGGGCGCGCCCAGTTTCCGCGCGTTCCGGGTGACGATTTCGTGCAATTCATCGACCGTGTAGAACTGAAGCCGGGTCGGGATACCAAACCGGTCACGCAAGGGCGTTGTCAGCAGACCCATCCGCGTGGTGGCCCCCACAAGTGTGAATGGCTGCAACTCGATCCGTACAGTGCGCGCAGCAGGGCCTTCGCCGATAACAAGATCCAGCTCGAAATCTTCCATCGCCGGGTACAGCACTTCTTCCACCGCCGGGTTGAGCCTGTGAATCTCGTCTATGAACAACACGTCCCGCGATTCAAGATTGGTCAGGATCGCCGCCAGATCCCCCGCCTTGGCCAGAACCGGGCCAGAGGTCATGCGAAAGTTCACCCCCAGTTCACGCGCCATGATCTGTGCGAGGGTCGTCTTACCCAACCCCGGAGGTCCGTGAAACAAGGTGTGGTCCATCGCCTCGCCGCGTTGCCGGGCGGATTGAATAAAGATGCGCAAGTTGGCACGCGCCTCAGCCTGACCAATGAATTCATCCAGCCCCTGAGGACGCAAAGCGCGGTCATTGTCTTCCGGCAGGGGCTCCGGGCGCAGGGTGGGATCAGCGTCAACCATTCACTTACCCTTTCGGAGCCAGTAGCCTGAGGGCCGCGCGGATCAGATCAGCCTCGTCCGCATCCGGCTGGCTTGCAGCCGCTTCAGCCACGGCACCTGCCGCCTCGGATGGCCCATATCCAAGGTTGGCCAGCGCCGACAACGCCCCGGCAGACGCGGCCGCGGCGCCCGATGGCGGTTTCGGAACACGTCTCGGCGCGGGTGTAGAATCATTCGGCTCAACAACCTCAAGTTCCGGCCCGTCCATCGCCTGAGCAATCGTGCCGCCCATGGCCATCACTCCGGGTGCCTTGTCCTTGAGGTCCAACACGATCCGCTGGGCGGTTTTTGGCCCGACGCCCTTGGCCGCCTTGACAGCACCCCAGTCCCCCAAGGCAATTGCGCGGCTGACACCGTCGGGCCCCAATGCACTCAGGATCGCCAGCGACACCTTCGCGCCGACCCCCTGAACCGAGCACAGCAGGCGATGCCACTCTTTCTCGACAAGCGACAGAAACCCGTAAAGCTGCATAAGGTCTTCGCGGACGACCATGTCAGTGTAGATCGAGACCGCCTCGCCCGCCCCCGGCAATGCCGCCAAGGTTCGGTCGGAACAATAGACAAGATAGCCGACGCCCCGAACATCGATCAGCACATGATCCACCGCGCGGTAATCCAGCCGCCCTGTCAGTTTGCCGATCATGCCCGCACCTCTTTCACACGCGCCTGTTGCGTTTTCCCGTAATAGGCATGGCAGATCGCAATCGCCAGTGCATCCGCCGCGTCGGCCCCTTTCGGCAAACAGCCCGGCAATTGCAGTTTGACCATATGCAAAACCTGCTCTTTCTCGGCATGACCCACGCCCACCACGGTCTTTTTCACCCGGTTGGGTGCATACTCCCCCACCGGCAAACCGGCCTGTGCCAGCGTCAGCAACGCCACACCACGCGCCTGCCCCAATTTGAGGGTTCCGGCCCCATCCTTGTTCACGAATGTCTGTTCGATAGCAGCCTGGTCGGGTCTGTGATCCGCAATCACTTCGACAATCTGATTGTGCAGCGACAGCAGCCGCTCGCCCAGATCGTCCCCATCCGATTTGCACAACCCGTTGGCCACATGGCTCAGGCGGCTGCCATTTGATTCGATGACGCCCCATCCCAGGGTTCTAAGCCCCGGATCGATGCCCAGAATTCGCATATTTTGCCTCGGCCTGCTCGGGTTGTGTGATCTTTTTTCAACGCCTAGCACGAAGCGTGAACATTTTCCAAGCGAATTGACCCCAGGGCTGAAAACGACACGCGTGTCACAGGCGCGACTTCGAGCGCGTTTTGCGACCCAGTGAAGTCTGAATTCGACACTTTCCCAAAGGTTTTTTTACCAATTGTTAAAGGGGATTACAGCTTCGTGAAGCCTTGCAGAAAACGCATAGGACACATGCAAAAACTGAACTTGTGCGAACGAAATGACAGCACTAGATGCCCCGCAGATCGCAGAAATGCAATATGAACACTAACCAGAAGGAAACAGGATATGGCTGCACTGGACACAACCCGCGTCGCTACCACTGGCTCGTTCGGCCTTGTTGGCCGTATCGGCGCATTTTTCGTATCGGCCGTTAACGCCGCAGTTGAATGGAATGACGCCCGCGTAACCCGCAACGCGCTGACCGGTCTGACCGACCGCGAACTGGACGATATCGGCCTGTGCCGTGGTGACATAGACTCCATCGCCGAAGGTCGCCGCTAAGAACCGGCCACTATACTTATTTGCCCCTTCCTCCTCCCTTGAGGGGCACACAAAAACACCGCGCACCATAAGGGTACGCGGTGTTTTTTTAATCCGAGGGAGCGGATTAGTAGAAAACTTTGTTCAGCTGAGCGGCGAGGGCTTGCGACACAGGGTCGATTTGCATCACCCAGGCACCGGCTTTTTCGACTGGCGTACCTTCGTTCAGGCTGTCGATCCGATATTGATAGCCGGTCGGGCCAAGGTGGGACAAAAGAAATGCTTTGAAGGCGAAGAAACCCACAAGCGTAAGCAGCAGCACCTTTGCCGGCACCGCCGAGCTCACCCGCTGCGGCCTCATCACCACCAGGCCATCCTTGCGCATCGTCGCGCGATAGCCACGGCTCATCTTTTGGTGTTTCTTGTTCAGGCGACTTACGCGCTGATTGAACTCCAGTTGTTTACCCGTCATGGCAGCCTCCAAAAACCGCCCCCCTCGACTTCATTCAGAAAACGGTAAAAAGAGATTGCGACAAAAACGTGGCAAAAACCTATAAAACTCCTGCAAATGGCCTAATTCACGCCCTGTTTGGTTAAAATTAGGGTCGTCCACTCACCAATCTCGGCCCTATAGGTCTGATTGAACCCGTTTTGTGAATAAACGGAAACCACGTCATCGGCCTGTTCGTTAAGGATTCCCGACAGGATCGCGTGCCCACCTGGGCGGAGATTCGCTGCCATTTCGGGTGATAAAGCTACCAAAGGCCCTTTGAGGATATTGGCAAAAATCAGATCGTAGGGTGCGTGCACCTTGAGGTCGGGATGATCGAAACCTGCAGCTTCAACACACTGAACCGCGCCGGACATACCGTTTGCCTTCAGGTTGGCTTCGGCCACTTCAACGGCCACCTCGTCGATATCGCTGGCAATGAAATCGCCATCCCATACCCGGGCTGCCGCCATGGCCAAAACGGCCGTGCCGCAACCGATATCCGCTACTTTCGAGGCACTGAACCCTTCATCCAACAACCGGTCCAGAGCTTTCAAACATCCCAGCGTGGTACCGTGATGTCCGGTACCAAAGGCCATTGCCGCCTCGATCAGCAGTGGAATGCGACCGTCGGGCAGCTTGTCGGCATCGTGGCTGCCATAGACAAAAAAGCGGCCCGCCTCAACCGGGGCAAGCTCTCGCCGCACATGGGCCACCCAATCGGTTTCAGGCACTTCCGACACAACAAAAGGTTTGGCTTCAAAAGCAACTGCCAGAACGGCCAATGCGGTCTCGTCAGGGGCTTCGGTAAAGTACCCGCCCACTTCCCACAGGCCCGAACCGTCTTCGACCTCGAACACACCGACGCCGGTTGGTTCGGGCTCCAGCCGCTCCATCGCTTCGCCCAGACCTTCGGCGGCTTTCTTACCTGTTAGCGTGGTCAGCGCAGTGAATGTGGGCATCCGGAACTCCTGTGTCAGTTGGCACTGCGCGTAGGACGGTGCGCCGCCAACGTCAAGCTTTGCGGCCTATTCCGCCGGGGCTGGCGCGTATTTGCTCAGGACGGTCTCATTGCCCGGTTCGGGGTGGCGCGGAACCAGCAGGGACAGCAGCAGAGAAACGACCGCCATCGCCGCCGCAAGGCCAAACACGGCACCTGGCGACACGACCCAGAGCAAACCAAGCAACGCGGGCAAGAATACAGCGGCGATATGGTTGATCGTGAACGCGACTGCGGCAGTTGGCGCAATATCCGCCGGATCGGCGATTTTCTGGAAATAGGTTTTCAGCGCCAGCGCCAGCGCAAACAGCACATGGTCGATGACATAGAGCGTCGCCGCCAACAGCACGCCCCAGCCAAACCAGTAGATGCCACCATAGGCTGCGAACACGATCGCCAGACCGGTGTATTCAAAGATCAACGTGCGCCGTTCGCCAAACTTGGCCACCGCTTTACCCAGCAACGGAGCAACCATCATGTTGATCATCAGGTTGATCAGATACAGGCTGGTCAGCTCATGCACTTCAAAGCCGAACTTCTCGACCATCATGAACCCAGCAAAGACGACAAAGATCTGTCGCCGCGCACCGGCCATGAATTGCAGCGCGTAATATAGCCAGTATCGACGGCGCAGGATCAGTTTCTTGGTTTGCGGTGTGGGGGCATCGAATTGCGGGAAGGCGAACAGGCAAAACAGGGCTAGCAAAGCTGTTGCACCGCCAGCAGCCATGAAGACAAAGTTATAGGACAGATCGAACCGCTCCCAGGTCAGAACGATCAGCCCGTAAACCACCATCGTTGCAGCCGAGCCCATTGCGACCAGCCATCCCAATATCTGCGGCGCGCGATCCTTGGGAAGCCATTGCAACTGAAGCGACTGGTTTACAGTCTCATAGTAATGAAACCCGATTGAACTGAACAAGGTCACGAACAGCAATCCGCCAAGGCTTGGGAACCAGGCCGTAAAAGCCGTTGCGACCCCAAGCATCATCAGCGAGATCATGGCCAGCACCTGCTCGCGAATGAAAATGATGACGGCAATCACGCCGACCGCCAGAAAGCCCGGAATCTCGCGCACCGTGTGTAGCAGGCCGATATCGGCCCCGTCGAAATTCGCTGCCTCAATGACGAAGTTGTTCAACAGCGCGCTCCACGCATTAAACGCGATGGGCATGGTCAAGGCCATCACGAACAGAAGCGTGACAGGACGACGCCAGAACGGAAGGCTCTGCGCCTCGGCAAGGGGCATAGGTTTCAGCATGAGAATCCTCTACGCCCATTTCCCAACTTTGGCGAGGGGGAAGCGACCGGCGCACAATGGCCCTGCGTTAATGCAGACGTCACCGTCAGTAAAAGCTTTGTGGATCGATATCGACGGTCAGGCGGATATCGCCTTTCAGGCGTAACGGGGCAATCCAACGGGCGATAGCATCCTGGATTGGTGCGCCCTTGGGTGCCTTGACCAACAGGCGGACACGGTGACGTCCGCGAATACGGGCAATCGGCGCTGGGGCGGGGCCAAACACCTGCGCGCCAATCTGGCGCAATGGGCTGTCGTTGCGCGCCATGGCGTTGCCAATGTCAAAGACCGGTCCGACCTCGGGGCCCGACAACACGATCCCCGCCATACGTCCATAAGGCGGCACACCGGCCGCTTGCCGACCGGCGGCCTCGGCCTTCCAAAAGCCCTCTTCGTCACCCGACAGAATCGCCCGGATCACCGGGTGTTCCGGCTGGAAAGTCTGTAACAGCGCCTGCCCCGGTTTTTCAGCCCGACCAGCACGCCCCGCAACCTGTCGCATCAGCTGAAATGTTCGTTCAGCGGCCCTCAGGTCTGCGCCATGCAGACTGAGATCCGCGTCGATCACCCCCACCAATGTCAGCTTGGGAAAGTTGTGCCCCTTGGCCACCAGCTGCGTTCCGACAACGATATCGGCATCCCCGGCCGCAATCTCTTCGATCTTGGCCTTTAGTGCGCGGGCTGAGCCGAACAGATCAGAACTTAGCATGGCAATTTTGGCCTCGGGGAAAGTCACCTCGGCCTCTTCGGCCAAACGCTCAATGCCCGGCCCCACCGGAGCCAGCTTGCCCTCGACCCCGCAGGAAGGACAGATCTCGGGCATCGGTTTGGTCTCACCACATTGGTGGCACATCAGGCGCTTGAGAAACCGATGCTCGACCATGCGCGCGTCGCAATGGTCGCAGGCGATCTGTTCACCGCACGCACGGCACAGGGTAACCGGCGCATAGCCACGGCGGTTTATGAACAGCAGCGACTGTTCGCCTTTCTCGATCCGCTGCTGCACCGCTTGCCGCAAAGTCGGAGATATCCACGTTCCGGCCTGCATCTGTTCGGCCCGCATGTCGATGGGCTTCATCTCGGGCAACACTGCCGCCCCGAAACGCGAAGTCAGGTCGATCCGATCATATTTACCTGTCTCAGCATTTGCCCAGCTTTCCAGCGATGGGGTTGCGCTGGCCAGAATCACCCGCGCGCCGCAGATGGCCGACCGCAAGACCGCCATGTCACGCGCGCTGTAATGCACCCCGTCTTCCTGCTTGTACGAGGTGTCGTGTTCCTCATCCACCACGACCAGCCCCAGATCGCGAAATGGCAGAAACAGGGCTGACCGCGCGCCAACAACCAGTTGAGCTTCCCCCTGCCCGACCATCCGCCAGACGCGCCTGCGTTCAGTCATGGTCGCGCCCGAATGCCACTCGGCAGGGCGCGCGCCAAACCGCGCCTCAACCCGTGTCAGGAATTCTGCGGTCAGCGCAATTTCCGGCAAAAGGACAAGTGCCTGCCGCCCCATGCGCAGCGCTTCGGCCACAGCCTCCAGATAGACTTCGGTCTTGCCGGAACCCGTCACGCCTTTCAGCAACGTTGTGCCGTAATTCCCCGTCCGTTGCCCGGCGCGAAGCTGCGCAACCGCACTTGCCTGATCTTCGGTCAGGTCCTTTCCCGGCAAATCGGGATCAAGATGCGGATACGGCAGGTCGCGCGGGCTATCTTCTTCACGAACCGCGCCTTGCTTGACCAAGCCTTTGACAACGGACGAAGTTACCCCGGCCTGTTCTGCCAGTTCCTTTAACGTAAATGCCAACCCGCCATAGTCGCGCAACACGTCAAGCACACGGGTTCTGGCGTCGGTCATCCGGTCTGGCGAGGTGGTTCCCAAACGATAGATCTTGCGCATGGACGGTGGGTCACCCAGCCCCGGCGCGCGGGTCGCCAGTCGCAACATCGCGGGCATCGGCGTCAGGGTGTAGTCGGCAACCTTGCCGAGGAATGCCCGCATTTCCTCGCGCATGGGCGCAACTTCAAGTACACGGATCACCGACCGCGCCTTGTTCAGATCGAATCCACCCTGCCCCGGCCCCCAGACAACGCCCAACACCTTGCGCGGACCAAGCGGCACCTCGACAAACGCACCCAGAAAGCATCCTCCTTCCGGCGCTTTGTAATCCAACGTCCGGTCCAGCGGTTGCGTTGTCAGCACCGCAATCAGCTCTCCCTCGTCGAAAAATCCGTTAGCGCTCACAGCATATCCTTTGCAGGGGGTTCCAGCATGGCTCTCTTTGAGGTAAAGCCATCCGCGACCAAGGCCAACCCATCAAAGGACTGCCCTCATGAAATTCTTCGTAGACACTGCCGAGATCGACGCCATTGCTGAACTGAACGATCTGGGCATGGTGGACGGCGTGACCACCAACCCCTCGCTGATCCTGAAATCGGGCCGCGACATTCTGGAAGTGACGAAAGAGATCTGCGATCTGGTCGACGGTCCCGTTTCCGCCGAAGTTGTCGCCACCGAAGCTGACGACATGATCGCCGAGGGCCGCAAGCTGGCCAAGATTGCCCCTAATATCGCCGTGAAGGTTCCGCTGACATGGGCCGGTCTGAAAACCTGCAAGACGCTCAGCGACGAAGGACAGATGGTCAACGTCACCCTGTGCTTTTCGACCAATCAGGCGATTCTGGCTGCAAAAGCGGGTGCGACCTTCATTTCGCCCTTCATCGGCCGTCTGGACGATATCAACCTGGATGGCATGGATCTGATCGCCGACATCCGTCAGGTCTATGACAATTACGGGTTCGAAACCGAAATTCTGGCCGCTTCGATCCGCACCGTGAACCACGTCACCGAAAGTGCCCGCATTGGTGCCGATGTCATCACCGCGCCGCCAGCCGTGATCAAGAAACTGGCCGATCACCCGCTGACCGACAAAGGTCTGGAAACCTTTCTGGCAGACTGGGCCAAAACCGGTCAGAAAATCCTCTGATCTGGTTTGCAACCGCGCGGCGCCATCAGGCGCCGCGCCGGGCCCAACGGCCCAAAGCCTGATCTGCGATCAGGCGTGGCAGGCGGGAGCCTATCCGCCACAGCATCCGGGGAAATCCACTCTTGCGTGCATTTTTCCCAAGGCAAATCCGGTTCGGCATGTTATAAGCCGCCCAACAAAAAAAGACCGGACAGGACATGAGCAGCAATCCCAAACTCGAGGATAATCTCCGCGCGGCAATTCTGGCCGAGCCCGACGTCGTTCTGGACGACAAGGACCTGATGCAAGCCCTTGTGGCCGCGAACGAACGCGCCCGGGGTGATAATGTGATCGATCTGCGCGGCATTGCCATGCAGCGGCTTGAGGCGCGATTGGACCGGCTGGAAGATACCCACCGCTCGGTCATCGCGGCGGCCTATGAAAACCTTGCAGGCACCAATCAGGTTCACCGCGCGATTTTGCGCCTGCTGGAACCGGTCGAATTCGAGGATTTCCTGCGTGCCCTTGGCACTGATGTCGCGAATATCCTGCGGGTTGACCATATCACGCTGGTTCTGGAAACCACCGTGGTTCAGAACGATCCTGCTGTCGACAGGCTTGGAGGCGTTCTGACGATCGCAGAGCCCGGCTTTATCAACCAATACCTGACGAACGGTCGCGGCGGCCCTGTCCGCGACGTGACCTTGCGCGAAACTCATCAGCCAAACCGACGTGTTTTCGGCGCGCTGGCGGATCAGTTGCGCTCGGAAGCCTGCCTGAAGCTGGATCTCGGTCCGGGTCGCCTGCCGGGCATGATCGTCATGGGGGCCCGTGATCCGCGGCATTTTACACCGCAACTCGGCACCGATCTTCTCACCTTCTTTTCCGGCGTATTCGAACGCTCGATGCGCCACTGGCTGTCGTGAACCTTATCTCACCCGCTTGCCGCGACGCGCTCCAGCACTGGCTGGACACTCTGGGCGCGCTGGCGGGGCGGTCGCAAAACACGCAAACCGCCTATCGCGGCGATGTCACCGAGTTTCTGTCTTTCATGACCCTGCATCACGCAGAGCGGCAGGGGCTGAAGGCGCTGGAACGGATCACCGTGGCGGACATGCGCGCCTGGATGGCGGATCAGCGCAGCGGGGATATCAGCGCGCGATCCCTTGCGCGCAAACTGTCCGCCGTCAAAAGCTTCTATCGTTGGCTGGCCGAGCGAGAGGGATTTGAACCCACCGCCGTTCTGTCGACCCGCGCGCCCAAATTCACCAAGAAACTGCCCCGCCCTCTGGCCGAAGACGCCGCGCGCGCCATGATTGACACGGTCGAGCTGCAATCTGTGTCCGACTGGGTTGCGGCCCGTGATGTTGCGGTTGTCACCCTGCTTTACGGATGCGGCCTGCGGATATCCGAGGCCTTGTCTCTGACCGGTGCAGACGCGCCCCTGCCCGAGACGTTGCGCATTGTCGGGAAGGGCGACAAGGAACGGATCGTTCCGGTTCTTCCAGCTGCCCGAGACGCGGTTGACCGATATCTTCAGCTTTGCCCCCACCCGCAAGCGAAGGACGCAGCCTTGTTCCGGGGCGCTCGTGGCGGCCCGCTGAACCCGCGCGCGATTCAAGGCGTCATGGCCAAGGCACGGATGCAACTGGGGCTACCTTCAACCGCCACACCTCATGCCATGAGACACAGCTTTGCCACCCATCTGTTGTCCGCAGGAGGAGATCTGCGGGCCATTCAGGAACTGTTGGGGCACGCCTCATTGTCAACCACACAGACCTATACCGCCGTGGATACTGCACGGCTTATGGAAGTCTACAACCGTGCGCATCCAAAGGCGTGACTGACACATTGAACAGAAACCTCGGGCTTTTGGTTTGCATCTCTGGCGTGCATCGGTCATGACCCTAGCATGACACTCAGATTCAAAGCTCTTGCCGTACATCTCTTCACTGCCACGGGCGCCGTCTTCGCAATGCTGGCCATGCTGGCCGCCGTGGAAGAGAAATGGAGCCTCATGTACCTTTGGCTGGTCGTATCCTTCGTTGTTGATGGCATCGATGGCCCGTTGGCGCGGCACTATCACGTCAAGAAAAACGCACCCGAGTTTGACGGCGTCTTGCTGGATCTGATCATCGATTATCTAACCTATGTGTTCATCCCGGCCTTTGCGTTGTTCAAGTCCGGATTGATGGATGGATGGACCGGCTGGTTCGCTATCATCGTCATCACCTTCGCCAGCGCGATGTATTTCGCGGACACTCGCATGAAAACCAAGGACAATTCCTTTTCAGGCTTTCCCGGATGCTGGAACATGTTCGTTGTCGTGATCTTCGCGTTGGAGCCCAATTTCTGGATCATCCTGCTGCTGGTCACTCTGTTGTCGCTTGCGATGTTTCTGCCTTTGAAATTCGTTCACCCCGTGCGCACCGAGCGTTGGCGCAGTCTGACCTTGCCGGTCGCCCTTGCGTGGACGTTCTTTGCGGGCTGGGCCGCATGGGTCGATTTTCATCCCGAAAGCTGGGCCCACTGGGGTCTGGTCCTCGCCAGCCTGTACCTGACATTTGCAGGCATAGCACAGCAGGTGTTGCCGCAGCGCCGTACCTGACACGAACGCTGCCGGACCGGGTTCAAAGAACGTCCTGAACCTCAAATTCAGTACCGTTATGGGTAAAGACGTCACCCGCTCTCAGACCGGCCATGGCCAGGTAGATCGGGCTTTGTGTCGAGATCCCCATATATGTATCTCCACCCACCTCGAACCGGGTCGTCGAAACGCAGACGACAAAGCTGCGGTTGTTGAACCTGATCACCGATCCCGGCCTGACTGTATCTGTCAGACCAAAATCGGTATTTTCGATCACATCGATCTTAGCATGATGCGCATGAACAGGCGCGTCAAATGCAGCTGCCAGATCGGCATTTTCGCGCGATGCGGCTATGTCATCCTTGTCGTGGCCTTCCCGGTCATCCAGTTGGGCATCCTTCAGAAATGCATCGTAATGGGCCTGCGCCGTTGCAAGCTCCTCTGCTTCAAGCGACATCAACCGGTCGATAATGGCCTTCTTCTGGGCTGCGCGATCTTTTTCGGTGCTCATTCAATGCGATCCTTCAAATTCAACAACGGATATAAGTTGTGCTTCCCAGAACCGGATTGCAACCGAATTTCGAGGCTCAGATCAAAAGACCCGCCGCCCGTTCATGCCGCAGCAGTGCAACCTTTGTCTCGATCCCGCCGCACCCGGAAAACCCGCCCAGCCCATTGGCAGCCAGCACCCGGTGGCAGGGAATAATAACGGGAATCGGGTTTGCCCCACAGGCCTGACCGACCGGTTGCGCCGGTTGTCCCAGCGCCTTGGCGATATCCCCGTAGGTGCGCGTTTCCCCAAGGGGAATGGCATACATAAGATCACAGACCTGTCTTTGAAACTGCGATCCATGGATGCGGTAGGGCAGATCGAAACGGGCAAGCCGCCCAGCGTCATAGGCCGCCAACTGCGCCGCCGCCTCGCGCAGCAGAGCGGTCGGCTCGCCGTCGTCCTGACCGTCCCAGACCAGCCGCGTGAGGGCACCATCCGTTTCCTCGATCCCAAGTCTTCCGAACTGAGTATCAACTGCAATCATCGCCATGGGCTGACGGTTTCAGATCAATCCTCCAAGTTCAAGTGGCGAAGCCACGGGGGTCTGCGCGACGCGCGGATTTTGCGAAATGCCGCAATCATGTTAGCTTGGCTGCATTGTCAAAAAGAGATTTGGAGCATGAGATGGGTCGTCATTTGATCCTGACGGTTCACGGAATTGGCGAACAAATACCCGGTGAGACCGTCGATCAGGTTGTCGGGGCCGCGACAACCTGGCTGGATGGCAATCCCGAACCCCCGATTGAGGTTCAGCGCGGGATGATCGAACTGGCCGAAACAACCTTCGACGGCACGCCCCGAAGCGCAAAACTATTCCCGGTCAACCTGCGCAAGGTGACGAAACCGTCAGCACCGCAGGACGAGGCCATGTTTGCCGAGGTTTTCTGGGCCGACCGCTCGCCTGCCCCGAAAGGAGCCATTAAGACAGCATTGGACCTGATCTGGGTTGTTCTCGCGCTGGGTTATCTGGCCATGGACAATGCCGAACAAACGCATAGCCGCGCGGATGTGGCCGCGGACCAAGCCAACGGCAGGAACACTTTGGCCGCCCGGCTGGTTCACCTTTTTACCTGGGTTTTCTTCGGCGCAGTCGCGACTCTGAATGCCTATCTTCTGATCGGAGCGCTCGCCGTGATGGTTGATCGCGTTCCCGGGATCTTCTTTCAAAGCACGATCCTGCTGTTCTGGCTCTTGTTCACGCTTTACGCCGGAGGGGCCGCATACGGACTAAGGCGCAGTTTTACAGCCCCGACTTATCTGAGACGCGTATTCTGGCGCGGCATTTTCGGGATGGGGTTCTTGCTGCTGATCTGCCTGATCATTGGTCCGCTTGGTCTGGAAATCCGAGCCTGCACACCCTTGCAGGACAGCCCGGTTTGCCCTTCGGCGCTGGAGCAGTTTGTAGCTTTTCAGGTCTACCTGCTCGCGTTTTTCTGGGCTTCTCTGATCTTCATGACAATCATTTTGTACGTGCTTTCTGCGACCAGCCTTGATGAAAAGGTTCAGGCAGACAATCTGAAAGAGCACAGGCGGCTGTACCCCAGCATATGTGCAGGCATGTTGGTGTTCTGGATGTTCTTCATTTCCGGGTTGTGGCTAATGCTGCGGGAAATGCTCGACACGATTCCGGGGCTGTCGGATGGAAAACTGACCGGTCTTTTTGACAATTTCCTCAGTGACTCCATCGAAACACTCAGTGTTGCCTTCGCGGCAATTGTCCTGCTTGCGTTTGTCGGTGTTGGCCTGTTTGCCGGTCGCAGAAGGCTGAAGGCGAACCTACATATCCGCGACGGGCTGATCAGCCGCGCCATCCTCAATCGTTTTGCACAATGGGTTTTTTTGTTCGGTGCAATCGTACTGGCGATGGTCACTATCCGAGAAATCGCGTTGAGCCAGCACGTCGATCCCCTGTGTCAGATCGGAACGGACAATTGCAACCTGATTGGCCGGGTTCTGAACAAACTGGCAAGCAAACAGGGCGAGATTGGCCTGATCGTCCTGGGTGCAACAGCATTGATGTACCGCTTTTCCGATTTCGTCGCAGCAGGGCTGGGTGTGGCACGGGACATCGTCACCTATGCCATTCGCGACAAGTGTTTATTGACAGCGGACCTGAAAACGAGGCTGCGCAATTATCCGGATCGCAAGGCGATTGATGAACGATTTTATCGTGCGCTGCATTATGTTGTGGATATCTTTGCCGCGGACCACATCACGGTGATTTCACATTCGCAGGGCACGGTGATTGCCACGCAGATGCTGGCTGATCCACGCGTGCAAAAGCTTATTAATGGGCGCAC
Source organism: Ruegeria sp. P8 (assembly GCF_056534665.1). Taxonomy (NCBI): domain Bacteria; kingdom Pseudomonadati; phylum Pseudomonadota; class Alphaproteobacteria; order Rhodobacterales; family Roseobacteraceae; genus Ruegeria; species Ruegeria sp. P8. Next base: position 24,281 of record NZ_JBQERC010000009.1, read on the forward strand.
CCTGACGCTGATTACGATGGGCTGTCCTGTGACCCATATCTATCAGCGCTATTTTCCCGAGATGTTCACAGTCGTTCCCAAAAACCTGAACGCCGCATGGTTCAACATCTTCAGGCAGGATGACTTTGTGGGGACCGAGATTGAAGGCGGGCTGATTTCCGCAAACCGCAACATTCCGGTCGAGCCCGGTGGTCACACCGGATATTTCACGGATTATCAGGTTTGGAAGGTCCTGAAGGATTCAGCCATAGGCTTTGACCTGTTTAATCCGACACCGCAGTCCGCGCAGACGTGAAACGAAAAACGCCCCCTCGAAGGATCGAGAGGGCGGTTTCAATCAGCTTAGCGCCTCATCGCAGCGTCGGCAAACTCCGACATGGGCGTGGCGGCCCACGTCAGGAAGGATTTTCCAACAGCGCTGACATTTCTCGCCTTCGGCCTTCTCGAACACGACTGCAATGCCTTCGATTTCGGGTACGCGGAATGCTTCGGCTGGGGCCGGGTCGCCGGTCACGGTCAGACCTGACGTGATGCACAGATCGTCCACGTCAAAGGTCGCCAGTAGATCAAGGGTTTCACTGTCCTCAACATGCACAATCGGTGCCGCTTCGAGGCTGGAGCCGATCACCTTGTCCTGCCGCTGGATCTCAAGCGCAGCTGTCACAGCACGGCGTACACGGCGCACTTTGGCAACGGCCTCTTCCAGTTCGGCGAAACGCCAATCCGCAGGCGTTTTCGGGAAGTCGACCAAGTGGACCGAGCTATCGTCGCCCGGAAAGCGCTCCAGCCAGACCTCTTCCATGGTGAAAACCAGAACCGGCGCCAGCCACGTGGTCAGACGATGGAACAGGATATCCAACACCGTCCGCGCAGCACGACGGCGCGGCGTGTCGCCGTCACAATAAAGAGCATCCTTGCGGACGTCGAAGTAGAAGGACGACAGGTCAACCGTGGCAAAGGTGAAGACCGCGCTGAATACGCCCTGGAAATCGAAGGACGCATAGCCCTTGCGAACCTGCTCATCCAGATCGGCCAGCCGGCTGAGCACCCAGCGCTCCAGACGCGGCATATCTTCGGGTGCAACGCGATCGGCCTCGGTGAAATCCGCCAGCGAGCCCAGCATAAACCGCATGGTGTTGCGCAGACGGCGATAGCTGTCGGCGGTGCCTTTCAGGATCTCCGGCCCGATCCGCTGATCGGCGGTATAGTCGGTCTGTGCCACCCACAGACGCAGGATATCGGCGCCGTATTGCTTGACGACCTCTTCCGGTACGATGGTGTTACCCAGCGATTTGGACATCTTGTTGCCCTTGGCATCCAGCGTGAAGCCGTGGGTGACGACATTCCGATATGGCGCACGGCCCTTGGTACCGCAAGCCTGCAGCATGGACGAATGGAACCAACCACGGTGCTGGTCGGTGCCTTCCATGTAGACGTCGGCGATGCCGTCCTCGGTCCCATCTTCGCGGTCGCGCAAAACAAAGGCGTGAGTGGAACCAGAATCGAACCACACATCCAGCACGTCAAACACCTGATCGTAGTCATCGGGGTTGGCGATGCCGTCGAGGATTTTCTCTTTGAACCCGTCGGTGTACCAGATATCCGCGCCATCTTTCTCAAACGCCGCCTTGATGCGCGCGTTCAGGTCTGCGTTGCGCAGCAGGTAATCCGCGTCGGTGGGCAAGGCACCTTTCTTGGTGAAACAGGTCAGCGGCACGCCCCAGGCGCGTTGGCGCGACAGAACCCAGTCCGGACGCGCTTCGATCATCGAATAGAGGCGGTTGCGCCCCGTCTGCGGCGTCCATTTGACCAGTTCGTCGATCGAGCGCAGGGCACGTTCGCGGATGCTGTCGCCCATCTCACCCATGCCGTCATCCAGCTTGCGGTCAACGGATGCAAACCACTGCGGCGTGTTGCGGTAGATGATCGGAGCCTTGGAGCGCCACGAATGCGGATAGCTGTGCTTGATCTTGCCGCGCGCCAGCAGCCCGCCAACCTCGGCCAGCTTGTCGATGACAGCTTTGTTCGCGTCACCCTCACCACCCTTGCGGGACAGGATGTATTTGCCACCAAAGAACGGCAGATCGGTGCGGAACGAACCATCATCCATCACGTTATAGGTGATGACCTGCTCCAACATGCCTAAATCGCGGTAGAGTTCGAATTCCTCCATACCATGTGACGGCGCACAGTGGACGAAACCGGTGCCTTCGGTATCGGTCACGAAGTCAGCCGCGCGGAAGTCGCGGATATCGTCCCATTCGCCATTGCCACCTTCGGCACCGGCCAGCGGGTGGGTCAGTTGAACACCTTCAAGTTCATCGGTGGCGACACCGCGTACACGGGTCCACTGATCGTCGTTCAGACGGGCACGACCCAACACATCTGCGGCCAGATTGTCAGCCAGCAGGAATCTGTCACCCACATTAGACCAGCATTCCTCAGGCGCGCCGGTGACTTCGTAGAGACCATAAGAGATGTCTTTGCCATACACGACCGCCTTGTTCGACGGCATTGTCCAAGGAGTGGTGGTCCAGATTACGACGAACGCATCATCCAGATCACCCGCGTTCACGACCTTGAACTTCACCCAGATGGTAAAGCTTTCCTTGTCGTGATACTCGACCTCGGCCTCGGCCAGCGCAGTTTTTTCGATGGGCGACCACATCACGGGCTTGGAACCCTGATAGAGCGTGCCGTTCATCAGGAATTTCATGAACTCGTCGGCGATCACGGCCTCGGCATGGAAGTCCATGGTGATGTAGGGATCAGGCCAGTTGCCGGTGATGCCCAGACGTTTGAACTCTTCCCGCTGGATGTCGATCCAGCCTTCGGCGAACTTGCGGCATTCCTGACGGAAGTCGACGATGTTCACCTCATCCTTGTTCTTGCCCTTCTTGCGGTACTGTTCTTCGATCTTCCATTCGATCGGCAGACCGTGGCAGTCCCAACCGGGCACGTAACGCGCGTCAAAGCCCATCATCTGATGGGAACGCACGATCATGTCCTTGATCGTCTTGTTCAGTGCGTGGCCGATATGCAGGTGGCCGTTCGCATAGGGGGGGCCGTCGTGCAGAGTAAAGGGTTTGCGCCCCGTTTTCTCGCGCAGGCGGTCATAGACACCGATGGTCTCCCACCGCTCCAGCCATGCGGGTTCGCGTGCAGGCAGGCCCGCGCGCATTGGAAAATCGGTTTTGGGCAGGTTCAGCGTGTCTTTATAGTCAGGCGTTTGGGTCGTGTCGGCGCACATTTTGAGCGTCCTTTGGATGATCTGGTCGTACTAGGATCGAAGCGGTCGGTGCGAATTCTCAAACACCTTTGCCCGGCGTCTCAGAGGGTCAGAGCGCCGGGGATATAATTCGAATAATGATGGCCGTCCGGTCATACATGGCCGCGCTTATAAGACGCCTGCCTTCAATGGTCCAGAGGTTCCGGCCCATGCGGCGAATGGCGCAGCTTGGCCCAGCGATTCAACCATGCCAGACCGGCCAGCCCAAGCCCCAGCGCCAGCAGTGAGAACACGCGGATCAGCCCGCCCAGACCGGCAATATCGATCAGAAAGACCTTGGCCACCGCCAGCCCGATCACCACCAACCCCGCCTTGCGCATCACATCCGAACCGCGTGCCAGAGATTGGTAGAACAGCACCGCCCCAACCAACAGCAGAACAAGGGTATATGTATAAAGCTCGGGCTGCGTGACGCCGTTACCTTCAAACATGCCTGCTGCGCCCTGCCAGACATGGCGGATAGTCAGGCCAAACCACACAGCAATCAACGCACCCGCAATGGCGTAGCTAGCCAGCCTGATCTGCTTTGGCATGTCCTTGATCCGCCAGGCCGAGAATCCAATGGTCAGTGCGGGCACCAGATAGGCAAGGACAAGGGTGTTCAGAATCGGTGGGCCAAGCACCGGGTCGGCGTTGGGGTTCAGAAGCGGGTTTTGGTCGGTCAAAGCCAGGGTCAGTCGGAACACGCCATGACCGGCAAAGAACGCCGCCAACACGTACCGTGCATAATTCAGTTTGCCACCCAGCCCAAACCTCTGAACCTGAGCGAAGGCCAGCAGCAGCCAGATGACCGCCAGCAGGCCAAGACCCCAATGGCTGTTGTCGGCCCCGCCTTCACCGAAACCTTCAAGCCACCGCAGTAGCAACAGGGACAGCAGGATGCCGCCCGTCGCCCATGCCGCGCTTTCCAGCAACAGTGCGGCAACCGGCCGCTGCAAGGGACGCAACAGCCACCAGCCAGCCACGAAACCCAACGTGGCCGCACCATAGACCATCGCCATTTCGGGCACCGGGGCCGCATTGGCCCAGTCCAGACCCGGGTCAAGCACCAAGCGCACCGTGACCGTAAAGACACCGGCCCAGATAAACCAACTCATCTGCGGCAAGGTGAACCTGCGATCCAAGGCTGCTGCTGCGACGATGCTGGCCACCAGCGCAATCGTCAGCGCGGCCGAGCTGAGCACGATGACGCAAGCAAAGACCAGACAAGACAACGCGGACAACGTGGCCAGAGCAGCCCGCATCCGGTCGTCGCCATCGGCGCGACCAAAACGCCCGGCCAGAACCACCATCAGAATTGCCAGGACAATCGCGTGCAGGGCCCAGGCGTACGCACCGATAACCGTGGCAGGACGCCAGCCCAATTCCAAAGCGATGGCCAGCGCCGGTGCAAGAATTACAGCGCCCCCGGCCCAGATTGCACGATACTGGTTTGCCCTGAATGACCGCCATGCCATCAAAATCGACATGAGCGCGCCCAAAGCAACCAGCGCGGTGGCTGCCATCGGAAAGTCGGCCTCGGGCGTCTCGGCATAGGTGTCGGTGAAACTGCGAAGAACTGCGCCGTATTCCAGCCCGTGAGAGGCCACAAAAAACACAAGGCCCGCCGCAGGTAGCACGGTCAGATCCTGCAACGCAGGCGCATCCTTGGCCCACAATAGCAGCGCCAGAAGCAGGGCGGACAGCAGGCAGACACCCAACCAGAATTCAGCCGCTGAGTCTGCCCAATGCCAGGACAGGATCGCGGCACTGGCCGCAATCGCTCCGGCGGCGAGCCGAGTTGGAAACTCGGGCCATGGGCGGGTTCCGGGGGTTCGGATCACCTGAGACATCATGCACCCTGCATGATCGGGCCAAACGCGCCGCACCGGAATGGCCGTCGCCAGCAGTGCCAGCACTGTTGTCGCGACCAGATATCCCGGTTCCGTATTCGGAGCCCCACTTATCAAAAGCAGGTTTGCCGCATAAACCCCGACCAACGTCAGAACCGAAATCCACGCCCAACGCCGCACCGTGTCGATACCCAGCCCCAAAACAGCAACCAAAAGAAAATAGGCATAGAGCCACGAGGGATCGTCAGATGCGCCTCCAACCAGAAAGGGTGCAGCAAAAGCTCCAATCAGTCCAACCGCAGCCAACAGCGGGCCGTGGAACCACCCCAGAACAAGACCAACAAGCGCGACAACGACCATCCCTGCCAATGCCGTCTCGGCCCCGATCAAGCCATAGAGCTGCCGCGCAGACAGGATTGCCCCAAACAAGGTGACGAGGCCGGCCCCCGAAAAGACCGATGGCAAATAGGCAGTGGCCACCGCTTCGTCATCCCCGAACCTGCGGCGCAGAACCTCGCCCCCGACAATCAAAGCCGAGCCGAAACCAAGCGCGGCGAAAACGCGGGCCGTCGGAGGTAACAATCCGTTCTCAACGCCATATTGCACGAGGAAAATACCGGCCAATGCCAGCGACAGGGCCGAGACCGCGTAAAACCAGTTCTCACGCAGCCACGCGCCCAGCGCAGCAAACCTGTCATGGCGAAATACAATTGCAGGCGTAGCGGCGTCGGTGTCTACATCTTCGGCGCTTTCGTCTTCCTGTCGCTTTGGCGCGGCCCACGGCCCCGGGCTGTGAACCTGTTCCTCTGCCACAGGTTGCGGTGCAGGTGCATCCTGTTCCGGTTGCAGCGACGCCGGTGCATCACCCGACACCAACGCATTGATCTGCGCTTCCAGTTGTTCGACCCGGCGACGCAATCGGGAATGTCCGACCAGAAGGGCAATCAAGATCACCGGGATGGCCAGAACAACTAGGCCAATAAGAACAAGCAGCGTTTCCAACCGAGTCTCTCCGATCCGTAATTTCGGCCAAGCTATCTCGTGCTGTCGGTCAGCAACAGTCAGGAAAGCCGTGACAAAGTCTAAAGTACCGAAATCGCCGGACGGGCGATCATCAGCCAAAGGATGGTCAAAACCGCCAGAAATGCTGGAACCCCGCAAGCAAACCAGAACCTAAACAAGCGGTAATACTCCGGTGGCAGTTGCATTCCCCGCTCTGCCGCCGTTCGCGCGTGGTCGCGCAACCGGATTTGAACCCAAACCACCGGCAACCAGAACAAGCCCGTCAAAACATAAAGCACCAGAGACAACACGATCCATCCTTCACCCAAAGACCACCCGATCTGCCAGGCAAGCAGAGCTCCGGTCACTGTTTGCAGGATGACAGCGGTCGTGGTGAACAGAAGGTCGGCCAGTACCACGATACCCGCCGTATGGGCGATGACGCGCGGGTCGTTTGTCCGGTGCGCCATCAGCATGAAAAAGGCGATCCCTGCCCCGGTTCCCAGCAGCACACATGCACCGATGACATGCAGCCATCGCAAGATCAGTTCAGGGTCCATCATCGGCTCTCAAACAAGGGCAACGCCACAAGCGACAGGATCATCGCGGGCAGGATTTTCACCAGCGGCCCCAGCGGATCCAACCACAATTCCGGCATCGTGACCGAAGCGGCAATCAGGTAGAATATGGCTACTGTCAACTGCGCCACACAGGCCCGCGCCGCCCATCGGCGCCACAGGATGGCCAGACCAAGTGCTATGTCGATCAGGGACCAGAACACAACGCTGGTCACCGCCAAGGCGGATGACCACCCCGCTTCGACCAGCATACCAGAAGCCGTGGACAAACTCGCCAGCCCAAACAGGCCCGACAGCAACCAGAACAGGCTGAGTGTTGCAACGATCAGCGGCATCAATAGCGCCATCCGCGCGGTCAACCGATGCTCGCGCGCGCAAGGCAGCATGGCATAAACCTCAGGCAAGGCGGCATTTCCGCGCCCGGCCGCTGCACGATAGGGGCCAGGGTCGCCGATCACGCCATCCGCCATGACCGTCATCGCCGTGCTGCGCAGCGGAGACCGCCAACCCAACAGGGCCAGACAATCCGCCATGGCCGCAACGGCTTTTGTCAGGACAGGCGGCAGGACCAGATGGAAGCGCGCAGCGGGAAACCCCAGCCACTGCCGCGTGCAGCGCACCACGTCCGACAAACTATGCGGGGTATCCTCGACCAGATCGTAATTACCCTGCGGCAGACGACCGGCAACGGCAGCAATCACGACGTCACACAGATCGGGCATCCCGATGCATTGAACGGGTGTATCGGGGTAAGCCAGCGGTTGAATAAAAGGAACAGACGCCAGCATTCGAAGCAACGCCGTTCCCCCATAATCCGTTTGCCCGATAACAAGCCCTGGCTTTAGAATCCAAAGTGTTACGCCCGATGCGCGCAAAGCGGCATCTCCGCGTGCCTTGCTGCACAGGAAATGCGTGCTGGCGTCCGGCTCTGCTCCGATGGCCGAAATCTGAACAATGCTTATGCCACCTTCCGCGCAGGCCCCTGCAAGGGCTGCGACCGCCATATGGTGCACCGCTTCAAGGTTGTCCTGCGCGTTATCCTGCAAAGCCCCTGCGCAATTCACCACGACATCGACGTCGGCCAGCAGGTCCTGCCAATCGTCCTTGTGCAACAGATCGCGCATATCGCCCTGTTTCAGCAAAACCCCCGGCAGGACCTTTGCCCCTTGAGCAAGATTGCGCCCCATGCCCTGAACCGTGGCACCTGCGGCCGACAATGCCCGCGTGACGGCGGTGCCGATGAACCCATAAGCACCCAGAACCAATACGTTCTTTCCAGAAAGCTCGTGATCTGCCATCGTCCTTTGCACCTGTTTTGCGCCACTCTACCTATCCGGGAAGTTTTGACCAGTCGCGACTACCGTGCTGCGACATTTATGGATGGAACAGAGACCCGACGAGATACGCGATCAGTGCCGCCAGACCACCGATCAACAGCGTTTCGATACCTGACCGCCACCAGGGCGCCAACGACCACCGGCTTTTGAACGCACCAATCGCAAAGAAGACCCCCATCGTCATCCAGACCGACATCTCGAAAGCATTCTCCACCGACGCCAAAAACGGCAACAGCGGGATCATCCCGGCCACAAGGAACGCGAAGAACGTTGCCAACGCGGCTTTCATCGGATGTGGGTCGACACTGCCCAGCCCATATTCACCCTCGATCATCAGGTTGACCCAATGTTCGTGGCTCGACGTGATCGCGGCGGTGGCTTCGTTCAGAATTTCCCCTGACAACCCTTTTTGCGACAGAATTTCACGGACCTCCTCGCGCTCGCCGTCGGGGTAGAGTGCGATGTGGCGTTCCTCGATCGCCCGAATGCGCCGTATGTTGTCCAGTTCGGCCTTAGTCCCCGAGTAATTGCCTGCGGCCATTGAAAACCCGTCCGCCAGAACGTTTGCCAAACCAAGTGCCACGATAACAAACGGGGAAAGGCCCGCCCCCGCGACACCGGCGACAATGGCAAATGTGGTGACGGAACCATCAATGCCGCCATACACAACGTCGCGTAACACACCGCGCCCGGGCGGAGCGTTGATCCGGTCGGCAATTTCCTGCGGACTGTGACCGTGATCCGTCATGGTTTGCTCCTATTGTTCACTGGCAGAGTGCAGAAGGGTGTGGTCTGACGCTTTGCTCTGGATCAACCCTTGGAGAACAGACCCTGCAAGGCGCGTTTAATGATGCCTCGCGTGGAAGGTTTGTGGCGTTTTGAGAATGGCAGCGGGCGGCAGACCTCCATCGCGGCCACGCCCACTCGGGCGCTGAGCGCACCGTTGACCAGACCTTCTCCGAACCGTCGGGACAATTTGCTGAGAACGGACCCGCCCAGAACAGGTTCCAGCAGATCGTCACCAACGGCCACCGCCCCAGTTGCGACCAGATGCACAAAGACGGCACGGGTCAGACGCCAGCTTCCCAGCGTGCCAGCCCGCCCCCCGTAGATTTCCGCGACGCGGCGGATCATCCGTAGGGACGCGGCCAGAGCCGTTACAACATCCGCCAGTGCCAGAGGGACCAAAGCGGTCACGGTGGCAACCTGCCGTGCTGCGGCTTCAACCTCACGGCTGGCAGCGGCGTCGAGCGGGGCCAACAATTCATCCTCGGCAAGGTTTAAAAGCGCCTCGGCATCGAACTGTTCCCCCATACGCTCGGACAACCGCTCGCGACCCCAGCGGGTATCCTCGCGCCCTTTGTAGAATGCAATGATGCGATGTGTGACCGCACGCGCCTGAGCCAGGTCTTCATCAGCCAATGCAATATCCGCTGCACGGCGCATCCCATCAACACGGGACAACCGCCCCAAAGCCGCGAGCTCGCGTAGCGCGATGATCACCACCACCAGAACCAATGCAGCCAACAATCCGGCAACGATCCAACCCAGAACGGGCATCCGCGTCACCAGAGAGGTTGCAAAATCCCAGGCGGCCACCGATATGGCGGCCCCGACCACCGAAAGCGCAAGCCCCCAGAACCAGCGCGCAAGGACTGAGGGTTTGCTGGCCGCCAGCCGGGCCGCGCTTTGCATCGCCTGCCCCTGAGGTGGCACAGTATCCGGCACCGGTTTTGCCTGCGCGACATCAGCAGCGGGTTCATCATCGTCAAGATCGATCAAAACCGGACCTTTAGCCATTTGTCGTATCCCTGCTGTGCCAGACAAACCTTATGTCCGGCAGGTTTTCATCGTTTTCTGCCCCATCGCTGCGCGCCACCTCGGCAAAGCCGTTTCGCTCATAGAACCGACAGGCACGGGAATTATCCTGAAACGCGTACAAGCCCAGCCGCCGCTGGCTTGATTTCGCGTGATCCAGCAATTGCTGGCCGATCCCCTGCCCCCGAGCTTGTGCATCCAGATAAAGTGAATGGATTTCACCCCCATTCAGCGCCAGAAACCCGACCACGCCTGTCTCAGCCTCGGCCACAGTGACCCAGTCCTGATCAATCATCCGGCCGCAAAAGGCGATGGTTTCAGCACAGCTGTGCAATTTGGGCATCCAGTCGTTTTCCAAAGCGAAATCGTGCAGGATCGTACCGATTGTACCGGCATCTGTGGTGCGTGCGGGGCGCAGTGTCGTGATCACAATCTGTCTCCGATCAGAAACTGCGCTGCACGATCCAGTCGAATATGCGGGGGGCCGTCACCAGGTTTCAGGGTTAGTTTTGCCGGCGCAAAGGCCATGAACCCATAATCTTCGTTCAACCAGCTCTCCGCCCCATTTCGCGCCGGACCCAACAGATGCGTTGGATCCTCGGGCAATTGTCCGGGATAGAAAGCGGCCTGTTTGCCGCTGCCTAACAAAGTACCACGCACGCATGGCAGATCGGTCCCGTCGTGGCTGCGTATCTCTTCGGTTGTTGCACGTAACGAGGCCAGAGACAGGGCCGCAGTCCGGGCCCCGGCGAATTTCGCACGATCGCGTGCCTCGCGCGTCAAAGCTTCGATAATCGCGGTCAGGCGGGGATGCTGCGTGTGGTGCAGGTGGTCCGCTTTTGTCGCTGCAAACAGGATGCGTTCGACCTTTTTGCCCAACAAAAGCTGGCTCAGCCATGCGTTCCGTCCCGGACGAAAAGCCGACAGGATATCAGCCATCGCGCGGCGCATATCTTCAACGGCCTGAGGACCTTTGTGAATTGCGCCCAGCGCGTCAACCAGAACCACCTGCCGGTCAATCCGCGAGAAGTGATCCCGAAAAAACGGTTTCACGACCTGAGATTTATAAGCTTCGAACCGCCGTTCCATCTCGCGCTGAAGGGTCCTGCGCCGCGACGGGCCCGTGATTGCCAACGGTGCAAAGGTCAGAACCGGAGATCCCGCCAGATCACCCGGCAACAGGAAACGTCCGGGGGTACAGTCGTAAAACCCGGCATCGCGCGCTGCGTTGAGATAGGCGGTGAACGACGCGGCCAGAGCTTGTGCGGCAGGTTCGTCGTGCCCTACCGACGGGTCTGTATCTTGGACCAGTGCCAGATACGCGGCAGCCTCGGCGCGGGTCTTAATCCGTGCCAGTGTTTCCTGAGACCAGTCTGCGTAAGATTTGTCCAGCAAGGCCAGATCCAGCAGCCATTCTCCGGGATAATCGACGATATCCAGATGGACCGTGCGCGGCCCTTGCAACCCGGCAAGCAGCCCGGCGGGACGGGCTTTGAAGGACAAGCGCAATTCAGATACCGCGCGCGTGCTGTCTGGCCAATGCGGTGTCTGTCCCGTCAGGGCGGACAGGTGCGATTCATAATCGAACCGGGGCACAGTGTCATCCGGTTGGGGTTGCAGAAAGGCGGCAATGATTCGCCCCTCCTGCTGCGCAACCAGCCCGGTCATACGGCCCCGATCCAGCAGATTGGCAACCAACGAAGTGATGAATACTGTTTTACCGGATCGCGCCAGCCCGGTGACACCCAAACGGATGACCGGCTCGAAAAATGTCTCGGACACGCTGTCGCCGATACTTTCGACGCCACGTGCAAGACTGTCTGCCAGTGAAGAGATGACCAATCCGCCGCCCCGCAATTTTCCTTTTGCCCAAGATAGGTAGCGGTCGCGGCACATACCAGCGCTTTCGCCCCCTTGCCCGATCCTGCGCTGCGCTGTACCAGCGGCACATGCCCAGATATGCGTTGAAAGTTGAATACCAGGGGGAACCGTTTGCCGGATGGCAGCGGCAAAAGGATCAACCATCTGTACAAGGCGCCATCGAACAGGCCCTGTCCCGTATTCAACCGGGTTCGCATACGATTGCTGCAGCGGGGCGCACGGACGCCGGCGTTCACGCTCTGGGGCAGGTTGCCCACTGCGACATGGCAAAGGAATGGGACCCGTTCCGCCTGTCTGAGGCGCTGAACTATCACCTCAAGCCTCTCCCAGTGGCCATCGTAAAGGCCGCCCCCGTGACCAAGGATTGGCACGCGCGGTTTTCAGCGGTTGAACGGCAATATCTGTTCCGCATCCTGATGCGCCGGGCGCCCGCAACCCACGACCGGGGACAGGTCTGGCAGATTAGCCACCAGCTGAATGTCGACGCCATGCAGGAAGGCGCAAACATGCTGCTGGGTCGGCATGATTTCACTACGTTCCGGTCGTCGATCTGTCAGGCGGCCAGCCCGGTCAAAACCCTTGATGAACTGCGCGTTGAATGGGTCGAGGGCTTTTCCGCCCCCGAGGTTCATTTCCACGTGCGCGCCCGGTCGTTTTTGCACAATCAGGTGCGCAGTTTCGTCGGAACGCTGGAACGTGTGGGCGCCGGAGCGTGGACCCCGGAAGATGTGCGTGAGGCTTTGAAAGCCGCCGACCGCGCTGCCTGCGGGCCGGTGTGTCCGCCGCACGGGCTGTATCTGGCGCGGGTCGGATACCCGGAACCGGTGTTCGACTGATCTAAACCGCGCGCAGAAGCAACCCGCCTGCAATCACCGCAATGACAAGCCCCGCCACCAGTTCGATGGAGGGTGCCAGAACCGACGCAAAGCGCGTGGCCGAAGCCGAAGCCAGCAGCCCGCCGCGCAGACCAAAAGACGTCCACCCGACCAGCGTAGTCACAGTCGCCGTGCCAAGCGCCATGGCAAAAGCACCCGCGATCCCCACCATGGCGATGCCCATTTGCCACGTCAGAATCAGTACAAACAAGGCACCGGTACAAGGCCGTGCAGCTATGCCTGCGATCAGGATCAGGGCTTCGCGCAACGTGCCCACATTTGCGACCTCGTCCGCGGTTGGACCATGACGATGACCGCACTCCGCACAGGCTCCCTCATCATGATGGTGCTGATGGGTGTGATCGTTAGAGACATGCTTTTTCTGCTGTCGTGCGAAATTGCGCACAGCCCGTACAACCAGCCAAAGCCCAATCAACGCAATGGCTCCGTAGCTGATCGGAGCCATCACCTGTTCGGTCGTCCCAACTAGGCTTTCGCGGGACATCTGAAAGACCAGCACCCCCGCGTAGACCAGCACGACCGCCGTCACCGCCTGACCAAGGCTGGACAATACGCTGATCGCGGACAACCTCCAGAAGGCGACGCGCCGACCCAAACCGTAGCCGCCGATCAAAACCTTCCCGTGGCCCGGACCCACAGCATGAAAGAACCCATACGCGAAACAGACAGTCAGAAGCGTGGCCACCGCCTGAGGCTGTTCCGCGCGCGCTGCACGCAAGGACCGCGCGATCTGGTTCTGAAAGTCCCGCTGCTCTCCGGCTGCCCAACCTGCCAGGCTGTCAAACCCACCACTGCCCCAGAACCAAAGCAGCAAACCAAAGGCCAGAGCGACCGGAACAATCAGGAAACGGGACATGAAATGAGGATCTCAGTCGCAAAGCTCTCACCAACCAAGGGAATATCGTTTTCCTCCAGGTCGTAATCCGCGTCCAGTGTCAATAGAAACGCCTGCATCTGTGCAAGCTGCCCGTCTATGTCAGGGTCGTTACGATCCATCTGGCAAGACTCCGGGCCCGTCACGGTTACAGGGCGCGTAATCTCGTAGGCCGTATAGAAGGACTCATCAAATGCCTTGGCGGAAAGCCCTGTGGCAAGTATTGCTCCGCCTTCGACCGCCCGCAAATGGGTGGTTACAATCCGCCCGTCTTCCGTTGTCGCGCTGGGCTGTATCGGGCGGGACAGAGCCACCGGTGTTCCGTCTTTGGTGAGCACGAGGTCGCCGTTATATCCCTCGACCCATTGCATATCGAACCCGCTCAGACGTTTTTCTTCGTTTTCCGTCAGAATACCGTCAGCATCCTGATCCAGATTCATGCCTTCCAGAACAAGCAGAGAATAAAATTCGTCATATGCCCACGTCACCCGGATATGGGTCAGGTGACCGGCCTCATCCACGATGAACTCCAGCCCGGTGTCGATAAAGACATGCGGGTGGGATAGTGCCGGGATCGGCAGGCAACAGGTCATGACGGTGAAGAGCCAGCGCATATGCGCAAGATAGGTCTGACGGGACACGGCGACAACGGCCTTTACACACGCCTGCGGAAACTGGCCGACCTTCAGACTGGCGGGAACAGAACCAGTGTTTGCAGGGCCGTCCCTACAGGACCCTGCGTATCAAAAAGCACCGACTGAGACATGCCGATGCCCGTAGGTTGCCAATGTGAAACCGAACTGGACGCCAGCCAATCTGAAACCGGTTCGCGGTGGATATTCACGGTCAGATCTGTGTTCATGAACCCCATCTCCGACGTCGGAGCATTCCACGAGATACCATTGCCGCAATCCGCCAACGGGCACAATGCCTGAATGGGCGACTGATCTTCGCCGCTCAACAGCTTTGGGGTGCGCATCCAGACCGTTTTGGGTCCGGCCCCCTGTTTGCCGTCTTTGGGATAAAGGATGTCACTGTAGTGGGCAAACCCCTTCAAATCGTGACGAATCTCGCCGATTGGAAAAGGGCCTTCTACTGCGTTTTCCAACTGTGGCGCACTGGCTTCGACGTTTGCCACCGCGCCCAGATCGCGTCGCGCCAGATGCATGGTGGTGGCCGTGGCGCAGAGTGTGTCATCCAGGTCGTGCACCGTAACCCGTGTGGTCGCCAACGTCTTGGTATGACGCGTGGATTCTGCGGCAACCCGCAACCCGGCCAAGGGCACAGGGCGCAACAGGTCAACTGTCAGGCGGGTCAGCATCTTTTCGGGGCCAACCTCGGTTTCCGCCGCCCGCACTATCAACCCGCTTACCGGCCCTGCGTGGCAATGATCGGCAGACCATGGACCGCGTGCAGGATCATTTCCGACAAACGCCCCATCCTCGCGCTGACAGAAATAAGTCTGATCCGTGAAGTCGAGCCCTGCCATCAGTCCCCTCTGGTCATTCGTTGCGTGGTGTGCCTCGGCTCACTCATCCCGGTAACCGGTTGCGAAGTAACGTGGTTTCCCTTGCGCGAGGTGAGTGGTATCTTCACGAAACTGTCCTTTTCGGGTTTTGAAACCGGGCTGTACTTTTAGGCACGAGGATGGCTTAACAGACCTGATCCTGTCCACCGCTGTGACGGGACGTCACCACATCACATCCAAGTGGGGTCGCATATGGCGTTGTTGATTGAAACCGGGTTGTCGGACTGGATTGGGGATGAGGAAATCGCCGCCACATTACAGGCCTTGGCGCCCGGTGCAGACATCCGCACACCCGGAACGCTGGGCGACCCCAACGACATTACGATGCTTGCGGTGGTCAGCATGCAAAGCAATCACCCGGCGAAGTTGCCCAACCTGAAACTGGTTCAGAAGCTGGGGGCCGGGGTTGAGACCATAGTTGGCCATCCGGACCTGCCTCCGCATATCCGAGTGGCACGTTTGAAGCCAGACGCGCCTGCTCAGGGCATTGCCGAATGGTTTCTGGCCTATATTCTGCGCGCTCAGCGCCATATGGTTTTTCACGAGGCATCCCAGAGTCGCGCCGAGTGGTTGCCGCGCGCGCCTATCTTCACACCTGATACGGTTGTGGGCGTTCTGGGTCTGGGCCATATAGGGGCCCGCACTGCCCGCATGTTACATGCCGTCGGGTTTAAGGTCATGGGCTGGAGCCGCTCACCAAAGTCCATCGATGGTGTCACCTGCCTGCATGGGCAAGACGCGCTGCCTCGGCTGTTGGGGCAATGTGATCACGTCTGTGCCATCCTTCCTTCGACGCCGCAAACCGCGGGTTTGTTTGACGCACAGACGCTGGCCGCGATGAAGCTGGGCAGTCAGTTGCTGAACGCCGGACGCGGAAACCTGATTGACGAGGCGGCGCTGATCGCGGCGCTGGATAACGGCTCACCGGGCCATGCCGTGTTGGACGTCACGTCACAGGAACCGCTGCCAAAAGACAGCCCCTTGTGGCGGCACCCTTCTGTGACGATCACACCGCATGTCTCGGGCTGGTATCTGGGGGACGCACTGTCGGATGTGGCTGAGAACTACCATAGGCTCAGGTCCGGCGATCCCCTGTTGCACGAAGTCAGTCGCGATCTGGGGTACTGATACCAAGTCAGAGATCAGGGCGTCAGGATCCAGTTTCCGTTACCGTCATTGCACCGGCGGGTTCTGATCTCGCGGCTTTGATCGCTGCCTTCCGGCTGGATGACATGTTGAAGGCCGACGCAGTTGCCCTGAACGTTTTGCACCCGGATCGTTCCTTTTGAGCCGGTCTCGTCGTTTTGCCAGGACCGTTCCTGCCCTACAGAAGGCGTGCCATTGTTCAAAAGGGCATTCGAGGTTTCACTGACCACTTCAAAGTCTGCCGGGGACAGCCCCATCTCAGCTATGATTCGGGAGAGTGACTTGGCGTCGGCGGAACCGGTCATCAATAGGGTGCCAAACGCGGCAATGACGGGTAAAAACTGGGCTTTCATTGTGGCCTCACAGAACTGAAATCATTTACGACCAAGGATATACCTCTGTTTCAGCAGGGCCAAGCCCCGGGGTGCCGACCTTCAAAATATCCCGAACAAACCTATCGCGTGTCAGGACCTAATAGCGCCGCGCCTTTGTCCCCATAGTGCCATTCAAACGATCCCGAGGCACACAAATGACCCATCCGACCTACTTCGCCCCGACCGGCGGCCACCCCGGCCAGAACCAGTTGCTGACCGACCGCGCCATGTTCACAGACGCGTATGCGGTCATTCCCAAAGGTACGATGCGCGACATCGTCACCAGCTATCTGCCGTTCTGGGAAGGAACACGCCTGTGGGTTCTTTCACGCCCGCTCAGCGGATTTGCCGAAACGTTCTCGCAATACATCATGGAAGTGCAGCCCGGCGGCGGCAGCGATCAGCCAGAGACAGACGCGCAAGCTCAGGCGGTGCTTTTTGTCGTCGAAGGAACAGTCACTTTGACACTGAATTCGGAAAACCATGTGTTGGAGACAGGCGGATATGCCTATATCCCCGCCAGCAGCGACTGGACATTGCGGAACACTGGCCAGACGGCAGCCCGGTTCCACTGGGTCCGCAAAGCCTATGAGGCCGTTCCCGGGTTGTCCGCGCCAGACCCGATCATCACCAACGAACGCGATGTGACGCCTGTCGAAATGCCGGGCACAGACGGCCGATGGTCCACCACGCGGTTCGCTGACCCACAGGACCTGCGCCATGACATGCATGTGAACATCGTCAATTTCGAACCGGGCGGGGTCATTCCCTTCGCCGAAACCCATGTGATGGAACACGGGCTTTATGTTTTGGAAGGGAAAGCGGTCTATCGCCTCAATCAGGATTGGGTCGAAGTTGAGGCCGGAGACTACATGTGGCTACGCGCTTTTTGCCCGCAAGCCTGTTACGCAGGGGGGCCGGGCCGGTTCAGGTATCTGCTTTACAAGGACGTCAACCGGCATATGCCCCTGTCCCTGTCGCGCCGCTAAACGCTGGGCTGGCTGGGAATCGCAGTGATCTTTTGCCCCGGGGCTTCACACAAGGGTCGGAATTTGCTGAAATCCAGGTAACTTCTTGTTTTGAGCATTGGAGATTTGTCCATGAAACTGCGCCTTGCCCTGATAGCCGTTGCCGCACTCGCTACCTCTGCAATCCTGCACACCGCACCCGCCATTGCGGGGGAAGAGACCAAATCCGTCTTCGTCATGAGCCGCAACTGGGCTGTGACACAGGTCGCAGACGAACCGGTCATTTATCGCGCCACACGCGACAACAACAACCTGAACCCGTTCGGTCCGCCCCCACGCCTTCGGACAACGCAAGCAATTGCTGCCATTCAACAAGCGACGGGATGCAAGGTGATCTTCAACAGCATGTACCAGAATATTTCGGGTCAGTTCTTTTCTCAGGTCAGTTGCAAGTAAGCTGTTGTTGATCAGGCATTGAGGTCGCCCCGACGCCCTGCCATAGCTTGCGCATGAAACTCGCGATTAATGGATTCGGCCGCATTGGCCGCACGATCCTGCGGCAGGTTCTGGCCCTGCCTGAAGGGTCGGATATCGAGCTGGTGCTGATCAATGACATCGCGCCGCTGGAGACCTGTGCTTACCTGTTCAAATACGACAGCACCTTCGGCCCCTATCCCGGCGATGTGTCACAGGGCGATGCTACGCTGATCGTGGATGGACGCTCTGTTCCTATGACCCACAGTGCTGATCTGACACGCGTTGACTTGTCTGGCGTAGACGTAATGCTGGATTGTACTGGGGTCGCGCGCACATCCGACGTGGCGCGTCGCGGGTTATCTGCGGGCGCCAGCAAGGTCCTGATCTCGGGTCCTTCGCCTGCGGCAGACTTAACCGTCGTTCTGGGGGCAAACGAAGATCAGTTGGGCAGCGCCCGGATCGTATCGAACGCCTCCTGCACAACCAATGGGCTGGCACCACTGGTCAAAGTGCTGGACCACATTGGCGGTGTTTTGTCAGGCCATATGACAACTATCCATTGCTATACCAACAGCCAACCTATGGTTGACGCCCCGCGCGGCGACCTTGCCCGGTCGCGGGCTGGTGCGCTGTCCATGGTTCCGACAACGTCCAGCGCCACACACCTGATCGACGTGGTCCTTCCACATCTGGCCGGGCGCATCTCGGGCGCTGCAGTTCGCGTCCCGACAGCCAGCGTTTCGGCGGTCGACCTCGTGGTCACGTTGGAACGCGGCATGAGGGCCGAGGATTTTGATCATGCTTTGCGTCAGGCTGTTGTCGCGTCACCGGTTTTGGGTTGGACGGATATGCCGCTGGTCTCTTCCGATTTGCGGGCGCGCCCGGATTCGCTGGTCATTGCCGGGCCGGAAACCCGCATGGTCGGAGAAAATCAGGTGCGCGTTTTCGGCTGGTACGACAATGAATGGGGCTTTTCGGCTCGCATGCTGGACGTGGCCCGTCTGATGGCCGCGTCGTGACCGGACTAACCTTCGTACACAGCGTCGGGTCGGTGTCTATGGTTTAGGCCCCGCGACAGGGTATTCTGTAACACGGACCACCTTACTGATCCGTTCAATCATGAAATCCATGAACAGGCGTGCCTTTGGATCCTGATGGCGCCGATGCGTGTATAGGCAGGCCATCTGAACTGAAACAGGCGGAGTTTCCGTCGCAACCGGTACGAGGCGGCCGGATTTCAGATGCTCGGCCACCTCGAAAACCGGCTTCATTGCAATGCCTTGACCGGACAACGCCCAATCCGTCAGAACATCCCCATCATCACATTCGAACCGCCCGGATACGGCAAATCGTTTCGGACCATCGGGTGTGACCAGCATCCACTGAAACTCGGTCGCACCCGGAAAGCGCAGGTTCAGGCATTCATGCTTGTCGGCAATCAGGTCATCCCCGGTCTTAGGCATACCGCGCCGCGCCACATAGTCTGGCGCAGTGCACAGTACACGCTGGCAGTCGGCAATCTTGCGAATACGCAACGTGCTGTCTTCGGGCTGGCCAATGAAAAACGCCAGATCCAGACCTTCCGTCGTCAGATCAACCGAGCGATCCGTCAGGCGCAACCGGACATCAATCTCGGGGTATTCCGCAAGAAACTCGGGCACATGTGGAGCCAGCAATCGCCTCCCCACCCCCAGTGGAGACGCCACGAACAACGACCCGCGCGGTGCCTCGGTCAGATGTGTGACCTGAGCCTCGGCCTCGTCCACCGCATCCAGAACCGCCACCGCACCGGGATAGAATGCCTTTCCCTGCTCTGTCGGGGACAGGTTGCGTGTGGTGCGCTGGAACAGACGTACACCCAGATGGTCCTCAAGCTGCGATATTCGCGCCGATGTCACCGCTGGCGAAATCCTAAGATCCCGCCCGGCCGCAGACATGCTGCCCAGATCGTAAACCCTGACAAAGGTTCGGATGTTGTCGAGATAGGACATTTTTTCGGTTTTTTTGATACCCGTTGACAATATACTGGGAATATCGAAGAACCGCCCGTTTGCCTAGTGAATTGCACTGGGCCAAGACCAAAGGCCGGCCCGGACATTTGTTGCATACGGTTGACTATCGCCTGCAACGCGGCAATTCCAGTCTGCCAATCTAGATGCGCAATACGATGTGTCGGCACAAACCGGGACAATTTGACCAAAATTACCCGATCCCGCGTTTATCCCTTTTCCCAATAGCATTCAGATGTTCTAACCTGACACTATAAGACCGTCCGTGACACGGTAGCTGAGATTTGGAACTGGGACAATTGGGGCAATTCATGCAAGGGCGCACGCCGCAAGGCCGTTTGAAGTTCTGGCTGAGTGCCATTGTCATTTCACTGACCCCGACTGCTCTGATGGCGCTGGAAACCTCTCTGACGGCGCCGGGCGCTTCGAAGGAACTGGTTGAACGCCTGAAAAAGACATCATCGGTTACAACAGCGAAAGAGCGGGGCTTGGATACGCCACTTGAGATCCTGTCTGCCGCCTTGTCGGATTACCGCACGCTTGTACAGATCTTGTATGATGAAGGGTATTTCAGCCCGGTTGTCAGCATCAAGCTTGACGGGCAGGAAGCCGCTGAGTTGAGCTCTTTGACTGTGCCAACACAGATCAACAGGGCCGCAATTACCGTTGAAACCGGACCAAGCTTCAAATTCGGCACGGCCATTGTTCAGCCCCTGGCGTCTGGCACCGTTCTGCCCGAAGGTTTCGCCCCCGGCAAGTTGGCAACGACCGGAGCCATTCAAAAAGCAGGCTCGGACGGTGTGCAGGGGTGGCGGAATGCGGGCCATGCGAAAGCGAAAATTGAGGATCAGACCATCATCGCCCGCCACGCGCAGGCCCGTCTGGATGCGCAGATTGATCTGGACCCGGGGCGCAGGTTGACGTTTGGCAGAATGTTCATCAAGGGCGACACGGATGTGCGCCACCGGTCCATCGAAAAAATCGCCGGTTTCCCAAGCGGAGAAGTTTACTCACCAGAAAAAATCCAGAAGGTTGGAACACGTTTACGCCGCACCGGCACGTTCAACGTCGTGTCATTGCAGGAACATGAGACAGCAAACCCCGACGGCACACTGGATTTCGACGCCACATTCGAAGACCTGCCAAAGCGTCAGCTGACCTTTGGGCTCGAGCTGGCCTCGCGCGACGGTGTCGATGTGACCGCGACCTGGATGCATCGCAACATGTTCAAACGCGCGGAACGCCTGCGTTTTGAGGCCGCGATACGAAATATCGGTGGTTCCGAAGATCTTGATGGGCGGATCGGATTGCGTCTGGATCAGCCCGATCGTCTGGGTCCGGACGACAATACATTCTGGAACGCGTTGCTGGAGCGCCGCAACACCGAAAACTACAATGTTTCGGTTGCGTCTGTGGCATATGGTGCGCGCCGCACATTCTCGGACACGCTGTATGCCGAAGCCTCGGCTGGATTACAGTGGTCAGATGCTGACGACGCCTATGGAAATGGCCGAAAGTTTAGGTACTTTATCCTGCCCTTCCGCTCGGAATGGGATGAGCGCGACAGCAAAGTCAGCGCCACGCGCGGCTTTTATCTGGATACCGAAGTCATGCCTTTCGTTGGCTTTTCCGGCACCGATACAGGCATTCGCCTGTTTGTCGACGGGCGGGTCTATACCAGCCTTGGAACCGGCGGCAGGGTGGTGCTGGCCGGGCGGGCGCAGCTTGGATCGGTCATTGGCCCACCTGCGAGTGGCGTTACACCTGATTTTCTGTTCTTTTCCGGTGGCGCGGGAACCGTGCGCGGGCAACCCTATGAAAGCCTTGGCATTCCTGTCGGGACCGGTGTCGCAGGCGGCAAATCCTTTCTTGGACTTTCCGGCGAGATCCGGGGCAAGGTGACAGATTCGCTGTCGTTGGTCGGGTTTTACGACTACGGTGTCGTCGATACCTCTTCCTTCATAGGAAGTGGCGCGGAGGATCATGCTGGTGCCGGTATCGGCGTAAGATATGATCTGGGCGGCTTTGGACCCCTGCGGTTTGACCTGGCCTTCCCGGTAAGCGGGTCCAGCGGCGACGGTCTGCAGTTCTATATCGGGATCGGGCAAGCGTTTTGAGACGGCACCTTTCATACCCTCTGCTGATTGGCACGCTGATGCTTGTGCCAGTGGCCAGCCCCGCGCAGGAGGACGAAGGCGGCAGCATGATCGAGCGGTTCCTACAGGACACGCTGTCGGGCGACGATCAGAATGTTACCGTCAAAGGCCTGCAAGGCGCGCTGAGTTCACGCGCCACCATTGCCGAGATCACGGTGGCTGATGATGAAGGGGTCTGGCTGACCATCCGGGAAGCGGAACTGGATTGGAACCGGTTGGCGCTGATCCGCGGGCGGTTTTCGGTCAACGCGCTGACCGCACAGGAAATCGACGTGGCCCGTGCGCCGGGCACCACGACCAAAGACACGCCGCCCCCTTCTGCCGAGACTCACGCTTTTCAACTGCCTGAACTGCCTGTGGCCATCGAAATCGGCGAAATCCGTATTGGCGAGCTGGCATTGGGCAAACCTTTGATCGGTGTCGCGGCGGAACTGGCCGTCAATGGCAACCTGTCGCTGGCCGACGGCACGTTGGACACCAAACTGGACATAACCCGACTGGATCGGGCCGGTGATGAAATCTCCTTGGCTGCGGGTTTTAGGAACACTGACAGCCAGATCGATCTTGACCTTCAGGTCACCGAAGCTGCGGGGGGTCTGATCTCGACAGCGCTAAAAATGCCGGACAGCCCTCCGATCGGATTGACCGCGAAAGGGTACGGGCCGGTGACGGATTTTACGGCCGATATCGGCCTGAGCAGTGATGGGCAGCCACGGGTGACCGGGCAGGTTCGGTTGCGTTCTGCCCCAACAGCCGCGGCTAGCGCGGAGGAGGGCATCGCCTTTACCGCAGATCTGGGCGGTGACCTGACGCCCTTTGTCGCTGAGAATATGGATACATTTTTCGGCCCCAAAACGCGGTTGATCGTGGATGGGCGAACCCTGCCTGAAGGAGCGTTGGATATCAGTGATCTGGAACTCAGTTCTCAGGCACTGAACCTGAAAGGGGCGCTGCAACTGGCGCCAGGCGGTCGGCTGCAACTGGCGGCTCTGCAAGGACGCATTACGCCGCCAGAGGGGCAAAGCGTCGTCCTTCCGTTATCAGGTGGCGACACATCGATCGAGGCTGCTCAGGTTTCTGCGTTGTTTGATGAGAAAAACGGCAACCTCTGGGATCTGAGCCTGACCGCAAACGCCGTAAGATCCGACACCCTGAACCTGCAACGCGCGCAGATTACGGCGCAAGGGACCTTGGAACAGGGTGACGTTTTGCGGATCGACGGTGATTTGCAGGCTGCTTTGGACGGTATCGACCTGGCTGACGACGCCCTGAACACCGCCGTTGGCGACCGCATTACGCTGGACGGTACGTTCCAATATGGCAGGGATCAGACCCTGAACCTGTCAGGGGTCGAGATGGTCGGCTCGGACTATGAACTGGGCGTTGATGCCGAGATCAGCGGCTTGTCCAGTGGTTTGGCCGTCAATGGTGCTGCGACGTTGCAGGCGACCGATCTGTCGCGGTTTTCGGGTCTGGCGCAGCTGGAACTGGGCGGTCAGGCCTCTGCCCGGCTCTCGGGTCAGGGCTCTCCGCTTGAAGGCAGTTTCGATGGCAAGCTTGAGGTCGAAGGGCGCGATCTTTCCACAGGGCGCGACGACATTGACCCGGTGATAAGGGGCAACACAACAATCACGCTGGACGCCAGACGCGGAGCGGATGGCGTAACGATCCGGGATTTTACGCTGATCGGCGACACTCTGCGCGCGCAGGCGGATGGCACGGTTACCACCCCTGACGGCAACGTGACGATTGATGGGCAAGCAACAGTCAACGCGCAGGACCTTTCCGTGTTCTCGGGCCTCGCCAAACGTGAGCTTGGCGGTGCGGTACAGGCGAAACTGGACGGCAAAGGCACTGTTCAGACGCTCGAATTTGATGGCACCGCCAGCGTGATGAGCCGGGATGTCAAAACGGGCATGCCCGAGATTGACCCGCTGCTGGTCGGCCGGACCGAGATCACGTTCGACGGCGCGCTGAGCCAGAAGCAGATTGAAATCCGCGACGCGGTGATCAAAGGTTCAGCCCTTGTGGCAAGCGCCGCAGCAACAATTGACGATCCGACGGATGCTTTGGCCGTGGACGGGCAGGTCAGTCTGAACATCCCGGACCTGTCACCCTTTTCAACTCTTGCCGGGAGAGATCTTGCAGGTTCGATCATCGCGGACGTTGCAGGCAAAGGTACGGTTGGCAGCAAGGCATTTGACGTCAAAGGCAACTTGGCTGCTGATGACATCAAATCCGGCATCAATGCGGTTGACAACCTGATCCAGGGGCGAACGAACCTGACGGTGGATGCGGTGAATGACGAGGCCGGTCTGAATATTCGCACATTCCAGCTGATCGGCACCGCCCTTTCTGCGGATGCATCCGGCAAACTGGACCGCGATGCTGGCGGACTGACCTTTACCGCTGCGCTGGATGATTTGGGGCGGCTGTCGAAAACACTCTCCGGGCCTCTGAAACTGGACGGCAACGTCGCTCCGACACAATCCGGGCTGGAAGGGTCAGCTCATCTGCTGGGGCCAGAGAGTTCCTATGCCAAAGTGGCCGGTACGGTGGACACAAATGGATCCGCCGATCTGGACTTTGATGCCAAGTTCAACCGCATCGAAAGGTTTGTGCCAGAGTTTCCCGGCACCCTTACCGCTGCGGGGAATGCAAAGCGGGACAGTGGCGTTTGGACCATCGACGCCAAGGCACAAGGTCCCGCAGACATCGTCAGCACGGTTGCAGGCACCTTTGATGAAACCAGCAGCAATGCAGATATTTCAGCGAAGGGTGGCGTAAACCTGGGGATAGCAAACGTCTTCATCACGCCTAACAAGATTGAAGGGTCCGCACGTTTTGATCTGGCCCTCAAGGGCCCGGCTGATCTGGCGTCCCTAAGCGGGTCGATTACCACTTCGGGAACATCCCTTGCACTTCCCGGTGCAGGCCAGACCATCACCGGGATCAACGGACAGGTGTACCTGGCGCAAAGCCGTGCAACCATCTCGCTGAACGGTGGTGTGCGGGCCGGTGGTGGCTTTACCGTCAATGGACCTGTCGATCTGACGCCCCCGTTCAACGCGCAGATCACGACAACAATCGACAACCTCGTCCTGACCGATCGGCTCTTATACGAGACGACTTTGAACGGTCAGATTGCGATGACCGGCGCCCTAGCCGGGAACAGTTCGCTGGCCGGGCAGATCACCTTTGGTGAGACCAATATCAACCTCGCTGCGGCTTCGGGGGCTGTAGGTGCCGCACCTATCCCTGAGATACAGCATTTCAACGAAAGCGGAGCCAGTTTCATCACGCGTGAGCGTGCAGGTCTGGTAGCCACCGAAGACAAGGGGCAACGCACGTCCAGAATAGCACTGGACGTCAACTTGCTGGCACCCAAAGCTGTGTTCGTTAGAGGGCGCGGTGTAAATGCCGAATTGGGCGGCCGGATCTCCATTGGTGGTACGACGACCTCGGTGGTCCCGTCAGGCCAGATTGAATTGATCCGCGGTAATTTCGATATTCTGGGCCGCAGGCTGGCCCTGACCAAAGGCATCGTGACCCTACAGGGCGACTTGACGCCTTATATCGAGTTTGAATCCTCTGCCAGCACCTCGGACGGCACCGCGACCATCGAAATCGCAGGGCCACTGGATTCACCCGAGGTTAACGTGTTTTCCGATCCCGAGCGTCCGGCTGAAGAGGCGCTGGCGATGCTGCTCTTTGGGAACAGGTTCTCGGAAATCTCACCGTTCCTGATTGCGCAGATGGCCGCATCGCTGGCGCAGCTCAGCGGTGCTGGCGGGGATGCGACCAAGGGATTACGCGACTCTACCGGTGTTGATACGATTGATGTTGGTGCGTCAGAGGGTGGCGCGGGCCGACTGGGTGCCGGGGCCTATCTGGGTGAAAACCTCTACACCGACTTTACCGTCAATACCGAAGGCAATACCGAGGTGAACCTGAACCTTGATGTAACCGACAGTTTCTCGGT
The DNA here is from genome assembly GCF_056534665.1 of Ruegeria sp. P8. NCBI lineage: Bacteria > Pseudomonadati > Pseudomonadota > Alphaproteobacteria > Rhodobacterales > Roseobacteraceae > Ruegeria > Ruegeria sp. P8. The sequence continues at coordinate 50,428 of NZ_JBQERC010000009.1, forward strand.
CAAGGGCACGGTTGACGGTCGTGGCGAAACGGGCATCGGAGTGTTCTTTTCAAAGGACTATTAGGATCGCGTCCGACCCCAGCAAACTATTTCCGGCGAATTCCTATCGGTTGGCCGATCTGCGAAGCCGGTTCCAGAGACTTGTGATCCTCCACCATTTGCGCAAGACGCGCCGCTGCCCAATCCGGGTAAGGCGCGGATCGCCCGGTACTATGGCTGACATTCATGAAAAGCGCCTCTTGCGTCGCACAAATCTCGTCAGTTTCTGCCAAAAGCATCTGGGCGAAATAATGTCCTCTCTTGCTGTCAGCATCCAGCATACGGAACCTGAAATAAAACGATGAACTGTCTTTGACCTCCTGCACGAAATGCAGATGAGACTGCAGGATGTAAGGCCCCTGCCCCAACGCCTTGACCTGCACCTCGCCCAACCCGAGATGGTCAACCATCAGCTTTTCCAACGCCATGTCAAAGGCGACACCGTAAAACCCGACATTCACATGGCCGTTATAGTCGATCCATTCGGGCCGTACTTCAAAGCCGCGAATTTCCACAGGCGCGGCATACGGGCCATCATGCCCGCCAGGAGGTGTCGAAGTCAGCTGCATTTGGCCCCCTTTACTGTGCGCCTTCATCGTCAAATATAGCCACGGCCCGGACAAATCCCGCAGAGGCCCCTTTTATCTTGAAGGGGAAACAGGAAATCTCGAACCCGGTGGGCGGCAGGTCTTCCAGATTGGTCAGCTTTTCCAAGTGGCAATACCCGATATCCATCGACGCGCGGTGGCCTTCCCAGATAATTGATGGATCTCGGGTCTCTGCGTATTCCTGAGCGGTGAGCGGAAACGGTGCATCCCAGCTCCAGGCGTCGGTGCCGGTGACACGCACGCCACGTTCCGTCAGATAAAGCGTCGCCTCGCGCCCCATTCCACATCCTTTGACCAGATAGTCCGGCGCGCCATAACGTGTCCCTGCCGCAGTGTTGACCACGACGATATCCAGCGGGCAAAGCTCGTGGCCGATGCGCTTCAATTCGGCTTCGACATCTGCCGCGGTAACGACATACCCGTCCTCGAAGTGTCGAAAGTCCAGCTTGACGCCAGGGTTCATGCACCATTCCAACGGCACTTCGTCGATGGTTATCGCCCGTTCACCTTTGTTCATCGTGGAATGATGGTGATACGGCGCATCCAGATGCGTGCCGTTGTGGGTCGCGATCTGCAACCGTTCGATGGCCCACCCTTCACCGTTCGGCAGGTCTTGCCGTTCCAGACCCGGAAAGAAAGATATGACCTGTTCTGCCGTCTGATCATGGGTCAGATATTCGATTTGCGGCAACATGATTGGCGGGTCAGACACGATCCCGGTTTCCAACGGAACGGACAGATCGACGAAACGACGGGCCATTAGCAACTCCTCCACCATATTCCCGGACAGGGTTGGTTGAGCGCAAGCGCCTGTCAAGAAAAGAAAAAGGCGACCCGTCTGGCCGCCTTCTTTGCTTGATATGTATTGGGTTTACTCAGCCGCAACTGCGCTTTCGATCTTTTCGACGCGAATGGCCGAGAATTTGAACTCGGGGATTTTGCCATAAGGGTCGATGGCCGAATTGGTCAGGATGTTCGCCGCCGCCTCAACATAGGCAAACGGGATGAACACCATATCCTCGGCAATCGCCCGGTCCGCGCGGACCATGATCTCAATCGAACCACGGCGTGTGGTCAGGCGGATCATGTCGCCCGGTTCGATTCCCATCAGCTTGAGCGTACGTGGATTCATCGAACAATTCGCCTCGGGCTCAACCGCGTCCAGAACATTGGACCGGCGGGTCATCGAGCCAGTGTGCCAATGTTCCAGCTGACGGCCAGTGGTGGCGATCATCGGGTATTCGTCGTCCGGAGTCTCATCCGGCGGAATGACGCTGGCGGGAGTGAACTTCGCCTTGCCGCCCGAACGGGGGAAACCATCCCCGAACACGATGGCCTGACCCGGATCGGTTTCGCTGAGCGACGGGTAGGTAATCGTCTCGTTCTCCAGACGCTCCCACGTGATGTTGTCAAGCGACGCCATGGTCAGTTTCATCTCGGCAAAGACCTGAGAGACATCGGTGTAATCCCAGTTCAGCCCGATGCGCTGTGCCAGCTCGACTGTGATCTTCCAATCTTCGCGCGCTTCACCCGGGGGGGTAACGGCAGGCCGTACACGCTGTACCTGGCGGTTGGTGTTCGACACCGTACCGTTCTTTTCATAGAGCGCCGAGGCAGGCAGGATGATATCGGCATAGTTCGCCGTCTCGGTCAGGAAGATGTCCTGCACGATCATCAGATCCAGTTTGGCCAGCGCCGCGCGGGCGTGGTTCACATCCGGGTCGGACATGGCCGGGTTTTCACCCTGAATATACATGCCCTTGATGTTGCCCGCATAGGCCTGATCGATGATTTCGGTCACCGTCAGACCCTTCTCGTTCGAGAAGTCATCCGAATGCCAGACATCATTGAATCTGGCGCGAACGCCGTCGTCAGTCACCGACTGATAGTCCGGCAGGAACATCGGGATCAGGCCCGCATCCGATGCGCCCTGCACGTTGTTTTGCCCCCGCAGCGGGTGCAGCCCAGCGCCGGGTTTACCGACATTGCCCGTCATCAGAGCCAGCGAAATCAGGCAGCGCGAGTTGTCGGTGCCGTGGATGTGCTGGCTGACGCCCATGCCCCAGAAGATCAGGCCCGCTTTGGCCTGCGCAAAGGTGCGGGCGACCCGGCGCAGCTGGTCCGGTTCAATACCACAGATCGGTGCCATCGCTTCGGGCGTGAAGGCGCGCAGGTGCTCTTTCTCGGCCTCCCAGTTCTCGGTCCAGCGATGGATGTACTGGCTGTCATACAGCTCTTCCTCGACGATCACGTTCATGATCGCGTTCAGCATCGAGACATCCGCCCCCGGACGGAACTGAAGCATTTCGTCGGCAAACTTGCGCATACCAACGCCGCGGGGGTCCATCACGATCAGCTTGCCTCCGCGCTTGGCGAACTGCTTGAAATAGGTCGCCGCGACAGGGTGGTTCTCGATCGGGTTCGAGCCGATGATGATCGCCACATCGGCATTCACGATCTCGTTGAAGGTCGCAGTCACCGCGCCCGAACCTACATTCTCGATCAGCGCCGCAACGGATGAAGCGTGGCACAGACGGGTGCAGTGATCGACGTTGTTGTGCTTGAAGCCCTGACGGATGAACTTCTGGAACAGGTACGCCTCTTCGTTGGTGCATTTGGCCGAACCGAAGCCCGCAACCGAACGTGGGTCTTCGGCACGCAGGGCCATCAGCTTGGTCGCGGCCAAGTCCATCGCCTCTTCCCAGGTCGCCTCGCGGAAATGGGTCGACAGGTTACCCGGATCAACGTTCAGCCCCTTGGCAGGCGCATCCTCGCGCCGGATCAAAGGTTTGGTCAGGCGGTGCGGGTGGTGGATGTAGTCAAAGCCAAAGCGACCTTTGACACACAAACGACCTTCGTTTGCGGGGCCATTGATGCCCTCGACATATTTCACCTTGCCGTCCTTGACCTTCAGCGACACTTTGCAGCCCACACCGCAGAAGGGGCAAACGCTTTCGGTTTCGCTATCGTAATCCTTGCTGTCCCCCTGCTGCTGATCGTCCAGCACGGTGGCAGGCATCAGCGCACCGGTGGGGCAGGCCTGAACACATTCACCGCAAGCAACACAGGAGGAGGTACCCATCGGGTCATTCTGGTCGAACACCACCTGCGCGGTATGACCACGACCGGCCATGCCAATCACGTCATTCACCTGCACTTCACGGCAGGCCCGAACACAAAGATTGCAGTTGATACACGCATCCAGATTGACACGCATCGCGACGTGGCTGTCATCCAGAAGCGGGATTTTCTCGGCCTCTTTCGCAGGAAATCGGCTGTCGCTGACATCGTTCAGCTTGGCCATATCCCAGAAATGGCTGGATACGTCATGCGGCTGCTCGGGCTGGTCGGCCACGAGCAATTCCATCACCATGGCGCGCGATTTCTCGGCGCGGTCGGTATCGGTCTTGACCACCATCCCGTCAGCCGCCGGGCGGATGCATGAGGCGACCAGCGTGCGCTCGCCCTCCACCTCGACCATGCAGGCGCGGCAGTTGCCATCGGGGCGGTATCCCGGCGCAGGCTTGTGGCACAGGTGCGGGATCACCAGGCCCCGGCCATTGGCTGCTTCCCAGATCGTGGTGCCCTCGGGCACAGTGACGTCATCGCCGTTCAGGTTGAAGGTGACGGTCTTGGTTGGGCTTGCGTCAAGCATGGCTCTGTCTCCCTCAGATTTCGTCAGCGAAATGTTTCATGACCAGGCGGATCGGATTCGGGGCCGCCTGCCCCAGACCGCAGATCGAGGCATCGCCCATGACCTGACACAGATCCTCCAACAGATCGGTGTCCCACTTGTCGGCCTGCATCAGCTTGACCGCCTTTTCGCAGCCTGCCCGGCAGGGTGTGCACTGACCACAGCTTTCATCCTCAAAGAACCGCAGCATGTTAAGCGCGGCATCGCGGGGGGTGTCCTGATCGGACAGAACCACAACGGCGGCAGACCCGATGAAGGTGCCAAGCGGCTGAAGCGTGTCGAAGTCGAGCGGGACGTCGTCAATGCTTGAGGGGAGAAGACCAGACGACGGCCCGCCCGGTTGATACGCCTTGAACACATGGCCATCAGCCATGCCGCCGGCGGCATCAATCACATCAAGAATGGTCGAACCTGCGGGCAGCAGGTAAACGCCTGGCTTCGCCACACGCCCCGAGACCGAATAGCTGCGCAGGCCCTTGCGGCCGTTCTTTTCAACAGAGTTCAGAATCTGCGGCCCTTCGCGGCAGATTTTTGAGACCCAATACAGCGTCTCTACATTGTGCACCAAGGTCGGACGGTTGAAGACCCCAACCTGCGCCACGAACGGCGGACGGTGGCGCGGTAGGCCCTTCTTGCCCTCGATCGATTCGATCATCGCGGATTCTTCACCGCAGATATAAGCGCCAGCACCCCGACGCAGGTCGATATAGCCTTCTTCGACAATACCCGCCTGTTCCAGAGCCGCAATCTCACGGCGCAGAATACCCAGCACTGCTGGGTATTCGTCGCGCATGTAAATGAAGCAGCTCTCGGCCTCGACCGCCCATGCAGCGATCAGCATTCCTTCAAGGAAGACATGCGGCGTGCGCTCCAGGTAATAGCGGTCTTTGAACGTGCCGGGTTCACCCTCGTCGCCGTTGACAGCCAAATAGCGCGGGCCTTCGTTCATGCGAACAAAACCCCATTTCTTTCCCGACGGGAAGCCAGCGCCACCCAGACCACGTAGGCCCGAGGCCAGGACAGTTTCCTGTACTTCTTCCCAGTTTCCGCCGTTGCGCAGATTTTTCAGCGTGGCGTAGCCGCCGTTGGCCTCATAGGCCGCAAAGGTCTCATAGTCGGGCAGATGCGCATGGGTGTCCCCTGCTGCAATCGCCGACTGCACCTTTTCGGGGGTCGCATGGTCAATATGGTTGTGGCCAATCTCCAATACCGGAGCGGTATCGCAACGCCCCATGCAGGGCGCGCGGACAACACGAACCTCAGCGGGGTCCAAACCGTCTTCCAACGCCTTCTGCAACTGCTGGGCACCAGCCATTTCGCAAGAGAGGGAATCACAAACCCGGATGGTCAACGCCGGAGGTGGCGTCTCGCCTTCTTTCACCACATCGAAATGGGCATAGAAAGTCGCGGTTTCGTAGATCTCGGCCTGACCGATCCGCATCTCGACGGCCAATGCCGCGATATGGTCGGCGCTGATATGACCGTGTTCGTCCTGAATCAAATGCAGGAACTCGATCAACAGATCGCGGCGGCGCGGACGATCGCCCAGCAGGCGTGTGATTTCAGCCTGCGCCTCATCCGTGAACTGACGGCCTTTGGGTGTGTGCCGCCCCTTGCCTTTACCTGACTTCCAGACGCCCTTGGGTGTGCCTGATGGCTTGGTATCTAATGGTGCCATGATGCCCTCCGATTGAGGTTCCGTCTCTCATCAGGCAAACATATCGTCAAATCGCTTTTGGCAATCGCACGATAACGACACCTTATCACCGCAAAGAGGTCACCACATCCCGCAAAGCCTTGACCGTCGGCAACTCGGGGTCCCGGCTGAGGGTCGCCAGACAAATCGGTTTGCTGACAACAGGTTCGATCAGCGGCAACACTTTCGTTCCCTTCAAATCGCCCAGCGCACGTACCAGAACCCGAGGAACAACCGTCGCCGCCAGCCCCTCACGCACCATGACCATCGAAGCCGTGAAACCGCTGGTTTCGGCAACGATATCGGGGTGCAGCCCCTGTTCGGCAAACACCCGGTCCAGAATACGCCGGTTCTGCATCTGCGGCTCCAAAAGGCTGAGCGGAAATTCTGCGACCTGCGCCCACGGAATCGGGCCGCTTTGGTCCGTCAGATGCGTGGGCACCAACAACACATAGGTTTCCTCGTAAAGAGGCTGAACCTGCCGGAAGTCCGTGCCGATGCTGTCACCATAAGTCACCCCGGCATCAAGGCTGCCTTCGTCCAGCCGGTGCTGAATTGCGGTGGCAGACATGGTTTCAATGCGTGTGACGATACGAGGATGCGCGTCACGCAGCCTTTTGACCAACCGTCCCGTGAAGGCGATTGCGGTCGGGATCACGCCGAGGATCAGTGTGCCCGTAATCTCACCCTTGGCGGCCAGTACCTGCTGTTCCAGCGCCTTGGTGTCGTCCAGAATACGCCGCGCCCGCTGGACAATCATCTCGCCCTCTTCGGTCAGCCCTTGAAAGCGGTTGGCGCGACGGACGATTGAGACACCCAATCGGTCCTCAAGATTGCGGATGCGCATTGAAAACGCGGGCTGCGAAATCCCGCATTCCTCGGCTGCTTTGGCAAAATGCCGATGCCGCGCCAAGGCGCTGAGCAGTTGCAGGTCGCGGATTTCGATCACTTACAATTGTCTCCGACAGCTGGTTGATCCATACCTTAGCGAGACTTCGATTGGGAAGGAAAGCAGGCGTTACATGGCGCGCGCAATAAGCGAGAAGAGCTTACACTTGTTACTATCCATCGACACCTCTTATTTGAAGTGAAACTGGATATTCAAAACCGTTGTCACACAAAAGATGAAATGTCATTTGCCCTTAAAGATCAAAACGCCAGAAACCGGAGCAGCTGATGAGCAAACCATTTAGAACTTTCCTATTTATTTGCTTTGTCTTCACTGTTTCTATAACCGTCAACTTACGAGCAGCGGCTGCAGATGAGCCCTACAAGAATGCATTTAAGTTCCCTGACGGCTTGACTGTACGCGTGCAGGTTCCCACGCTTTTTCGATCACTCTTTACTGAGTATGAGCGCCGCTTGGTCGTGTGTGACGACACCCCCTTCTCTTGCGCCTACGAATGGCTCGTGGCCGATTTGGGCCGCGAGGTTAATCTATACCTGCACGATGACGGCACTATTATCGTCGTGAACAGTGTATGGATGATGAAGATTTTAGATGGGCCAAGCGTCCGCATCTTCGACCATCAGGAAGAAGTGGACGCACGACTGCGTAATGATGATTGGAGTTGCAGTGAAGTAGGGCCCACCGCTGGTGTCGCCCCACCTGCTTCAATCTTTTTCAAGGATATGAAATACCTTGGTGCCTTCCGGTATCATCCAAATTCAAACGAAACAAAACATAGCATCGGCTACGAAGATTTCCGCTTTTTCCCCTTCAAAAGCTTCGGCGAAACACTCTGTGGGTATCCAGTTAGAGGATGATACCAAATTACTAATGGCAATTGGTGCGACGCCGCAGACGTTACAGCGCCCACCTCAAAACACTTCAAACAACCATCCACAAATAAGACCGTGAATCACGTATTAAACAAAAAGTGCATCACATCGCCGTCCTTGACGATATAGCCCTTACCCTCTGCCCGCATCTTACCCGCCTCTTTCGCGCCCTGTTCGCCATTGGCGGCGACATAGTCGTCATAGGCGATGGTCTCGGCGCGAATGAAACCCTTTTCGAAATCGCCATGGATCACACCGGCGGCCTGCGGAGCGGCGGTGCCAGTGCGGATGGTCCAGGCGCGGGCCTCTTTCGGGCCAACGGTGAAATAGGTTTCCAGCTTCAGCAGATCGTAACCAGCGCGGATCAGACGGTCGAGGCCGGGCTCTTCCAGTCCCATCTCCTCAAGGAACATCTGGGCTTCGTCCTCGTCCAGCAGGCTTATCTCTTCTTCGATCTTGGCACTGATGATGACATGGGCATTGCCCTGCGCAGCGGCCATTTCGGCCACGCGGGCAGAGTATTCGTTGCCTTGTGCGGCGTCTTCCTCGGACACGTTGCAGACGTAGAGAACCGGTTTGGTTGTCAGCAGTTGCAACATCTTCCACGCCTTGGCGTCCTCGTCGCTGACTTCGACCAGACGTGCGGGCTTGCCGCTTTCCAGCATGGCCTGCGCCTCGGCCAACAGGCGATCCTGCTGTTGCGCCTCCTTGTCGTTGCCCTTCAGCTTGCGCACCAGATTGGCCCGGCGCTTTTCGATGCTTTCCAAATCGGCCAGCATCAGTTCGGTTTCAATCGTTTCAGCGTCCGCAACCGGATCAACACGCCCGTCGACATGTGTCACGTCACCGTCTTCGAAACAGCGCAACACATGTGCAATCGCATCCGTTTCGCGAATATTCGCCAGAAACTGGTTGCCCAGCCCTTCGCCCTTTGACGCGCCTTTCACCAGACCCGCGATATCCACAAAAGTCATCCGCGTCGGGATAATCTGTTTTGAGGACGCAATCGCTGCCAGCCTGTCGAGACGGGCGTCGGGAACCGCAACATCCCCGACATTGGGTTCAATGGTGCAGAACGGGAAGTTCGCGGCCTGCGCAGCTGCGGTTTTGGTCAACGCATTGAACAGGGTCGACTTGCCGACATTCGGTAGACCCACGATTCCCATCTTAAAGCCCATCACGGCCTCCTGCATAGAATACGATCGCAGCTTCTATGCAGGTCAGCCTAGATGCGCAAGGGATTGCTGGCGGCACCTTTGCCGAGTCCATTTCGCCACATCACAAAATTGTTTGGAAAATGTGTTCTTGTCTAAATTGAAAAACGGCGCCTACGATAACCAGTTAATATCGCACGATCACTTTATGTTAGCGGAACCCGATGAAACATTTTTTTCTTGTAACCGTAATGGCGGCAACGGCCTGCGTGTCAGCCCAGGCACAGACCATTGTTTTTGGCGCTGGATACGCTGATTATTCCGAAGACACGTCCGAGGATCAGGGCCTGATCTCGATTGAATACCACCATGCACCATTTCATCAGGCCACGCGGTTTCGCGCCGGTTGGGGTGCGGCCCTAACTGTAGATGAAGATGGTGACACGCATATCGGCGCGGGCCTGATCGGGCAGTATGCGCTAAGCGATCGCTGGTTCGTGGAAGGCAGTGTAATGCCCGGCTACTATAATGCCAGCAACGACCTGAATGATCTTGGGGGCGATTTTCAGATTCGCAGCCTTTTGGGTCTTGGCTATAATCTGAACAATGGCAACAGCGTGTCTGTCGCGCTTACCCATAAATCCAACGCCAGTACCAATGACGAAAACCCGGGCGTGAATGCCCTGCTGGTACGCTATCATCTGGGCTTCTGATCCATTCCTGTCTGGGCGGGATTGATTTTCGGTCAAAGTTTCTGCACATCAGGTCGAAACCCGAGTGCAAGGACATCCGATGACCCGTATCGACGCCAAGTTCGCCGCCCTGAAAGCCGAAGGAAAAAAAGCCTTTGTCGCCTATGTCATGGCCGGAGATCCCGACTATGACACTTCGCTTGAAGTGGTCAAAGGCCTGCCAGGCGCTGGCGTGGATGTTATCGAGCTGGGCCTACCCTTTACTGACCCGATGGCCGACGGCCCGACAATTCAGGCCGCGGGCCAACGTGCGCTTGAGCAGGGCATGACCTTGCAACGCACATTGGATCTGGCACGAACCTTTCGGGAAACGGACGATACAACCCCCATTGTCCTGATGGGGTATTACAACCCGATCTACAGCCGGGGTGTCGATGCGTTTCTGGCCGATGCAAAAGCAGCTGGTATTGACGGGTTGATCGTGGTGGACCTTCCCCCCGAGGAGGACGCAGAACTCTGCCTGCCCGCGCAAGCGGCGGGTCTGAATTTTATTCGCCTGGCGACCCCTACCACGGATGACAAACGCCTGCCACGTGTTCTGCAAAACACTTCGGGCTTTGTTTATTATGTCTCAATCACCGGGATCACTGGCGCAGCCGAGGCAGAGGCAACCGATGTTGGCCCCGAGGTTGCCCGCATCAAGGCCGCGACCGATCTGCCGGTAATCGTAGGGTTCGGGATCAACACGCCCGAAAAATCGCGCAATATTGCCTCGGTGTCGGACGGCGCGGTGGTCGGGTCAGCGATCGTCAGCCAGATCGGCGCTGGTAAACCTGTGACCGACGTGCTGACCTTTGTGAAATCTCTTTCGGATGGCGCGCACAGCGCCTGATTTCGCAACCAGCATGCGAGAGTTATGACCCGTCGCGGGTACCGCGGCGGGTATTTCGTGACTCATCGTTGTAGCGTCAAAACATTGCAGCCTTTAGAATGAATTGGTAAAGAAAACTAACCAATAAACGCGGAGCCCTGTTTTCATGCCTGTGATCACCAATATCGAAGACCTCAAACGCATATATGAACGCCGCGTGCCCCGTATGTTCTATGACTACGCCGAAAGCGGCAGCTGGACAGAACAGACTTTTCGCGAAAACACGACCGATTTTGAAAAAATACGCCTTCGCCAAAGGGTTGCGGTCGATATGTCCGGTCGGTCGACATCTTCGCAAATGATTGGCGAAGACGTTTCAATGCCCGTGGCGCTTGCCCCGGTCGGGTTGACGGGGATGCAACATGCAGACGGAGAGATGAAGGCCGCCAAAGCCGCCGAGGAATTTGGTGTACCCTTTACGCTGTCCACAATGTCCATCAACTCGATCGAAGATGTGGCCGGATATACCAACAAACCATTCTGGTTCCAGCTATATTCGATGAAGGACACGGACTACATCAACCGCCTGATCCAGCGAGCAAAAGACGCTAAATGTTCCGCACTGGTAATCACGCTCGACCTGCAAATTCTGGGCCAACGGCACAAGGACCTGAAAAACGGTCTGTCGGCCCCGCCCAAACTGACGGCAAAGACCATCGCCAACCTGATGACCAAATGGGCCTGGGGCATTGAAATGCTGCGGGCCCAGCGGCGCGAGTTTGGCAATATCGTGGGGCATGTGCATGGTATTTCGGACACGTCTTCATTGGGGGCCTGGACTGCAGAACAGTTTGACCCCAGCCTCGACTGGTCGAAGGTTGAAAAACTGATGGAGCAATGGGGCGGGAAAGTGATCCTTAAGGGCATCCTTGATGCGGATGACGCAAGGATGGCCGCCAAGCTGGGTGCCGATGCCATTGTCGTGTCAAACCATGGTGGGCGTCAGCTTGACGGCGCGCTAAGCTCAATTCGTGTCCTGCCCGAGATCATGGATGCGGTTGGGGGCGATATCGAGGTGCATTTGGACAGCGGTATCCGATCCGGACAAGACGTGCTCAAAGCCTTAGCGCTTGGGGCCAAAGGGACCTATGTTGGCCGCGCGTTTGTGTATGGTCTGGGTGCCATGGGTCAGAAAGGTGTCGCCACGGCGCTTGAGCTGATCCAGAGGGAGCTTGATACGACAATGGCGCTTTGTGGTGAGAAAAATGTGGCTGCGTTGGGGCGTCACAATCTGCTGATACCTGAAAACTTCGGGGGCCGCTGGCAAGCGTAACCGGTCAATCAGGGGGCTCTGCCCCCGACGCCCGTTCCGGGCGCCTCCCCCGGGATATTTTTGGCCAGATGAAGCTGGGGATCCTTCAATCGTCCACCCGATAAATACTCCAGGACAGGCGATAGAACCCAGCCGAACGGCATGGCAAGAAATACCTCTTTCCAAATCGGGTGAATCAAGCTAAGGACGCGGCTTCACGCGGGTATACAGCCTTGGAGGATGCCCGCCCTAACATTGGAGAATATATCATGGCTGGTGAGATTCCTGATCTCGTAGCTCTGGAACGGACGGGGACAGGCAAGGGCGCCGCTCGTCAAGCACGCCGCGACGGCATGGTTCCGGGCATCGTATTTGGTGGCGACAAAGAACCGTTGCCAATCCAGATCCCGTTCAACGTCTTGTTCAAGCGCCTGAAAGCGGGCCGGTTCAAGTCGACCTTGTGGAACCTGAAAGTTGAAGGCCACGATGACGTCCGCGTCATCTGCCGCGACGTTCAGCGTGATGTCGTCAAAGACCTGCCGACCCATCTGGACTTGATGCGCCTGCGCCGGACCACCAAGATCGCGTTGTTCATCCCCGTTGAGTTCATCAATGAAGGTGCGGCCCCTGGCATCAAAAAGGGTGGCGTTCTGACCGTTGTCCGCCCGGAAGTCGAACTGATGTGCACCGCCGGTGACATTCCTGAAAAGATCACCGTTGATCTGACCGGTCTGAACATCAATGACGTTGTGACCATTTCGTCGGTTGAACTGCCTGAGGGCACCAAACCAACCATCGACCGTGATTTTGTGATTGCCAACATCTCGGCGCCGACTGGTCTGTCCACCAGCGACGACGATGAAGATGGTGAAGTTGCAGCCGATGAAGTCGAAGTTGTCGGAAAAGAAGAAGAATAAGTCTGGAACAGTGTTTCCGACTTTGAAGCGGGGCTCGGGTGAGCCCCGTTTTTTTTTGCGGGTCCAATAATCGGGCCTGACTGGATTTCCTGACGATTTCCGGGCATGAAATGGCTTTGGAGCTACAGAGGCAAAACGGAAACATGAAGCTGTTTGTTGGATTGGGAAACCCGGGCCAGAAATATGCCCGGAACCGGCACAATATCGGGTTCATGGCCCTGGACCGGATCGCAGAAAATCACGGGTTTGGTCCCTGGAAATCGAAGTTTCAGGCCGAGATTTCGGAAGGTCGGCTTGGCACCGAGAAAGTCCTGCTGTTGAAACCGCAAACCTACATGAACCGATCGGGTCAATCCGTGGGTGAGGCGATGCGGTTTTACAAGCTCGAATCCACCGACGTTGTTGTATTTCATGACGAATTGGACCTTGCCCCGGGCAAGTTGCGCGTCAAGGCAGGGGGCGGGCACGCCGGGCATAACGGTCTGCGCTCGATCCATGAGCATATCGGGGCGGCCTATGACCGTGTACGCCTTGGGATCGGACATCCGGGCCGCAAGGAAATGGTTTCGGGGTACGTGCTCAGTGATTTTGCGAAATCCGAAACCAGCTGGCTGGACGACGTTCTTCGGGGTGTTTCGGACGGGGCTGCTTATCTGGCTCAGGACGAGGGCGGCAAGTTCATGAATGCAGTTGCATTGCGCACTGCCCCGCCGCGATCATCAAAGACCGCCGCACCAAAAGCCGACGCAGCTTCAACAGCCGCACCCGACGCCGCGGGCGACGACCGGTCGGCGATGCAGAAGCTTTTGGACAAATTCAGGTAGCACCTCTGCCTCTTTCCGTTACGTAGAGGTTGCGGAATGTGATCTCCCGCGTTCCAATACCGCTCAACTAGGGAGGCAATGCGATGAAATCCATCTTGAAGTGGGTGCTGCGCATCGTACTGGCGCTGGTTCTGGCCGCCACTGCCGTCGGGCTGTGGAAGCGCGAAGAGTTGCAGCGCCTTTTGGCCGTGAACTCGTTATTTTCGGAAGAGAAGATCGTTCACAATTTCTCGCACATGGACGAGGCTTTTCTGACCGTGAACCTGCCGCGTGGCGACGCGCCAACCTGGGACTTGCCTTATGGCGAAGGGTTCGAGCTGCCGGAGGGAACCGACAGCTGGATCGATGAACGCGCGGTCACGTCGTTGCTGGTCATACAGAACGGCAAGATCAGATTCGAGGAATATTATCTTGGCACCGGGCCGGATGACCGGAGGATTTCCTGGTCGGTCGCCAAAAGCTATCTTTCGGCGCTTTTCGGTATCCTTTTGCAAGAGGGTGCAATCGGGTCGTTGGATGACCCGGTTGTCAAATATGCGCCAAAACTGAAAGACAGCGCGTATGAAACCGCGTCGATCCGCAACGTGCTGAACATGGCAAGCGGCGTGACGTTTGATGAAGATTACCTCGACCCAAATTCCGACATCAATCGGATGGGGCGTGTGGTTGCCCTGGGTGGTGAGCTGGACGATTTCGCAGCCTCACTGCAGGACAGCTTTGCGACGCCGGGTGAAACCTGGCAATACGTGTCGATCGACACCCATGTTCTGGGCATGGTTATACGCGGTGCGACCGGGCGGAACGTGGCAGACCTTCTGACGGAGAAGATCCTTCAACCGTTGGGGCTGGAGCGGGACGGATACTACATCACTGATGGTGCAGGGGTCGCTTTTGTTTTGGGGGGCCTCAACTTTACGACGCGTGATTTCGCCCGGTTCGGACAAATGATCCTGCAGGACGGCATCGCGAATGGAAAACAACTGGTTCCTGCCGAATGGATTTTCGAAGCCACCCAACCCAGCGCACCGACCGCACAAGGAGAGATCGGGTACGGGTATCAATGGTGGATTCCCCGCGGCGCGCATGAAGGAGAGTTTCTGGCCCGTGGCGTCTATGGGCAATACATCTATTTCAACCAGCCCAGGGGGGTTCTGATTGTGTCCACCGGTGCAGACAGGCTGTTCCGTGAACCCGGCGTAAATGACCTGAACATCGAAATGTTCCGCAAGATTGCGGAAAGTCTGTAAGATGCCATTATGCAGAAACAAGAAAGTATCAATGTACTGGGTGGCGTTCTGGCCCCTTGCTCTCGCGACCCTTTGACGGGTTTTTTCCGGGATGGCGCGTGCAATACCTGCCCCGAGGATCAGGGCAGTCACACAGTCTGCGCCGTGATGACGGCCGAGTTTCTGGCATTCTCAAAATATGTCGGCAATGACCTGAGCACGGCACGGCCCGAATTCGACTTTCCAGGCCTTCGCCCAGGCGACAGTTGGTGTTTATGCGCCAGCCGGTTTTTGCAAGCTCATGACGAAGGATGTGCGCCACAGGTTCATCTGGAGGCGACACATCAACGCGCGCTTGAGATCGTACCGCTCGACATTCTGCTTCAAAATAAGGCAAAGAACTGAAGGGCCGCCAAAGGGGCGCACGGCTGATTCAGAATGCCATTTGCCAGATCAGGCTGACACTGTAGTTTTCAAAACCGCTTTCGCCGATACCATCATAGAACAGGTTTGCGGCCAGAAGGCTGTTGTTCTCCAGCCGGTAATCAAATCCCAGATCAGCGCGGGCGCGGGCGGTATCCCCTATCGGTGTCACGCCAGGAACAGTGCCTGAGCCGGATGTTGTGCTCCAGATACCAGACAAACCACCGCTCAGCATCATCTGACCACGCGACACCTGGATTGGGTGACTGAAATCCATACCCAGCCGTGCAGTGGTCAGGCTGAAATCCTGCTGTGGGATCAGGTTGCCCAGACTATCGGTATAAGCCTCCTGATCGTCGCTGGCATAGCTAACATCCAGCAGCGGCATAAGCGTCAGGTCACCGCGCTTGAACTCTCCGGTTACGCGCGACTGGATCAGCCAGCGTTCACTATCGAAACTGTCGGTATAGGTGCCCAGTGGAGAAATGTCGTTATCAGCCTGACCGTACAGAACGCGCCCTTCGAAAAACACCGGCTGGCTGGGCAGTTTGGCGACGACATAAGGTCCGACCAGCCACCCTGTGCCATCCACGCTGGCCGGGCCGTTTTCGGTTTCGGCATAGTCGATCTGCAACATGGCGCCGATCAGAAGGTTCGAGTTCACCCAGCCATGCGCCCCCACCACGGCCAAGGCATAAGAACTGTCGTAATCGTTTTGAGAGCTCCAGTTCCCGGACAGATTGAACCAGACCGGGTGGGTTGGGTCACTTGCAAATTTCAGATACCCCGATCCTTGCGTTACCGACGAGTCCAGCGCACCTGATCCTGATTGCTGAAGAAACTGCGTCAGCTCTGGCTGATTGGTCACGAGGCTGTTGGCCCGGGCGTTCTGAAAGGCCTGCACCAGTCGCTGTGTGTCCGTTACACCCTGTTGTGTGCTGACCCTGTTGGACGCAAGGTTCAGGTTCCCGGCGGCATCCGAAAAAACGCCTGCGGGAATAAACAGCTCAATTGTACCGTTATTTTGCGCAGTTAACGTCGCAACATAATTGGTTCCCGATCCTGTCAGGCTTGCGGAGGCATTGGTAACCGACAAGTCGCCCACCGTGAAATCTGTGCTGGGTTCACTCAGTGTGATCACCGCTTGGAACGTACCGTTCCCGATTGTTGTCAGCGCACCAATTGAGGCCGTCGGCTGCGTCGTGTCTGCCAAAGTCCGAGTGTTGATAATCTGGGTATTCGTGACACCCGACAGCGCGATTTCATAAAGGTAAAGCGGCCCTCCGACGGTTTCGCGCGCGGTGAACATGACCCCAAGATAGCCATCAGCGGCGTAAGTGGAATCGGCTCCATTCTGGCTGAGTATCGTCGCGCCAATATATCCAAGATTGGCCAATCCTGCTGGCGTAATAGCAGGTTGAGTCAAAACACCATTGTTGAAATAGAACGATCCTCCCGGGCCTTCTCCCGAGCCGCCCAACGACATGAACGCTGTCGCAGTACTTTGGAGATTGGAAAAGAAAATCTGCCCGCCGTTAGGTGTTGCGACTGTCTGGGACGGAAACGAAGGGTTGCCAAACGCCAGACCCTCTTTGACGCTTCCCATCAAAAGCGCGGAAACCAAAAGACCCAGGCACGACAGCCTCGTAATTGCGGACCAAACCATATTACCTCCTACAGCACCGCGTGGGTGCCAAACACCAGAGTGCCCGGGGTTAAAATCGCATCCCAAGCAGCGTCATCCTTGCCCCATCTTCGCAGAGACATCCCCAGAACCGGCGGCAAATCGCCGGTTAATGAGAAGTTAATTCAATTGGAAGACGCTGTATAGAACGCGGCAGGAATCAACTGGGGCGTGCGGGACACGTCGTGTTGTTAGAACAACCGGGTTTTGACCAAGGCTAACTCTCAAACAGCTTGAAACACCCAGTATTTACAGTGTCGTCGCGCGGAGAAAGAAACCTGAGGCAGGCTACGCTGGAAACTCGTCTGCAAAGACAGAAGGGACATAATCGCTGAAATTTCAGCAATTTTACAACAGTGTGGCTCCACTTGCCGCACTGACCACCATTTGGAAACCTTCGGGCGCAAGTGGAACAGGGCGATATCGCTTGTGGGCGATTCTTTGGCCGGGCTCCGGCGGGTCCAAAAGGATCGCTTGCGACGGCGAGCATACGATGACAAAACCGGATGACACGCCGGGTAGGAGCAACAATCCATCTGCGCTCCGCAAAACAGCAATTAGATCCGAAGACCATTTCGGACCGGCGCTACAATCACGGGTGGACCGACGGGTTTTCCCGGCAGCTTGATTGATCGAAATTGTAAACCGGGGCATGTGGCCCCGGTTCGAAATCAACCGACAGTGCGACCCTCGGTGTCAGACATATCGAAGTTCAGGTATTTTGCGACGGTCTGAACATCCTTGTCACCGCGTCCACACATATTCATGCAAATCAGGTGGTCCTTGGGCAACTCTGGCGCGATCTTCATGACATGCGCCAGAGCGTGGCTGGGTTCCAGTGCGGGAATGATACCCTCGGTGGCACAGCACAGCTGGAATGCCTCAAGCGCTTCCTTGTCGGTAATCGAGACGTAAGTCGCGCGACCGACCTCATGCAACCAGGAATGTTCGGGCCCGATACCCGGATAGTCCAGACCAGCCGAAATCGAATAGCCTTCCAGAATCTGCCCGTCATCATCCTGCAACAGATAGGTCCGGTTGCCATGCAGAACGCCCGGGCGACCGCCTGTCAGCGAGGCACAATGCTCCATCTTTTCGTTTACACCTTTACCGCCGGCCTCAACACCGATGATGTTGACGGCCTTGTCATCAAGGAAAGGATAGAACAGGCCCATCGCGTTCGAGCCGCCACCGATAGCTGCAATGATCGTATCCGGCAGACGGCCTTCGGCCTTCATCATCTGCTCTTTGGCTTCCTTGCCGATGATCGACTGGAAATCACGCACCATCGCCGGGTATGGGTGCGGACCGGCCACTGTGCCGATGCAGTAGAACGTATCGCGCACATTGGTCACCCAGTCACGCAGCGCGTCATTCATCGCGTCCTTCAGCGTACCGCGACCCGAAGTGACCGGGATCACTTCGGCCCCAAGCAAGCGCATACGAAACACGTTCGGCGCCTGACGTTGCACGTCGTGGGCACCCATATAAACGATGCATTTCAAACCAAATTTCGCACAGACCGTGGCTGTGGCCACACCGTGCTGCCCTGCCCCGGTCTCGGCAATGATCCGGGTCTTGCCCATGCGGCGCGCCAGAATGATCTGGCCCAGCACGTTGTTGATCTTGTGTGCGCCGGTGTGGTTCAGCTCATCGCGTTTCAGATAGATCTTCGCCCCGCCCAGATGCTCGGTCAGGCGTTCCGCGAAATACAGAGGTGAGGGGCGGCCCACATAGTTAGCCCACAGATCATCCATCTCGGCCCAGAAGGTCGGATCATCCTTGGCTTTGTTGTATTCCTCTTCCAGTGACAGGATCAGCGGCATCAGCGTTTCGCTGACAAAACGCCCGCCGAATATGCCAAAGCGCCCTTGCTCATCAGGGCCGGACATGAAGGAATTGAAAAGATCGTTGGCCATGGGTGTCTCCCTCGTCGTACCTGACTTTCATAGGTGGTCGTCGCGGGATTTGCCATGGCAAAACGCACCATGTCGCCCCCTGGCAGCGGCAAACAAAATCAGCGTGTCGCGTCGATAAATGCCTGTATCAGTCCAGCGTCCTTTACGCCCGGCGCGCTTTCAACACCCGACGCCACATCGACTTGCCGCGCACCCGTCATGCGGATCGCCTCAGCGACATTGTCTGGGTTCAGACCACCGGACAACATCCACGGCCTGCGCCAATATTTTCGACCTGCCAGCAGCCGCCAGTCAAAAGGAAGACCGTTGCCGCCGGGAAGTTCCGAATTCTTCGGCGGCTTTGCATCGATCAGAAGCTGGTCTGCAACTTCGGAATACAGATCAATCGCAGCCAAATCCTCGGCCTCGGCAACACCGATCGCCTTGATGACGGGCAGGCCATAGCGCTGCTTGATCTCTGCCACACGCTCGGGGCTCTCTCCGCCGTGAAGCTGCAACATATCCAGCGGAACCCCCGCGACAATCTCATCAAGCTGCGCGTCCGAGAAATTCACGGCCAGAGCGACCTTGGCGACGCCGACTGGTACTTCGGCGGCCAACGCCGCGGCTTGCGGTATCGGTGCGTAACGGGGCGATTTGGGAAAAAAGTTGAACCCGACATAGCGCGCACCGGCTGCAACGGCTGCGCGCACATGTTCTGAGGCGGTCAAACCGCAGATTTTAACGGACACATCGGTAGACATAAGCCTCAACTGGCCTCGTCAAGCAGGGCCAGAACATCATCCTTACCCTCGTTCTGCTTTTTCTTGAGCTTCTTGACCTCGCGTTCAAGCTTGCGGACCTCGCCCTTTTTCACGGTCGCATCGCGGCGGTGTTTGTGTTCCCGCAGCCATTCCCACATGAAACCGATGATCAAACCGGCGACAACACCGCCCAGAACGACCAGAAAAAGTGGTAAAGAGGTACTGACGTTAAAGCCCAGAAGCTCGGCCAGAGCATCGGGCATCAGTTTCAGTTCTACAGACTGAACATTTGCCAAGGAAACGGAAATCAGAACGATCCCGAGAGTCCCAAGAAAAGCATATCGAAGGTAACGCATCATGAGGTCAGGCTTTACCGTTCAAACGATCCCTGAGCAACTTACCAGTTTTGAAAAATGGTACACATTTTTCCTCGACCTGAACGGTTTCACCGGTACGGGGGTTGCGCCCAACGCGGGCATCCCGCTTTTTCACCGAAAAGGCACCAAAGCCACGCAGTTCGACCCGGTCGCCGCGCGCCATGGCATCGGTGACTTCTTCGAACACGGTGTTCACAATCCGCTCGACATCACGCTGATAGAGATGCGGGTTTTCGTCAGCGATTTTCTGAATCAGTTCTGAACGGATCATTCGTGATACCCTCCCAGGCAGCCGGTGTGACAGGTCTACTGTTTTGACAGTATAGGAAAAAACCCAGAACGGGGGAACGGATACTCTGCGTGTTGAGGCTTTATTTTGCCATATTCTCACACGAAATTTTGCCCGACAGGGCGATTTACACACTTCAAGCGCGAACATTATCGAGTTTGAGCAGCGTGTTTGGAACATGTTGATTCGCAACAAAAACGGCCCCGCACTTCCATGCGAGG
This sequence comes from Ruegeria sp. P8, assembly GCF_056534665.1. Lineage (NCBI taxonomy): Bacteria > Pseudomonadati > Pseudomonadota > Alphaproteobacteria > Rhodobacterales > Roseobacteraceae > Ruegeria > Ruegeria sp. P8. The sequence continues at coordinate 70,899 of NZ_JBQERC010000009.1, forward strand.
CCGTAAATCATACTTGGGATGCGCCCCGGGCTTAGTCGCCCGACTTCAGCGCTGCGCCCAGAATGTCGCCCAGCGACGCGCCCGAGTCGGAAGAACCGTACTGTTCCACGGCTTCTTTCTCTTCTGCGATCTCGCGTGCCTTGATCGACAGACCCAGACGACGGGTCTTGCTGTCGACGTTGGTTACGCGGACATCAACCTTGTCACCGACCGAGAAACGCTCGGGGCGCTGTTCGGAACGGTCACGCGACAGATCGGAACGACGGATGAACGACTTCATGCCTTCGTACTCAACCTCGATGCCGCCATCTTCGATTGCAGTCACTTCGACAGTGATGACCGAGCCACGCTTCACGCCGCCAACGGCTTCTGCGAACTTGTCACCGCCCAGAGCTTTGATCGACAGCGAGATACGCTCTTTCTCGACATCCACTTCCGAGACAACGGCCGAAACCATGTCGCCTTTGCGGTAGTTCTGGATCGCATCCTCGCCACGCTCGTCCCAGGACAGGTCCGACAGGTGAACCATGCCGTCGATGTCGCCCTCGAGGCCAATGAACAGACCGAATTCGGTAATGTTCTTGACTTCGCCTTCGACCTCGGTGCCCTCGGGGTGGGTTTCTGCAAACACTTCCCATGGGTTGCGCTGAGTCTGCTTCAGGCCCAGAGACACGCGGCGCTTGGCACCGTCGATTTCCAGAACCATGACGTCGACTTCCTGGCTGGTCGAGACGATCTTGCCGGGGTGGACGTTTTTCTTGGTCCAGGACATCTCGGACACGTGCACCAGACCTTCGACACCGGCTTCCAGTTCGACGAATGCGCCGTAGTCGGTGATATTGGTGACGCGACCCTGATGAACCGAGCCCAGCGGGTACTTGGCAGCAACCAGATCCCACGGATCTTCCTGAAGCTGCTTCATGCCCAGGCTGATGCGGTGGGTGTCTTTGTTGATCTTGATGACCTGAACCTTGATGGTTTCACCGATCGTCAGGATCTCGGACGGGTGGTTCACACGACGCCATGCCATGTCAGTGACGTGCAGCAGACCATCAACGCCGCCCAGGTCAACGAATGCACCGTATTCGGTGATGTTCTTGACCACGCCCTCGACGTTCTGACCTTCGGTCAGGTTGCCGATGACTTCGGCGCGCTGTTCGGCACGCGATTCTTCCAGGATTGCGCGGCGCGACACAACGATGTTGCCACGGCGGCGGTCCATTTTCAGAATCTGGAACGGCTGCTTCAGACCCATCAGCGGGCCTGCGTCGCGTACGGGGCGTACGTCAACCTGCGAACCGGGCAGGAATGCAACTGCGCCACCCAGATCGACGGTGAAGCCACCTTTGACGCGGCCAAAGATTGCACCATCGACACGCTGGTCGTCGGCATATGCTTTTTCCAGGCGGTCCCATGCCTCTTCGCGGCGGGCCATCTCGCGCGAGATGACGGCTTCGCCACGGGCGTTTTCTGCGGCACGCAGGTAAACTTCGACCTCGTCGCCGACAGCGATTTCAGGGGCTTCGCCGGGATTTGCGAATTCTTTCAGATCAACGCGGCCTTCCATTTTATAGCCTACGTCGATGATGGCTTGACCGGCTTCAATCGCCAGAATCTTGCCTTTGACAACAGAACCCTCTTCGGGCGTGTCCATTTCGAAGCTTTCGTTCAGGAGGGCTTCGAATTCCTCCATGGATGCGTTAGCCATGTGGCGTTCATTTCCTTTACAGTACGTTTTTGCTGGCCGAGCGGTTGTCTCCGCCGGTCTTGTTTCATGATGTCTTCAAGCGTGATCCGGTGCGCCCCTGAGCAAACAAACACAAAGGGCCGAGGTAACCCGGCCCTGCTCAGAAACGTCATCCGGACGTTGACCGCCCTTGTATCGACAGCGCGCGTATAGGCTGAATCTTGAACCGGTGCAAGTGCAAAGCCTGTGGTGTGCGGCAGCGCGCGCAGGAACTCCTGCCTAACGCTGATCCCCAATGCGATTTGGCAATCTGAACGATAGCGGGTTCTGACTGAACAAGTCTGCATGGTCTGCGGCCGGTTCTTGTCAGAAGGAATCCTGGTACCGGGAACCGAACCACGCGGCTGAGCCTCAGCTTGCAACGCAAAGGTGATATGTCTCAACTTTTCGCGCGTCACGCGGCGCCCGGCTTCCTGCGTCACAGGATGGATGGTGGAGATTTGGAGAGTGAACGCCAACCATTCGATTGTTTGTACGATCTGCAAGATTTGGTGACGTATCTGAGATTAAACGTTCCGTATCCCTTCCCTAACTTAGCTTTATCGGTCGACAAAGAGGTCGACCCGAAACCAGAACCAAAAGGAAAACATCATGAAATCTCTCATCTTTACCGCCATGGCAACTGCAATTGCCCTGTCCACCCCAGCCTTTGCTGCTGACGAAATCAACGTGTCCAACGGCATTTCAGCCGCCGGTGCACCGTTGGCCGCCCATGGGGTTGATCTGGTTGCACTGGTCAATGATGGCAACCCGGTCGAAGGCTTCGCCACTCACTCGTCAACTTATGACGGAGCCTCCTACTATTTCACGTCCGCCGCGAACCGAGAAGCGTTCGAAGCAAACCCTGCTGCATACCTTCCGCAGCACGGTGGCTTCTGTTCGTTCGGCGTATCGGTCGGCAAGAAATTTGACGGTGACCCGGATCAATACCTTGTCGCAGACGGAAAACTGTTTCTTTTCCTGAATGCGGAAACCCGGGCAGCCTTTTTGAAGGACGTTGTCGCCACCGCAAAGACGGCGGATGACCAATGGGCGAATATCAAAACCGTCGCCGTGGGCGAGCTGTAAGACCTGCCCCGTTTGCCTGCGGCGTTAACGCGTCGCGGGCAGTTTTGCGTTGATCACCTCAAGGGCTTTGGCCAACGCCGCCTCGATACTCAAATCGGTGGTGTCCAACCGCACGGCATCCTCAGCGGGTTTCATCGGAGCGGTGCTGCGCTCAGCATCCCGCGCGTCCCGTTCTCTGACGTCCGCCAGAACCTGTTCACGGGTTACGTCAGCGCCTTTTGCACTAAGCTCCAGGAAGCGCCGCTCGGCGCGCACTTCTGCACTGGCTGTTACAAACAGCTTCACTTCGGCATCTGGACAAATCACCGTGCCAATATCACGACCGTCCAGAACGGCCCCACCTGCCCTGCGGGAAAAGGCGCGCTGAAAATCGACCAAGGCAGCGCGAACCTCTGGAAGAACCGCCACTTTGGAAGCTGCCTGCGCAACGTCGGCCGTGCGCAGGTCGCCCTTCTCAAGCTCCTCTGCGGTCAGAGACTGCGCGGCTTCAATCGCGCTTTCCCCCTCAAGCGTACGCCTTCCGACAGCGCGATACAGCAAACCCGTGTCCAGATGAGCAAAGCCGAAATGCGCCGCCACGGCCTTTGATATCGTGCCCTTGCCCGCAGCCGCTGGTCCGTCAATGGCAACCGTGAAACTCAAGTGCGCTCTACCTTTGCACCCAGCGACTCCATCAGTGGTTCAAAGATCGGGAACGACGTCGCGATCGGGCCGCCGTCATCCACACTCACGGGGCTCTGTGCCCCCATACCCATCACCATGAACGACATGGCGATGCGGTGATCCAGAAAGCTTTCGCAGGTGCCTCCTCCCGGAACGTTGCCGATGCCCAGCCCTTCAACCGACCACCAATCGTCACCTTCGGCAACAGTCACCCCGTTGGCGCGCAGGCCACGGGCCATGGCGTCAATCCGGTCGCTTTCCTTCACGCGCAGCTCTTTCACGCCGCCCATCATCGTTGTGCCTGTGGCATTTGCAGCCACTACCGACAGAACCGGGTATTCATCGATCATTGAGGCGGCACGCCCGGAAGGAACGTCGATGCCTTTCATGTTGGGCGAGTATTTGGCGCGCAAATCGGCGACTGGCTCGCCCCCCTCTTCGCGTTCGTTTTCATAGGTCAGATCAGCGCCCATCTCGCGCAAGGTCGTATAGAGGCCCGCGCGTGTGGGGTTCAAACCGATCCCAGGCACCAAAACATCGGATCCAGGTGTGATCAACGCCGCGCAAACCGGAAAAGCCGCACTGGACGGATCGCGCGGTACAGCGATGACCTGCGGCTTCAGTTCCGGGCGACCGGTCAAAGTGATAACTCGGCCCTCGTCGGTATCCTCGACGGTGATCTCGGCACCAAATCCAGCCAGCATCCGTTCGGAATGGTCACGCGTGGCCTCTTTCTCGATCACAACGGTTTTTCCGGGGGCATTCAGACCCGCCAGCAGAACGGCAGATTTCACCTGCGCCGACGGCACAGGAACTTCGTATCGCACAGGGGTCGGGTCCGCCGCGCCAACGATGGTCATCGGCAAGCGCCCGCCGGATCGCCCAACCGACTCTGCCCCAAACAGGGCCAGAGGGTCTGTAACACGCGCCATGGGGCGTTTGTTCAGGCTGGCATCACCAGTAAATGTCGCAGTGATCGGAGAGGTCGCCATCGCCCCCATGATCAGCCGCACACCGGTTCCCGAGTTGCCACAGTCGATCACCTGACCCGGTTCGGCGAAGCCACCGACACCCACGCCGTGCACTGTCCATTCCCCGTTTCCGTGATCTGTGACCTCGGCACCGAAGGCACGCATCGCCTTGGCGGTATCCAGAACGTCTTCGCCCTCCAGCAAGCCCGAAATCCGGGTTTCACCCACGGCCATTGCGCCAAGGATCAGCGACCGGTGCGAAATCGACTTGTCGCCGGGCACCTCTGCCATGCCGGTCAGCGGGCCGCAGGGATGCGAGGTCATCGGGATGGGCGTGCCGTGTCCGGACATGAGGGCTCCTTTTGCGTTATCAGTGCTCAAGCCGATTAGCGAATTGACGCCCGTTGGTCCAGCGGCAATCAGCCTTTGCGTCGGAAGGTCAGGTAATGAGGTGTCCGACCCTCGCGCAGCGCCTTCTGTTCGTATCGCGTGGAGATCCAGTCGCCCCACGGCTCGCGCCAGTCAGAAGGGCGTTCGGCCAGCCATTCAAACCCGGCGCGTGGAACCTCTTCCAAGGTCTGACGCACATAATCGGGAATGTCAGTTGCAACCCGGAAGATCGCCCCGGGTTTCAGCACTTTCGCCAGCGGTTCAAGATGTTCCTGGGTTACAAATCGACGGCGATGATGCCGCGTTTTGGGCCATGGGTCGGGATAGAGAAGGAACGCGCGCGAAATGCTCGCCTCTGGCAGCACGTCGAACAGATCGCGCACATCTCCGGGGTGCACGGCAAGGTTTTCAACACCTGCCTGACGGATTTTGCCCAGCAGCATGGCAACACCGTTGATGTAAGGCTCGGCCCCGATGATGCCAATGTCAGGATTGTTTTGCGCCTGGTGCACCAGATGCTCACCACCGCCAAAGCCGACTTCCAACCAGACCGGTTTACCGCCGTACAGGCCGTCCAGGTCCAGCGGCTTGCGTTCAGGGTTGGTGTCCCAGTCCACAGCGCCGGGTGACAAGGCGGCCAGATCTTCGTTCAGATAGGTCTTTTGACTGGGCTTCAGGGTCTTGCCCTTGAAACGGCCATAAAAGTTTCTGCGCGGGCGTTGTGGGGTCTCGGTGCTCATGGCGGTGGCCATACTGCGCAGCGGAGCACGTTGCAAGAGCGTGCACCGCCCCAAAGAAAAAGCGCGCCCCTGAAGGCGCGCTTTGGATTTTTCAGATCAAACTGCTGATTTCAGCGCGTCGACCAGATCAGTGCGTTCCCAGCTAAAACCGCCATCCGCATCCGGTTCGCGGCCAAAGTGACCGTAAGCCGCAGTACGCTGGTAGATCGGCTTGTTCAGCTGAAGGTGCTGACGAATGCCGCGGGGTGTCAGATCCATGATCTGACCAACTGCTTTTTCGATCGCCGCATCTGCAACCTGACCCGTGCCATGCGTGTCTGCGTAAATCGAAAGCGGCTTCGATACGCCAATGGCATAGCTCAACTGAATGGTGCAGCGCTCAGCCATACCGGCGGCTACGACGTTTTTCGCCAGGTAGCGCGCGGCATAGGCCGCCGAACGGTCAACCTTGGTCGGATCTTTGCCCGAGAAAGCACCGCCACCATGCGGGGCTGCGCCACCATAGGTATCCACGATGATCTTACGACCGGTCAGACCAGCGTCGCCATCCGGCCCGCCAATAACGAATTTGCCGGTCGGGTTGACGTGCCATTCGGTTTCGGCCGACAGCCAGCCTTCGGGCAGGGTTTCACGGATATAGGGTTCAACGATGGCGCGGATATCATCCGACGTCAGCGCCTCATCCAGATGCTGCGTCGACAGAACGATCGAGCTGACGCCGACTGGTTTGCCGTTTTGATAAACGACAGACAACTGAGATTTCGCATCCGGCCCCAGTGCAGGCTCGGTGCCGTTCTTGCGCACTTCGGCCAGACGCCGCAGGATTGCGTGCGAATACTGGATCGGCGCAGGCATAAGCGCAGGCGTTTCTGTTGTGGCAAAGCCAAACATGATGCCCTGGTCGCCAGCGCCTTCGTCCTTGTTGTCCGCGGCATCCACGCCCTGCGCGATATGGGCGGATTGTTCGTGCAGAAGGTTCGTCACCTCGACTGTTTCGTGGTGGAACTTGTCCTGCTCATATCCGATGTCTTTCACGCACTCGCGCGCGATTTCTTCGATGCGGCCCATGTAGTCATGCAGTTTGTCCTTGTCCGACAGACCAACTTCGCCACCGATAACGATGCGGTTGGTCGTGGCAAAGGTTTCGCAGGCCACGCGCGCCTCAGGCTCTTCGTTTAGAAATGCATCAAGGACAGCATCCGAGATACGGTCACAGACCTTATCCGGGTGCCCTTCAGAAACGGATTCCGAAGTAAAAGTATAGTTCTGTCGGGACATAAATGTGCTCCATTAAGGTTTCTCCGCCACGCCAGGAAGCCGTTGTGACAGACCACAGACGCATACGCTTGCCCAAAGTTGGGGTCAATCTCTAATTGCCCGGTTGCCGCGGGTACCAAACAGCGCCATCGCCAGAATAATCAGTAAGACAACAACGATCGGACTGCCCCCGATACGTGCATAAGTCGTGCGACGGTGTGGTTGCGGCAGCACGGCGTCCACATATCCTGCCTTACCCAGAGCCAACGACGCAGTCACCCGACCCAATGGGTCAATCATGGCCGATACACCGGTATTGGCCGAACGGATCATCGGCAAGCCCTGCTCAATTGCCCTCATCCGGGCTTGCACCAGGTGCTGAAACGGTCCCGACCGTGTTCCAAACCACGCGTCATTAGTGATCTGCAATAAGAAGTCAGCCCGACCCGGCGCACCATTCACATCTTGCGGGAAAATGGCTTCGTAGCAAATCAGGGGCAATGCGCTTCCAAGCTTGCCGAGGTCCAAAAGGGCGGGGCCCGGCCCCGCGCTGAACCCGTGCCCGGTTGTCGCCGCCAGACCACTGACCCCGAAACGCCCCATCAGATCACCCAACGGGACGTATTCACCGAAAGGCGCCAGGTGGTGTTTGTCATACACCCCTGCCAGACGCCCGGTTTCATCCAGATAGACCAGCGAGTTGAAGATCCTCGGGCCTTCTGCGCGCTGAATCCCCAATATCACCGGCACACCCTGCGCGGCATCCGCAACAGTTGACAGAAACGGTTGCGCGCTACCTAACCAAGCTGGAACTGCGGTCTCGGGCCAGACAATCAGGTCGGGTCTGGGAAAAGCTGCGGTATATTCAACCTGACGCGCGAAAAACAAAGGCGCATATGCCGGATCCCATTTTTGGTGCTGAGGGGCATTCGGCTGAACCACGCGAACCAGATGCGAACCGTCCTGAACGACGGGTCGCGTCGACCCATAAGTAATCGCCAGCGCGGCCATCGCGACTGTAAAACCCAGGGTCCGCGCCAAACCGTTCAAGGGTTTTTCCTGCACCATTGCCGCGCCAATTGGGAATGTTGCTGCAAAGGTCAGCGCGTTCAACCCATATGGCCCAACCAGAGACAGCACCTGAGCCACCGGTGTATCCACCCAGATCTGCGCGACGCCAGCCCATGGAAAGCCGGTCAGCACATATCCACGCGCCACCTCGGCCAGGGACAAGACTGCAACCAGTAATATGCCCTGACGAATGGGCGTGGCACCAATTTTGCGCGACAAGCCAAAGGCGGCAGCCCAGAACAAGGCCAATCCGCCCGCTAAGAACACCAACGCAAACGGGGCCATCCAGGCATGGCGTTCAGCATCTACCTGAAACGGCTCAATGATCCAGCCAAGGGCATGGGCAAAATAGCCGGTCGCGAAGGCCCAGCCGACCCAGGCCGCCCGGCCTCGGGTTTCGCTGGCAAGGAAAATTGGCACAATCAGGACCAGAGCCAAAACGGTTGCGCCCCAAAACAGATGAGGCGCCTGACCAAACGCACCTGCCCCGCCAAGGGTGGCAGCGACCAACAATCTCAACGATAATGGCCAGCCCCGTACCGGGGTCATGCAGCAACGTCCGGCAACATGACGCGCAGCCGTTTGATACGGCGTGGATCGGCTTCGATCACTTCGAATTCCGGGCCCTCTGGGTGAATGACAACCTCACCCCGCGCCGGAACGCGGCCGGAGAGCATAAAGACAAGTCCGCCCAGAGTATCGATTTCCTCTTCGTCGACGTCTTCATGACTGGTCAGAGACCGGCCAATCTCGGCCTCGAAATCTTCGAGCGGCACACGCGCCTGTACCACATAGCATCCGGGCTTTTCCTGCACCCAAAGCTGGTCTTCATCCGCATCGTGCTCGTCAGCGATTTCACCCACGACCTGCTCGATCAGGTCTTCGATCGTCAGCAGACCATCAACGCCGCCATATTCATCAATCACCAATGCCATGTGACGCCGCTCGGTTTGCATCTTGGTCAACAAGACGCCGATTGGCATGGATGGCGGCACGAACAATAGCGTCCGCAGCATAGAGGTCAGATCAAACTTTTTACCCCCACCGTTGAAACCGTGGGTCAGAGCAAAATCCTTGAGGTGAACAAAACCAAGCGGTGTATCCAAAGTTCCCTCATAGACTGGAATCCTCGACATACCACTGCTTCGGAAAACGTCCGCCAGTTCATCTTTTGTGATCGTCGAAGGTACCGAGACGATTTCAGCGGTAGGGATGGCAACATCCTCAACGCGCATCCGGCGCAGGTTAATCATCCCGCGTGGCTGCGCCACAGCCGCGTTTTGTCCGTTCACCGTCTGGTCCGGTTGAGTATCATCGCTCGAAAACACTTCGAGAATACGAGAAAACAGACCGGTTTTCTCTTCCGTTTCAGTACTGCTGTCCTGAGGTTGCGCGCTTTGCGCCGCCCTAGAACTGCCTTCTATTTCGCCCATTACCTTGTTCCAACTGATCGGGTCTTGAACCCACATTATACCTTATATGGGTCATCAATACCCAATTTGCCAAGTAACTTGACCTCAATCCCTTCCATCAAGGTGGCATCGGGGTCACGAATGTGATCATAACCCAGCAAATGCAACGTTCCGTGAACAAGCAAATGGGTCACGTGATCACTCATTGCCTTGTTGGCTTCGGCCGCCTCTCGGGCGCAGGTGTCATAGGAAATCGCAACATCGCCCAGAACAATCTCGCCGGTAAAGTCCGGCTCTGGCAGGCGTGGTGATTGCCCTGGCTCGTCCGGAGCCAGGTCTTCCGCAGGCCAGCTCAGCACATTGGTGGGCGTCGGTTTGCCGCGAAATTCTGCGTTCAGTTCTGAAATCCGCGCATCGTTGCATCCCAGAATACTGACTTCGCACAGCTCCGGGGCCAAACCGCAATGGGTCAGAACGGCGTTAATCGCCTTTTGTGACAAGACCTCAAGATCTTGCCACCTTTCGTCTTCGAGAGTGAGATCCAGGGTCATCTTACCGCACAACAGCCTCGTTAACGGGCTATGTGCTCACGTGGTTTCACGGCCCGCATCGGCCTCATACGCCTCGATGATCGCAGCGACAAGCGGGTGGCGCACCACGTCTTTCGAGGTGAAGTAGTTAAAACTGATATTCGGGATCGTTTTCAACAACCTCTCAGCGTCCGCCAGACCCGATTGAACACCACGCGGCAAATCGACCTGTGACCGGTCGCCCGTTATGACCATGCGGCTTCCTTCGCCCAGACGGGTCAGGAACATCTTCATCTGCATCGTGGTGGCGTTTTGCGCTTCATCCAGAACCACAAATGCGTTGGCCAGCGTACGACCGCGCATAAAGGCCAGCGGAGCGATTTCGATTCGTTTCTCTTCGATCAGTTTGGCCAACTGTTTTCCGGGCAGAAAATCGTTCAGCGCGTCATAAAGCGGTTGCATGTAAGGGTCGACCTTATCCTTCATGTCACCCGGCAGATAGCCCAGTTTCTCGCCCGCCTCGACCGCCGGACGGCTCAGGATGATTCGATCCACATGTCCGCCGATGAACATCGAAACACCGACCGCCACCGCCAGATAGGTCTTACCCGTCCCCGCCGGGCCAATTCCAAAGGCCAGCTCATTGTTGAACAGTGACTGGACATAGGCTTTCTGGGCGTCGGTGCGCGGCTCAACCAGCTTCTTGCGGGTCTTGATCTCGACAGAACCGCCCTTGAACATCTCAAGCTGATCGCCATCGCGGCTTCCGGTTCCCTGCTCCGAAACACCCATCCGCAACTCGCGATCGACGTCTGCGGCCTCAACCTCGCGCCCACCTTCAAGCCGTGTATACAGCGATTTAAGCACTTCAACCGCCTGTTTCTGAACATCTTCATCGCCCATAACAACCAACTGATTGCCGCGACGTACAATCTGGACCGAAAGCTTGGTTTCGATCTCGGCCAGATTGCGGTCATATTCACCGCACAGGTCAATCAGCAATCGGTTGTCTGGAAATTCTACGAACGCCTCGTGTTGGGGCATTTCATCTTGCGGTGGGGTCAGGGCACCGATGGCCAATCCGCTCTCCTGTCTTGGCTGTTCACCCCGAGCGTAGACAACAAATCTTGGTAGGCGCAAGCCACAGTTTCAAAAATAAACGCTGAGATGTCGTAACAGCCGATTTAACGGTGATCGGTTGCCGATTGGGCGAACATCAGAAGGTATAGTTCAGCCCGATTCTCAAGCCGCTGTATTTTGGTGTGGACTTTGTGGAAAAGCCAGAACTGAACTGGATGTCCTTTGATTGGAACTGGACATATTCATATTCGCCCGTGATCGACCAATTGCCCGACAACTTATGCTCGGCCCCTATGCTTGCCGAATAACCGTTCCGCCGATCTGACGCCGAGAAATTCTGAACCGTCGGGCCCAATGCCAAGCTGTTGGTTGTTTCCACATCGCCCCACAGGTATCCGACACTGAAGAAATACAGAATTCGTCCGCTGCGGTTTGTCAGACCATTACGAAATCGGACTGCCAGAACATCCGAAATCTCTGTTCCGCCTTGCACATTGACGCCGCCGATCCGCCTGCTGACAGTGTCGTCCAGGGATCCGAATTCATACCCGACTTCAAAGCCATAGACATAGTCGCGCCCACCTGCAGCTGGTAAGACACCACGCCAGCCGCCCCGGAGACCCCCGTATGTTCCGGATAAATCCTGATCACCGATATCAAACTGTCCACCGGGAGTTGTCAGGCCAAACCGATCGTCCCCGCCAGAGCCATAACCGCCGGTAAGTCCCAGGTAAAAAGCGCGGACATCGCTGCTGAATCTTTTCGGGCTGACCACTTCCGGATCGCTTATGTCACCTTTCAAATCACCGGCAATGGATGCGCCGGCAATCAGTGTAACAGCGGCAGTTAACGTCAGTGTTCTCAACCTGCTCAGGCTCCAAAAGCTCTTGATAGTCGACACTCGTACCTCCCTCATCCCGTTTTCCGGGACCGGCATATTGCCGATTTGTAGACGCAGATCCTTGCGCCAAAAAAACCATGGCTCCTCTCGGAGCATAGTTCCAAGCAATAAATCAAGGGTAAATTTTGGAAACAAACACCAACTATGGTGTCCGGGAGGTGTTTACACCGACCTACAACAACTCACCGGCCAGAGAATTCGCCCCCGACTCAGTGATCCGGACTTCTCTCAAGTCACCCGTGGCGATCTCTGGTCCTTTTACGTGCACCGAATGCAAATATTCGGACTTTCCAACCATCTGCCCGGACAAGCGACCCGGTTTTTCGAAAAGAACGCGGACTGTGCGTCCAACCATACCGTCCTGAATCTCTCGCTGATGGCGCGTGATCAAGGCCTGAAGCCGCTGCAACCGTTCATCTGCCGCAGCCGGATCAACCTGCAACCGTTCAGCTGCCGGGGTTCCCGGACGTGTGGAGTATTTGAAGGAATAGGCATAGCCGTATTTGACCTCTTCGACCAAATCCATCGTGGCCTGAAAATCATCTTCGGTCTCTTCTGGGAAACCAACAATGAAGTCCCCCGACATCACGATATCTGAACGCGCCGCACGAATGCGTTCGACCAGCCGCAGATAGCTTTCTGCCGTATGGCTACGGTTCATCCGCTTGAGGATACGGTCCGAACCCGACTGAACCGGCAGGTGCAGATAAGGCATCAGCTTGTCACAGGTGCCATGTGCCTCGATCAGGTCGTCGGCCATGTCGTTTGGGTGCGAGGTCGTAAAGCGGATGCGTTCCAGCCCGTCGACCTTGTTCAATTCCCAGATCAAGCCGGCAAGCGTCATGTCACCATTCGCCCCGGCACCGTGATAGGCGTTGACGTTTTGGCCCAGCAACGTGATCTCGCGCACGCCGCGTTCGACCAGATCATGGGCTTCGCGGATGATGCGATCGGCTGGGCGGCTGACTTCAGCACCGCGTGTATAAGGAACCACGCAGAAGGCGCAGAATTTATCGCAGCCCTCCTGAACAGTCAAAAACGCCGTCGGTCCGCGCTTGGCCTTGGGGCGGTTTTTCAATTTTTCGAACTTGTCTTCTTCGGGGAAATCCGTGTCCAGCGCCTTTTCGCCCGCTCGGGTCTTTGCCTCCATCTCGGGCAGGCGGTGATAGCTTTGCGGACCGACCACCAGATCAACCAAAGGCTGGCGGCGCATGATCTCTTCGCCTTCCGCCTGAGCAACACAGCCCGCCACGCCGATTTTCAGATCAGGCTTCTCGGCCTTCAGACCCTTGAAGCGCCCCAGTTCGGAATACACTTTTTCTGCCGCTTTCTCGCGGATGTGGCACGTGTTCAACAGGATCATATCCGCATCTTCGGGGGTCTGGGTTTCAACGTAGCCCTGCCCGCCCAGCGCCTCGGACATGCGTTCACTGTCATAGACATTCATCTGACAGCCATAGGTCTTGATAAACAGCTTCTTCGGTTCGGACATGAGACGGGCCTTTGCATTCGCTGGACCGGCGTCGTCTATATGCTTCGAACGCCGCTTGCAATGCGGGCGCAATTACCCGAATTTGGCGGAACTTTCCAGCAAGACAAAACTGAAAACAGCCGATGCAATACGATTCCCTCGACCATTTCCTGAAAGCCGGGCAGCCCGCAATGGCGCAAGGCCCCGTTGCGATGGTTTTTGCCGAGGATGAGGTCGAGTTGGAAAGTACTCTGCATCACCATCTGAAACTAGGGTTCAAATCCGTTATCGCCTTCATGCCTCAGGAGTTCCGACTGGAGCCCGCGTTGACCGACCGGGTGCATCGGGTCACCTTGAAGTGCGTTCCCCGAACGGTGGTTTTCGATACCCTGAACAGAATAATTCAGGCCGCACCCGGCATCTGGATGTATTACTGCTACAACGCCGAATACCTGTTCTTTCCGTTTTGCGAAACGCGCAGCATTGCTGAGATGCTGGCCTTTCACAGCGAAGAACGCCGCAACGCTATGCTGAGCTACGTCATCGACCTTTATGCCGAGGACCTGACCGCTTTTCCCAACGGTGTCGCCCCCGAACAGGCTTTGTTCGACAAAACGGGTTACTATGCCCAATCACGCCGCGACCCTGACGGCCAACCGCTGGACCGACAGGTGGACCTGTCGGGTGGCTTGCGCTGGCGGTTCGAGGATCACATTCCCTATGAACGCCGTCGCATCGACCGCATCGCCCTGTTTAAGGCGCAAAAGGGCTTGATCCTGAAATCGGACCACACGTTCAATGAGCCGGAATACAATACCTATTCCTGCCCATGGCACCACAACATGACCGCGGCTATTTGTTCCTTCCGCGCCGCGAAGGCGCTCAAAACAAATGCCGGGTCGACTTTTGACATTCCGAATTTTAGCTGGCGCAACTCTGTGCCTTTTGAATGGCACTCGCGGCAGCTGCTGGATCTGGGCCTGATCGAATCAGGCCAGTGGTTCTGAAGCGTCTCAGCGCTGAAACAGGACCGGAAACCAGTCTTCGCGAAGACGCTGCCCCGGTGTCATGCCATGGCCGGGAAAAGGTGGAGAGGTTCTGCCTGGACGCTCTACATACCGTGCGTCATCGCCGACCAACCGCAGAGAAAAGGCGCGGCGACGGCTATCCGAGTGGTTACCCCGCGCGCCGTGAAGGGTGCGATAATTGAAGGCAACGGCGTCACCGGGGGCCATTTCGAATTCAACGACTTTCATGCCCTCGGCATCCGGGTCCGGCACGGGGATGTACTGCCCTTCATCCGGGAAAAAACCTTCCTCGGAAACCCAGCGGGTTGGCAGCACCTCTTTCTCCCACCGGTGAGAACCTGCGACACAGCGCAACGTCGCCTGCCTGACCGGATCCAGCGGAGACCAGAAGCTGATGGTTTGCTGACCTTCAACGAAGTAATATGGGCCATCCTGATGCCAGGGCGTGGCCATGGATGTCCCGGGCTCTTTTACCAATACGTGGTCGTGAAACACCTGCACGTTTTTCGACTGCATCAGGTCCGCTGCGACCTCGGCCGCGGGCGAGTTTTCGATCACCTCACGGAACTGTGGGATGCGGGTCCAGTTGCAGTAATCGTCAAAGAACAGACCCGTTTGACCCTCTTTCTTGTTTTCTGATGCATACGGGCCAGGCTCTGCCATATTCGCGGCCACACCCTTCCGCAGTTGATCCACATAGTCTGCAAACAGCCCTTTGATCAGAACGACGCCATCATCCTGATAAGTTGTGATCATTTCTTGAGTAACAAGCGGGTGAGGCATCCGGGTCTCCATTCGTTTTCCAATCTTTTGCGTTGAAGATGTGTTCTATTCAAATCATATCTTTCGAAGTTATAATTAACTTCATGTTATATATTTCACTGCGTCAGTACGAATATGTTTGCGCGGTCGGGCGCCACGGCAGCCTGTCCGCAGCCGCACAATACCTGAATGTTTCGCAACCAGCCCTGTCTACAGCCCTGACGCGTGTCGAAGCACATTTGGGTCACCCTCTGTTCATCCGCCGCCGAGGCTCGGCCATGGCGCTGACGCCTCAGGGGCGAAAATTCATCGATCAGGCCGAGACCCTTCTGAAGGACGCAGCCCAAATCGAGTCATCAGAAACACCGTCGTCGGGCGCGACACGTCTAAGATTGGGGTGTTTTACGGACCTCGCCCCCTTCCTATTGGCCCCCGCCCTGCACCATTTGCGCGACACTTTTCCAAACATCGCAATCACATACTTTGCTGCGTCCTTTGAAGGGCTGCTGAACAGATTGATTGATGGCCAGATCGATATTGCCATCACTTATGAGCTGACAATGGATGCCGGGTTCACACGAACAAAACTGTTCGACAGTCGACCAAAGGCCCTAATGCCACCGGATCATCTGTTGGCGACAGCGGGCATGGTCTCGCTGGCTGACTTGGCTGCTCACCCGTTGATCCTGTCAACAGAAGGCTGGTCAGCCCAACACATCCTCAGTCTCTTTCGGCGCAACGGTCTGCACCCGACTGTCGCGCATAGGGCGGCATCGATTGAGATCCAGCGCAGTCTTGCCGCCCATGGCGAAGGGATCGGGATCAGCTATACCAGCCCGCTCAGCCCGGTCAGTTATGACAATAAACGTCTTGTCAGTGTTCCGATCAGCAATCAGGACGCAACTGAATCGGTTGTACTTGCGCGCCACGGAACAGGGCCCGCTGACGCGACGATTGATCAGGTTGAACGTTTGTTGTTGGCGAGTTTGAAAGGCGGTATTGGCGCTACTTTTTGCGCAGGCGAATGACAACGTCGACCGAGGCAATCTCGACCCCTTCGGGTGCTTTGGGCAGGCGTTGGATCACCAATTGGTCCGACGGCGCGTCACTCAGGCGCGCCTCATCCTCCCAATAAAAATGAGGGTGATCATGCGTATTCGTGTCGAAATAGCTTTTTGACCCGTCCACGGTGATTTCCTGCAGAACGCCAGCGTCGCAAAACGCGCGCAGGGTATTGTAAACCGTCGCCAGTGAAACAGCGTCGCCATTCGCCTTGGCCGATTCAAACAGGCTCTCGGCGGTGACGTGACGATGCCGGCCATCGCCCACCAGAAGCTCGGCCAACGCCACACGCTGACGCGTCGGACGCAAGCCAGCGTTCACCAGCCAACCCGTTGCTATATCGCCGCTCTGCGGTGTCATTGATCCGATACCCATAGTTACTTCCATTATATATAGGAGCGCATGGTTGGCAATTTCAAATGAAATTCATTCGCAAAGAACGCGGCATACACAACATGATGTGGCCGCTGCTCTTGCAGGACCTTGCAAACGGGTGCTAGACGAGGCCAGATATAACGAACGGACCCACGGCAGGAGAGGCGGCAAGAATGGCCCAGTTCCCAAGCAGTTTTGACAAAGACGATCTGCTGAAATGCGCCCGCGGCGAATTATTTGGCCCCGGCAATGCACAATTGCCCGCCCCGCCAATGCTGATGATGGACCGGATCACCGACATCTCGGATGATGGTGGCCTGCATGGCAAAGGACATGTGCTGGCCGAATTCGATATCACCCCTGACCTTTGGTTCTTTGACTGCCATTTTCCCGGCAACCCGATTATGCCGGGTTGCCTGGGCCTTGACGGTCTATGGCAGCTGACCGGTTTCAACCTGGGTTGGCGTGGCTGGCAAGGGCGCGGCATGGCCGTCGGCGTGGGCGAAGTGAAACTGACCGGTATGGTTCGTCCCGACCGCAAGATGCTAACGTATAAAATCGATTTCAAAAAGGCGATTCAGACACGTCGCCTGACCATGGGTGTGGCAGATGGAATCGTCGAAGCCGATGGCGAGATGATCTATGATGTCAAAGATATGAAGGTCGTTCTGTCCGAGGCCTGAGCCTGACCGACCCGAAATAAGGAGTGCGCACATGCGTCGAGTAGTCGTCACCGGTCTGGGGGTAGTGTCTTCGATCGGGAATAATGCCCAAGAGGTTCTGGCCTCGCTCAAAGCAGGTAAATCCGGGATCGAAGCCAGCGAACAGATGGCGGAACATGGGTTTCGCAGTCAGATCGCGGGAACGCTCAAGATTGACGTGGCTGAACACGTGGACAAACGCACCCTGCGCTTCATGGGTCCGGGCGCGGCTTACGCTCATATCGCCATGTCTCAGGCCATTGCAGATTCTGGTCTGACCGAGGACCAGGTAGTCAACCCGCGCACAGGTTTGGTGGCTGGATCCGGCGGCCCGTCGACAAGCGCGATGCTGACGGCGCATCAGACCGTTCTGAAGACAGGTGCGACAAAGCGGATCGGGCCGTTCGCTGTGCCGAAATGCATGTGCTCGACAATCTCGGCAAACCTGGCGACCGCGTTCAAGATCAAGGGTATCAACTATTCGATCACCTCGGCCTGCTCGACTTCGCTGCATTGCATCGGCAACGCGGCCGAACAGATCATGCTGGGTAAACAGGACGTCATGTTTGCTGGCGGCGGCGAAGAACTGGACTGGACGCTTTCGTGCCTGTTCGATGCGATGGGCGCGATGTCGTCGAAATACAATGACACGCCCGACAAAGCCTCGCGCGCGTTTGACGAGAACCGTGACGGGTTTGTGATTTCCGGTGGCGGCGGCATCCTCGTTCTGGAAGAGCTGGAGCACGCGCTGGCCCGCGGCGCAAAGATTTATGCCGAAGTCACCGGCTATGCTGCTACCTCGGATGGCCACGACATGGTGGCCCCTTCGGGTGAAGGCGGTGAGCGCGCGATGCGGCTGGCGCTGGCCACATTGCCCGAAGGTCGCAAGGTCGGTTATATCAATGCACATGGGACCTCGACCCCTGTCGGTGACGTAGGCGAAGTAGAGGCTGTGCGCCGCATCTTCGGTGAAGGCAATGTGCCACCGATTTCTTCGACCAAATCGATGACTGGCCACGCGCAAGGCGCGGCAGGAGCGCTTGAGGCGATCTTCTGCCTACTCATGCTGGACAATGATTTCATTACACCGTCGATCAATGTCGACACACTCGCCCAAGGCATCTTGCCCGGTGAAATTGCAACTGAAGTGGTTGAAAACGCAGGACTGGACAGTGTCATGACCAACAGCTTCGGCTTTGGCGGCACCAACGGGTCCATGATTCTGTCTAAGTATAACGGGTGAAAGTGATGTCGGATCTTCTCAAAGGTAAGCGCGGCCTGATCATGGGCGTGGCCAATGACCGCTCAATCGCGTGGGGCATTGCCAAGGCCATGCACGAGGCAGGCGCAGAACTGGCCTTCACCTATCAGGGCGAGGCTTTCGGCAAACGGCTGGAACCTCTCGCTCAAAGCCTTGGCAGCGATTTCATGGTGGATGCCGATGTGACCGACGACGAGTCACTGGATCGTGCCTTTGGTGAACTGGCCCAGCGTTGGCCCACCATCGACTTTGTTGTTCATGCCATTGCGTATTCGGATAAATCCGAGCTGACAGGCCGGTTTCTGAATACCACGCGGGCGAACTTCAAACACTCGATGGACGTGTCGGCCTATTCTTTCATCGAGGTGGCACGCCGCGCCTATCCGATGATGAAGGACAATGGGGGCTCGCTGCTGACGCTGACTTATCAGGGATCAAACCGGGTGGTACCGAACTACAACGTCATGGGTGTTGCCAAGGCGGCGCTGGAATCGGCGACCCGTTATCTGGCCAATGACCTTGGCCCGGATGGTATCCGCGTGAACGCAATCTCACCGGGACCGATGAAAACCCTTGCCGGTGCCGCCATTGGCGGGGCGCGCAGGACATATAAGTTCTGCGATCAGAATGCGCCGATGCGTTCGAATGCCACTCTGGAAGCTGTTGGCGGGACCGCAGTTTACCTGACATCTGATGCGGGAGCCTGCACGTCTGGCGAAATCATCCGCGTTGACGGTGGTTTCCACGTTCTGGGCATGCCGCAACCCGATTTCATGTGACCATATCTTTCCCTGCCGCCGCCAAGATTTCACCATCTTTGGGCGGCAGGACTTCGGTATGAGCAAGCTAGATCAAATCATTGCAAACAACGCACGATCAGTGCAAAGCCGGAAAAAGTCCGGTTTCCTCAGCCAGCGGGCCAGAGTGCTGCTGCTCGCGCTGACATCATTGCTGCTGGTGTTTGTCTTTTTCACCCAGCCACAGGTGCGCGCAGCTGTTGAAGCTTTGATCGGCTGAAGCCCGGGCGGGCGTTCCAACCCGAACTATGTCTCAATTGATCGAGACGACTTCAATCTCAAACACCAGATCCTGACCGGCCAACGGATGGTTTCCATCCAGGGTCACAATCGCTTCGTTGGCGTCCACAACTGTCACAGGTACGGCCTGACCGTCTGGTGTCTGCATCTGCAGTTGAGTGCCCGGATCCAGCGGAATATCCTCGGGAATACCCTCGCGGGGGATTTCCTGACGCATCGCAGGGTTGATCGGGCCGTAGGCGTCGGTACAGGCAATCTCGACCCGTTTCTTGTCACCTGCGGACAAACCGGGCATGGCACTGTCCAGACCGGGAATGATCTGGCCCGATCCTACCACGAACTCCAACGGATCGCGCCCATCCGAACTGTCAAAGACTTTGCCATCCAACAATGTCCCTGTGTAATGGATGCGAACCGTGTCACCTTGCTTGATTTCGGTCATAGTGGCCTCCGGCCGTTTTTAGGGGTTAAGCGGCCAACCCTAGAGATTGACACAAAGTTGTAAACCCTTGGCCCTTCCCCCCCCTTTCGCGTTGTGCCAACCTGCGCGCAATCAAAGGAGGGTCATATGGCAATCACGACCTGCGTGTTCGACGCCTACGGAACGCTGTTTGATGTTGCGGCCGCCGCCCGGCAGGCAGCAGGCGAGCCGGGGTTCGAAGCCCTGAAAGACAAATGGCCCGAGGTCGCGGGACATTGGCGCCTGAAGCAATTGCAATACACATGGCTGCGTGCTGTGGCGGATGCCCATGCGGATTTTTGGGATGTCACGCAGGACGGGCTGGACTGGGCGCTGGAAGCTGCCGGCCTTCAGGGCAACCCAGAATTGCGCCAACGCCTGCTGGATCTTTATTGGGAGTTACAGGCCTATCCCGAAGTTCCTGTCATGCTGAATGCCCTCAAGGATGGCGGGATGCAGACTGCCATCCTGTCCAACGGATCACCGCCCATGCTGGACGGTGCTGTTCAATCCGCCGGGATCGGCGATGTGCTGGATGACGTGCTGTCGGTCGAAAGCGTTGGGGTCTTCAAGCCCCATTCCCGTGTCTATGATCTGGTTCAGAACAGGTTTGACTGCGCCCGCGACGAAGTCTTGTTCGTCAGTTCAAACGGCTGGGATGCCGCGGGGGCCAGCGGTTATGGTTTTGTCACCGCCTGGGTCAATCGGATCGGGGAACCAATGGACCGGCTGCCGTGGACGCCAGCGCATGTTCTGTCTGATTTGACCACCATTCCCAAGCTGGCTGGTCTTTGATGTCAGACTTTACGACTTCGGACGGCAAGCGCATCTATTTCGAAGACCATGGATCGGGCACGCCGCTTTTGTGTCTGGCCGGATTGACTAGGAACAGCCGGGATTTTTCGTATTTCGCACCACATGCCACTGAACTGCGCATGATTGCGATGGATTACAGGGGGCGCGGCCGCTCGGACTACGATCCCGATTTCATGAACTACAACATCTTTCGTGAATCCCATGACGCGATTGAACTGCTGGATTTTCTGGGCATCGAAAAAGCGGTCATTCTGGGCACCTCGCGGGGCGGGCTGATTGCCATGGCACTGGCAGCAAGCCACCCCGAACGTTTGGTCGGTGTGATCCTAAACGATGTGGGGCCCGTCATCGAGACGTCAGGCATAGCCAAGATCATGGCCTATGTGGGCGCGCAACCCACCGCGAAAACCCATGACGAAGCTGCTGCCGCCCTGAAACATATGATGGAGCCGCAATTTCCCAGGGTTCCGCTGGAGATCTGGCGCAAACAGGCCGAAATTCAATACAAACAACAAGGGGACGGGCTGGCGCTGCGCTATGACCCGGCCCTGCGCAAGGCGCTTCTGGAACAGGCCGCGAGCGGTGCCATACCCGATTACTGGTTGTTTTTTGAAGCGCTGCGCAACATACCCTGCGGCGCGATCAGGGGCGCGAACTCGGACGTTCTGAGCGCCGAAACCCTGGCTGAGATGCATCGGCGGCATCCCGGTCTGATCTCGGCCGAAGTCCCGGATCGCGGGCATGTTCCGTTCCTGAATGAGCCTCAATCTCTGGATGTCATCAAAAAGGTATTGAAGAACGCTGCATGAGCACAATTGAAATGATCGAAGCTGCGGCCAAACGGCTTAAGGGACATGTCCGCGAGACACCAATTCTGTCGTCGCCATTTCTTGACGCGATCGCCGGGCGCCGGATTTGGGTCAAGCCGGAATGCCTGCAACATACGGGCAGTTTCAAGTTTCGGGGGGCTTGGTCTGCCATATCCGCGCTGGACGAAGACATACGCCAGTGCGGCGTGATTGCCTATTCCTCGGGCAACCACGCGCAGGGCGTTGCGATGGCGGCGTCGAAACATGGAATTGCTTCGGTCATTGTCATGCCGTCGGACGCGCCGCACCTGAAAATCGAAAACACCCGAGCGCTTGGGGGTGAAGTTGTTCTTTACGACCGCGCAAACGAAAGCCGCGAAGAGATCGGGGAAACCATCGCCGCCGAACGCGGGCTAACCCTGATCCGGCCATATGACGAGCCTCAGGTGATTGCCGGGCAAGGTACCACCGGCTTGGAAATCTCCAGACAAGCAGCGGAACTTGGGGTTTCTCAGGCGGATGTTCTGGTCTGTTGTGGTGGCGGCGGCCTCACCTCTGGCATTGCGCTGGCGCTTGAAAAACACGCCCCCGACCTAAGGGTACGCCCGTGCGAACCGGAAGGGTTCGATGACGTCAAACGATCACTGGCGACGGGACGGATTCAGAACAACAACGCGGCATCAGGCAATATTTGCGATGCTATCCTGACACCGCAACCCGGCGATATCACCTTTCCCATCCTAAACCGTCTTTGCGGACCCGGTATTTCGGTCACCGAAGACGAGGCGCTGCGGGCCATGGCACTTGCTTTCCTGCGCCTCAAGATCGTGCTGGAACCCGGCGGCGCAGTCGCATTGGCCTCGGCGCTGTTCCGGGGCGACGAGATCGAGGGCGACGACGTGATCGTAGTTACTTCGGGTGGTAATGTCGATCCGGATGTTTTTGCCAGGGCGTTGGAATTCCTGACCTGACAGGCACCCCAAACCTGTGCAAGTTGCACCTGGAACGCCGGGGCTGCAAGGACCTGAGTCATGAAGATCGCTGATCTGGGCGACGTGAAACTGAATTACCGTGTCGATGGTGCGGCGGACGGCGCGCCACTGGTTTTTGCCAACTCATTGGGAACAAACCTGCACATATGGGACGCAGTGTTACCGCACCTGCCCAAAGGGTTGCGTATCATCCGGTATGACAAACGCGGGCATGGGCAATCCTCGGTTCCACCGGCGCCTTATTCTATGGGCGCCCTGATCCGCGATGCCGAGTCGCTGCTGGATCACCTGAAGGTTCGCGACTGCGTTTTTGTCGGCCTGTCCATTGGCGGGATGATCGCACAGGGGCTGGCCGTCAAACGTATGGATCAGATACGTGCGCAGGTTCTGTCGAACACCGCTGCCAAAATCGCCACTCCCGCAGTCTGGCAGGATCGGATCGACGCTGTGCGTCGCGGCGGGATTGAAGCGGTGGCAGACGCCACGATGGAACGCTGGTTTTCCCGTGATTTCCGCGCAGCGCAAAACCACCTGCCATGGCGCGATATGATGATCAGCCAACCGCTTGACGGATATCTGGGCTGTTGCGCTGCCGTCGCCGGGACCGACTTCTATACACCCACAAGCGGCCTGCGCCTTCCCACGCTTGGCATCGCCGGAAGCGAGGACGGCTCGACCCCGCCCGATCTGGTGCGCGAAACTGTCGACCTCATCCCCGGATCGCGGTTCGAACTGATCCGCAGAGCTGGCCATTTGCCCTGCGTCGAGAAACCCGCAGAATACGCAGCAATCCTGACCCGGTTTCTGACCGATATCGGGCATATCTGAAGGAGAACAGCGATGGCGTCTTTCCTGTTGGTCCACGGCTCCTGCCACGGAGCCTGGTGCTGGCGCGACCTGATCCCCGCGCTGGAAGCTTTGGGACATTCGGCCCGGGCCATCGACTTGCCCAGCCATGGTGCAGATCCAACGCCGGTGTCCGAAGTGACGCTGGAAAATTGCCGCGATGCCGTTCTGAACGCCTGCACGCCCGATACGATTGTCGTGGGTCACTCGTGGGGCGGGTATCCGATCAGCGCCGCCGCCGAAGCTCGACCGGACGCCATGCGCGCCCTGATCTTTCTGTGCGCCTACGTGCCTCACGATGGCCTTTCGCTGGCAGAAATGCGCAGACGCGGCCCGCAGCAGACAATTGCCCACGCGATTGACAAATCGTCTGACGGGCTGTCTTACACCGTGTCGGTAGATGCCATCCCAAAGCTGTTCTACCACGATTGCCCTGACGATATCCTGCCTTACGCCTATGCGCGCCTGTGCCCACAGGCCATTCGCCCCCAGGAAACACCACTGCCGGTCGGCACGAATTTCAACGAAGTGCCCAAGGCCTATATCCGCACCACGGATGACCGAACGATCCCCACGGAATATCAGGCGGACATGTGCGCGTTTATCCCGAAGGACCTGCGGCGAACCATCGACAGTTCGCATTCTCCGTTTTTCTCGCATCCACAGGAACTGGCCGGATTGCTGAGCGAATTGGCAAGCAAATTTGAGTGATGCGGCGGACTGCACGCAAAACTCTGTCTTCCCACATTCGGTGACTGTGCCTAGGGTGCCACGAACAGATCACCAGCCCGAGTTCCATGCGCCTGCCATCACTCTTCATCCTCAGCATCGTCATGATCGACGCAATGGGCATTGGTCTGGTTATGCCGATCATGCCGCAACTGATTGTTGATGTGCAGGGCAGTTCGCTTGCCAATGCGGCGATCTGGGGTGGAGTGCTGAGTACCGCTTTTGCGGCGATGCAATTCATCTTTGGTCCAATCCTTGGAAACCTGTCCGACGCCTATGGCCGCAGAACTGTGCTGCTGCTGTCGCTGTTCGTCATGGCGCTTGATTATATGGTTATGGCAGTGGCGGGCAGTATCTGGCTGTTGCTGGCCGGTCGTATTGTCGGCGGTATAACCGCAGCCACACATTCCACCGCTGCCGCGTTCATGGCGGATATCTCCGATCCCAAGGACAAGGCCGCGAACTTTGGCCTGTTGGGCGCGGCCTTTGGCGTGGGTTTTGTCCTTGGCCCGGTGATCGGCGGATTGCTCAGCGAATATGGAACCCGTGCCCCGTTCTGGGCTGCGGCAGGACTGGTGGCACTGATCTTTGCCGTCGGCTGTTTCGTGATGCCTGAAACCGTAACCGACAAGACCCGGCGCGCCTTCAACTTGCGCCGCGCCAACCCGGTGAATTCGCTGCGCGCCATTGCTGCACTGCCCGGTATCCGACCTATGCTGTGGGTCTACTTTCTGTATTCGGTCTCAATCTACGTCTACCCCGCTATCTGGTCCTTTTTCACCACCGAGCGGTTCGGCTGGCCCCCTCAGATGATCGGCCTGTCACTGGGCGTCTATGGGATCGGCATGGCCGTTGTGCAAGGCGGTCTGATCCGCCCCGCAATCCGATTGTGCGGCGAGCGGGGTGCCATTATCTACGGGATGGGTTTTGAAATCCTCAGTTTCGCAATTCTGGCCTTTCTGACCAACGGGTTCATTGCACTTTTGTTCATCCCAATCACTGCAATCGGGGCAATCACCACACCAGCACTTCAGGCAATGATGTCCAAAGCGACACCGGATTCGCAGCAAGGAGAGTTGCAGGGTGTATTGTCCGCGCTCCACGCGCTTTCGATGGTCATTTCGCCCTTGGTCATGACCAGCGTATTTGCGCAATTCATTCGCCCTGACACACCGCTGTACTTGCCGGGTGCTCCGTTCCTGCTGGCGCTGGCGCTGATGCTGGCCGGGTTTGTGTTGTTTCGCCGGTCCCCGCCTGTCGTGGCTTAACAACGACACACACATGACGGTTTCTGCCTTGCGATCAATCCTTTCCCACGCCACCGTGGGCCCAACGGAAGTGAGGGAAAACATGCAAACAATCAAAGCCGCAGTCTGCCGGGCATTCGGCGAACCCTTGGTTATCGAAGAGGTTCAGCTGGCACCCCCCGGCACGGGCGAGGTCGAAGTGACGCTGGATGCAGTAGCCATCTGCCATTCGGACATATCCTATGCCGAAGGTGCCTGGGGCGGCTTTCTGCCCGCCGTTTACGGCCACGAAGCCGCAGGCGTGATCTCCGCAGTTGGAGAGGCCGCCGGTGACTTCAGGATTGGCGAGCCTGTGGTTGTAACGCTGATCCGCGCGTGCGGGTCCTGCCCCACCTGTGCCGGAGGGCACCCGACAAATTGCGAAACACCGTACGACACCGTCAAAGGCCCGCTAAAAACGGCTGACGGTAGTCCTCTGGAACAGGCCATGGCCTGCGGCGCTTTTGCCGAAAAGGTCGTGGTGAGCCATCGGCAAATCGTCAGGATCCCCGAAAACCTGCCCAAAGACCTGGCTAGCCTTCTGTCTTGCGGGGTAATCACCGGGGTTGGTGCTGCGGTAAACGCGGCCGGTCTGCGTCCGGGTCAGGATGTTGTGGTCATCGGCGCCGGCGGCGTTGGCCTGAACGCTATTCAGGGCGCGCGGATCGCAGGCGCAAGGCGGATCGTGGCTGTCGACATGACCGAAGAAAAGCTGGAAATCGCAAAGGAATTCGGCGCGACCCATGGCGTTCTGGCCAGCTTGCAAGAACCCTGGAACGCGGCGTTCGATGCCCTTGGCGGGCGCGGCGCCGATGCGGTTCTGATCACTGTCGGCGCAATCGCCGCCTATGATCAGGCCCCGCGCTATCTTGGCCGCGGCGGCAAGGCCATCATGATCGGAATGCCGCATTCGGGCAGCATGGCCAGCTATGAACCGGTTGTTCTGGCAGCCCTGGGTCAGGGTGTTGTCGGCTCGAAAATGGGTGATGTGGTTATTCAGCGGGACATCCCCTGGATGATCGACCTCTACGAGCAAGGTCGGCTGAAACTGGACGAGTTGATCTCGGGCCGCTGGTCGCTGGATCAGATCAACGAGGCCATTGCCGATACCAAAACCGGATCTGCCAAGCGCAACGTGATCCTGTTCGACAGAACCTGATCCCCCGGCCCGGAGAAACTGAGATGAAACTGCAGGATCTCGACATCATCGTCACCGCCCCACCCGCTCCGGGTTGGGGGGGGCGATACTGGATATTGGTTAAACTGACGACTGACACCGGCATCACCGGTTGGGGCGAATGCTATGCCTCGTCCGTCGGACCCGAGGCGATGCGCCACGTCATTCGGGATGTGTTCGAACGGCACATGCTGGGCGAGAACCCCGAAAACATCGAACTTATGTTCCGTCGCGTCTATTCCAGCGGTTTCACGCAGCGCCCCGACCTGACGGTGATGGGCGCATTCTCGGGGTTAGAGATCGCCTGCTGGGACATTCTTGGCAAGGATCGCGACCGCCCGGTTTATGCGCTGTTGGGTGGCAAGGTGAACGAACGAATTCGCTCCTACACCTACCTCTACCCTTTGCCGCATCACAATCTGACCGACTTCTGGACCTCTCCCGAACAAGCGGGTGAAACAGCTGCCGAAATGTTGCGGCGCGGCTATACCGCCGTGAAATTCGACCCGGCAGGCCCTTATACAATCCGTGGCGGCCACATGCCCGCGATGAGTGACATTTCCATGTCCGTCGCCTTTTGCAAGGCAATTCGCGAAGCGGTAGGGGACAAGGCTGACCTGCTGTTTGGCACACACGGTCAGTTCAACACGGCTGGTGCCATCCGGCTGGGGCAGGCGCTGGAACCGTACCAGCCCCTATGGTTCGAAGAACCCACGCCACCCGATATGATCGAAGACATGGCCCGTGTCGCCCGCAACGTCCGTATCCCCATCGCCACCGGAGAGCGCATGACAACCAAGGCCGAGTTCGGAGCCGTTCTGCGCGCCGGGGCTGCGGAAATCCTGCAACCGGCGCTGGGGCGTGCCGGCGGAATCTGGGAGATGAAGAAAGTCGCCGCCATAGCAGAGATATTCAACGCTCAGATGGCGCCGCATCTTTATGCGGGTCCGGTGGAATGGGCCGCCAATATCCACCTGGCCGCGTCGATCCCGAACCTGCTGCTGCTGGAAACCATTGAAACACCGTTCCACAATCAGCTGATCAAAGGGTCCATTCAGGTCGAGGACGGCTTTGTGGTCGCTCCGACCGGTCCAGGACTTGGGATCGACATCGACGAAGACCTGGCCCGCGCGCACCCGTATGAAGGTCGTGGCTTGCATCTGCAAATGCAGGAGGAGCCCTGCGATTACGTTAACGGCAATGCTTTTCAGGGCGGTGCCCCTGCAACCGAGGGGTGACAACACAGACGTGTTTGAGGCATATTAACCCAAGATTAACGGAACAACGGTCAAAACGTGACACTCCTAGAAACCGAACCTCAGGCACACACCTCGGACACACCATCTGAAATGAAAGAAAATGCAGCCCGCGCGGCTGCATTTCTCAAGACACTGGCGCATGAAGGGCGCCTGATGATCCTGTGCCACCTCGGGAGTGGTGAGAAATCGGTAGGCCAGCTTGAGGATTTGCTGCAATTGCGGCAAGCCGCCGTCAGCCAAATGCTGGCCCGTCTGCGGGAGGAAGGATTTGTCACCACCCGAAGAGATGGCAAAACGATCTATTATTCGCTGCGCGATGGGAATGCTGCGCAGCTGATCGGTCTGCTGTACGATCTGTTTTGCGAACCTGCCAACTGATCACTCCTAATTGGACACGTAACCGGCGATCACCTGCATCAGCTTGAACGCGGTTGCCGCATCGTTTTCCACAACGGCCAGGAACTCTTCCTCACCGATCCGAAGACAGGATAGGTTTGTTTCGGCCACCATGCTCAGCGCGCGTGGTTCTTTGCGGATCAGACCAAGCTCACCCACCAATGCGCCCGGCCCCACGGTGGTGATCAACTGGTCGGGGCCATCTTCCTGCGGCAGGTACAAGCCGGCTTCACCCTCCAGCACCACATACGCGCCGTCGGTCGGCTGATCATCTTTCAGGAACACCACCTGCCCGGGCTTGGCATCGAACCACTGCGCGCCAAAAGCCAGAAGGCGCAATTGCCTCCGGTCCAGTCCCGAAAACAAGGGGGTCTGCTCCAGCGCGCGCAGTTTCCGCGCCAGATCTGCTGAAGATGCGCTGTCTTTTCCCACGTCCACCGGTCCTCCGTCCGAGACGACACGACCTTGCCGGATTTCCACGAACATGTCGAATACGTCCGGGTTTTCGAACTGGTCATTGAGGTAGAACACCGTGGCATCCGGCAACAACTCGCGCAGCTTCTTGTAGACCGACACCTGCGTTTTCATGTCGTAACTGGCCAATGCCTGCTCCAGGATCAGGATATCCGGCTTCTTGATTGTCGCGCGGGTAAACGCCAGCGGTTCGGCAAAAACCGCCGGAAGGCTCTGCCCACCCAAAGCAACCGGAATGTCATAAATCAGCTCGACCACCAAAGGACGCGCGCCGTTCTCCTCCAACACGTCCACAATGACCTTGCGGGCCTCATCTGATCGCGCGCCACCTATCTGGCTGACCTTGCCGAACAGCGCGTTTTCCATGACCGTCAATCCAGGCGCGAAATCTTCCGGATCCAGCGGAACAAATGCGTCCTTCAGGCTTTCCAACAGCTTGTCCGAATGACTCTGCCTCAGTTCCAGAATGCGGTCTTTCAGCTCATCCGTGAAAGCCGGGCCAATCTGCTCAGCCGAGACGACGAAAGGCACGGCCAACATACTGGCCAGCTGTTCGTCATCCAGCCCTGATGTTCCCTCTTTGCGGGTCTGTTCAACCAGCTCCACGGCTGCCTCATAGGTCTTTGCATCAAGACCCAGCTTGCGGAACAACGGATGGTCGGTTCCGTCGAACCCGAAGATCTGTCGCAGCATCTCGATCACGTCACGGGTCAGGGCGATCAGCGTCTCATCCAGCCCCAGCTCTCGCAGTTGCATGAGGAAAACCTTCTGCCGGGCAAGCAACGCCTGCGTCACCGGCACGCGGGGCGTCGCAAAAAGCAGGTTCTCGGCAACAGGCAGCGCCGGGTTGTAAGCATTCCGGTCGAATATCAGCGCCTGCTGCTCAAGACCCGCGTCATGGACGGCCTGCCGCACCAGCGGGCGCAGCTCGACCAGTTTCCTGGCCAGTTCGCAGTGTTCGGTCGCAACAAAGCTTTGTTCGGCACCGCGCCGAAACAAGGCTGCACCAGACCCCATTCCATCAACTAGCTGCAACCACCAATCGCGCAACGCCGTCGCGTCTTCAAACCCGGCCAGCGCCGGGTCAAGCCATTCCACCCTGAACGGATCCATGCTGTTTCCAGCCCGCAAGGTCTCGGCAAAATCTGGGTCATCTGTGGATTCAGCCAAGGGTTTGAACCGCATCGGCATCATCACGTTGTCACCCAACGTTCCCTGAAACATGACCGGGCGGGACGTTGCATACCCGATACGTGCGGCCACTACGCCCTGATGCAGGTCTGCCAGGTTCAGATCCCCAACCTGAACCGTGCCGGCAGCGGGCAAAATCTCGCGGGTCAGCAGCTCACCCATGGCGCGCCGGTCCTCTTCGCTGGGTGCGGCAATGCCAATCGTCTTGCCAGCGGGAAAAGTAAGATTCAGATCATCCAGCACCTGATTGCCGTCCATGTCACGAACCGAGACGTGCTTTAGCGCTATATCACCGCTCAGGTGGGGGCGCTCTGCTGGTTCGCCCTCGAACAGCGCTTCGTCCTTCAATCCGGCTGGATCGAAGCGGTCAACGACGATATCCCAGCGCAACGACATGTCCTGGGTTTGGTTGTAATAGGTCAGCAGCTCTTTCCAGGGTGAGCTCAGATCCTTATACGCCGCCAGCGCCGCAACCAATGCCCCCAGCGAAACCGAACCCTGCAACACCAGAAGGCCACCGATCAGGTAGAACACGAATGGTGTCAGCTGCGAGATGAAGTTGTTTATGAACTTCATAAAGAACTTCTTCTGGTAAATCTCAAAGCGGATCGCGAAAAGCCGCCCCAACTGATCGGAGATCATAGCCCGGCGATAGCGCCAGCCGCCATTGCTGCGGAGGGTTGACGCACCTGCCGCGTTTTCGCCGATCTGGGCAGCCAACGTCCGAACTTCCTGAATACGTTTCTTGTTCAACAGATTGATCTGACGCTGCAATTTAGGGATTAACCAGGCCTGCACCGGGATCAGGGCGACTGCGGCCAGCCCGAACCAAAAGCTTTGCAAGAACAGGAAGGAAAGGATGGTGATCATCTGACCGGCTTGCAGAACCGGCTGGCTGATCGCATCGCCCATCAGCCCGCCCATTGGTTCACTTTCAGCCGTGATCATCGAGACCATTTCGCCCTGGCTGACCCGTTCGAAATAGGGTTGCGGAAAAAGAAGCGCGCGGCTGACCAGCTGATACCGAAACCGTCGCAGCATGCGCTCGCTCAGCACACCCTTCATGGTGTTGATGCGCATTTTCATCAGCCCGTGCGCCAACACGGCAGCAAGGAAAGCAAAGCACAAGATGATCAGGAAATTCGTCTGTGAAAGCGTATAGCCCCAGACATCCACTTCGGCAGTTGTCGAACCGATTGCGTCGTTGATGATACGCTTGGGCAGTTCCAGCGTAAGATAGAGCAACGGAAACAACGTCGCCGTCACAGCCAACAGGATCAGCTGATCGCGTTTGGAGTATTTCCAAATAAAGCGGAAAATCGTGCGTTCTATGGAACCTGCCCCTACTGCTGGCCGATAACACGGCCCGGATGCCGCGCGCCCAAATTCAACGGTTTGAATTTACTGCCATACTGACACGTTATGCAAATTTTTTCCCACCCGAGAATTTTCTTTATCTTATGTGAACTAGTTCATTTACGCATGGCCGTGTTATTGCCTAAAGTCAGTTTAGAACGATATCGGGAGGGTTCTTTTGACTGCCAGTATTGGCGCGGTGTTACTTATGCTTTGCCTTTTTCAGGTCAAGCACATGTTCGCTGACTACTACCTCCAGACACCGAAAATGCTCTCTGGCCGAGGCGAGTATTTTCACTTGGGACGCGCGCAGCACGCAGCAGTACATGTTGCGGGCTCTGTTATCGTGTTTGCCGCGTTTGGCGCTCCGGTATTGTTCATCCTGATTGTCGGACTGCTTGAATGGGTCATTCATTTCAATATCGATTTCTTGAAAGCTAGCTATTCAGACAAGAAACAGCTTGAGCCGACGCAGGCCGCGTTCTGGCGTGCGGCTGGGTTAGACCAGTGCCTGCACAACCTGACCTATGTGGCGATGGTCTGGGCCTGGGTGACTTTCGCGGCAACGTAGCTCGAACCAGGATATGCCGTCCGATGCGCAGCCCGGAAGCTATGCGCCTATCCTTCGGCCGGTCATAGCGAGGCAAGCTGTTAACCTGCCCCGCTCGACTTTGATCGATGCCAAAACCCGACTAGCCCAGAACCGAAAAACTGCTTTCCTCATTGATCGGGCGCTTGCGTGAGTAAAAGCCCACGTCGATGGTGCGTTTGATATAAGGCAGTTCGAATTGCAGCGGTTCCGCGTCGTGATCCGCTCCGCCTTCGCAATACGCGATCAGTGCCGCCATCATCTTACCTGCAATCGGCGCATTCTTATATTGATTCCCGCTGGACCCACAGGCCATGTAAAACCCCGGCAGGCTGGATTTGTCATAGATCGGAATCCAGTCGGTTGAGGCATCGTAAAGGTCGACCACGCCTCGCGTTTTTGATGGAATACCAAGGCTGGGTACACGCTGCGCATAC
Organism: Ruegeria sp. P8; assembly: GCF_056534665.1. Classification (NCBI taxonomy): domain Bacteria; kingdom Pseudomonadati; phylum Pseudomonadota; class Alphaproteobacteria; order Rhodobacterales; family Roseobacteraceae; genus Ruegeria; species Ruegeria sp. P8. The sequence goes on from NZ_JBQERC010000009.1 coordinate 103,243, forward strand.
CGCATGGCCTGCGTTGTCCATTGATCGGTGAATTCACGATTGTAGTTCACATCGTCTTCGCACCACTGATGTGGATCACACTCCGGATCCTCTGATCCCACAAGGATGTGATTGCCGTGTTCCGGGCGGCAATAGCAGGCGATGTCACTGTCCGAAACTATGGTTCCGTCGTTTTCAAAATCGAACCCTTCCGGGGCGGGGACATGCACGACCTCTTGCCGCAGGGGGCGGGTCTTGATGGTCATGTCATCCAGAACGCCTGCCATCCCATTGATGATAGCCGAGCCCGGCCCGGCCACGTTCACGACAACCCTTGCGCGGATTTCTTCGCCTGAAGCAAGTTTTACACCGGAAACACGTCCATCCTCGGTCAGGATCTCGGTTACTTCGGCACTGGTGCGAACCTCAGCTCCGTGCTGTTTGGCAGCATCCATCAGGTTTTGCGCCGACAAGGCCGGGTCGGTGACGTACCCCGCCTGAGGCCAGTACACTCCACCCGACATCTTTCGCCCGTTGGACTGGCCGAATTCCGGGTCATCCATACGGCGTGCCGGGGCAAAGCTGTCCAGCGAATAAACCGGCAGGCGTTCAACCACTTTGTCCCCCGACCATTCTTCGAACGGGCAATCCAGTTCTGATGAATTGCGCATGTGCTTCTCCAGCATCCCGTTCGCCTCGGTCTTCATAACCAAGCAGCCGGTTTCCCTGAACTTAGCCAGATTGGCCCCCTCCGGCAGTCCAAGATAGTCAGCCCAGTCGCGCCAGTAATGATAGCCTTCCCAGGCAAACGCCGTTCCGTCGAAGGTGGAATAATGCATCCGGATGATCGCGCAGGACCCGGCGGTTGAACCGTGCCCAACCTGTGCGTTACGATCCAGAGACAGGGTTTTCCAGCCCGCCTTGGACATTTCGAACGCAATGGCCGCGCCGATCACACCTGTGCCAATGATGATTGCGTCTGGTTGACTCATGTCGGGTCTCCTTTCCAGTAGCGCCAGGAATATGCGCTGAATTCTTCAACTTCTTCGGGTTTCGGTTCGACGCCAGTAAAGGCGTATAGGTAATGCGGCACCATCGAGATCCGCGTCTCGAAGGGTTCGTTCAATTGTGCAAGGTCATATCCGATCTGCATGTAATACAGCACGCGCGCACGCGTTTCGGACTCGATTTCGGAATAGCCGTATCTGGCGAACATCGCGTGCAAAGCTTCAAGCCGCCGAGTGTCAGACTGATCCAGCGCACGGCGTACTTTGCCCGATTTACGCGCCCAGTCGCGCACGGCAAAATCCAACGCGGTGTCAAACAAATCCGTGTTGACCACACAACGATGCACGTTGCAGACCGCGCCCGTTATCGTTTTGGCTGGCGCTTCTGCCTGTTTTACAAGCGCAACCGTATTGGTCGCCTGCCACCGCGCCAGCAGTGCGTCCAAAAGTTCCTGTCTGGACTTGAAGTACCAGTAGAAGGATGAACGTGACACGGCCATCCGCTCGGCCAGGTTAAGAACCTTGATCTGGTCCACCCCGTCCGAAATCAGCACGTCCATCGCCACGTTCAGCCAATCGTCGCGGGTCACCTTGATATTGCCGATCAGGGGCTCGGCTTCGGGATCATCGCGGTGAAGGATAGGTTTGTTGTTCATTCAACTCTCCGGTGGCGCCCCGCCCTCTGCGGTGCGGCGTGCAATAAGGTCCTGCAAGGCTCCAAAACGATCATTGTCTATGGCGGGGGCCTTGAAATTGTTCAGGATACCCTTCCAAACCCCCGTTGCACGGTGGTTGGCATCCGTCGATCCACGCTCGGTCCATGTGCCGAAATTGGCGTAGTCATGGACATGTGGTTGATAGAACTCGGTGGTGTAGCGCTCCATCGTCTGGGGGCAGGCAAAGAAATGGCCACCGGGCGCGACCTCACTTAAAGCGGTATCAAAGCCAATTTCGGCGGACCCCGCCTGCGCGCCCGCGCAAAGCTCGGCCACCATGTTCAGCACCTCGGCATCACAGACCAGCTTTTCGAAGGATACGGTCAATCCCCCTTCCAGCCAGCCCGCTGAATGAATGATCACGGTCGCCCCGGCCATCAGGCAGCCCCAAAGGCCAAACTGGTTCTCATTCGCCGCTTGCACGTCGTTGCTGTTTGACGCCGACCCTGCCGCAGACCGCCAGGGCAGGCCAAGATGACGCGCCAGTTGGCCTGCGGCCAGTGACGCCTGAAAATGTGAGGGCGTCCCGAATGCCGGCGCGCCGGATTTCATGTCCACATTGCTGGTGAACGTGCCATAACAGACCGGAGCGCCCGGTCTGGCCAGCTGCGTCAAGGTCAGCGCGGCAAGCGCCTCGGCATGGGACAGGGTGATTGCCCCGGCCACGGTGATCGGCGCCATCGCCCCCATCAGAGTGAACGGAGTGATGATCGACATCTGACCGTGGCGCGCAAAGTCGATCAGCCCTTGCGCCATGGGAATATCCAACGTGCGCGGGCTGTTTGTGTTGATGATCGTGTAACAATGCGCATTGCCCCGAAACTCATCATCCGACAGACCGCGCGCCGTGGACAGCATCTCAAAGCAATCCATGACCTGCGGCGTGCCGCGCGAGAAGAGGAACGGAAACTTGTCGGTCAGTTCCATCTGCGCTTGTGTCGTGAAGTAGTGGCGCAAATGCGTCGGTACATCCTGAGGTTCAACTTGAGGCGAGATCATCTGGAACACATCGAAATGATGGGTGAGCTTTAGAAACTCCAGATAATCCTGACTGGTCGCCGGGCGACGGCCACGCTCAAGATCGGTTGCGTTCGGCGCGCCTGCCCCCGGTTGAAAAACCAGCGAACCCAGTTCCAGAGTGAAATCCCGATGCCGCGAACCGGCGCGACAAGCGATAGATTTGGGGGCCGAGGCAACGGCAGCCTCAACCATCTCGCGCCCGATAAAGACCATTTCACTGCCTTCATCCACACGCGCGCCACCCTGCTTGAACAGCTTGCGCGCCTCGGGAAGCAGGGTCTTTACACCCAACTCCTCGAGCGTACGCAACGCTGCCTCGTGCATGTCCGCGATCCGGTCAGCCGGGAACACCTCCATCAAAGGGAAAGGGTTCCTGAGCTGGCGATAGTTCACATCGCGGCTGGGCTGCGGGGCAGCCGCGCCCCCTCGCCTTCGGCGTCGTCGGTCCGGAGCCGTCATGATCAGCCCCGCATCGCTTTGCCCTGAGGGTCGTAGGGCGACGGTGCAATTACCCGCGCCGGACATTCCACCCCTACGACATGGACAGACAGTTCCGTACCCGGGTCCACCTTGTCACGGTCAATCAAGGCCATTGCCAACGACTTGCCGGTATAGTGCCCGTAACCGCCTGAGGTCACAAAACCCACGCGTTCACCATTGGCCCAGACCGGCTCATACCCGCTGGCATCGGCGTCCAACGCATCGATTTCCAGTGTCACCTGCACCTGCGCCGGGCCATTGCCATCCCGTTCGGCCAGAGCGGCCTTCTTGCCGATGAAATCCTTGTCCCAGTCGATCCAGCGATCCATGCCGGTCATGCCGGGTGTGTAAGCCTGCGTGAACTCTGCCGACCAGATGCCAAAGCTTTTCTCAAGCCGGGTTGATAGCATCGCATTGAAACCGCACTCGCGGATACCCTCTTCTGCACCGGCTTCCAGCAAAATGCGGCGCAGCTTGATGTGATCGCCATAGCGGCAGTTGATTTCATACCCTTTTTCGCCGGTCACCGACATACGAGCCACGCGGGCACGGACGAGACCGATGTCGAAATCACCGCAGCCCATGAATTTCAGACCCGAGATATCCTGTTCGGCCAATTTTTCGACCACCGCCTGCGATTTTGGTCCGACCACGGCGAACCCGCAATACTCCTCTCCCAGGTCGCGGACAGTGACCCCATCCGTCATATGATCGTTGAACCATCGCATATGCCAGGCGCGCAGGTAATAGCTGCCCATGATCCACCAGGTGCCATCGCCCCAGTTCAACACGGTCAGATCGCCTTTGAGCCGCCCGTCCTCGCCCAGCATCGGCGCCAGTTTGGCACGACCCGGGGCGGGCAGTTTCGATGCCATAACGTTATCCAGCCACGCTTTGGCATTTGGGCCCGAAACCTCAAAGCGAGAAAAACCCGTGATATCCATCAGGCCCACGCCCTCACGGATGGTCCTGCATTCAGCGGCCACGATGTCGTGCGCGTTCGAACGTTTGAGCGTTGGCGTTTCCTCGAACCCTTTGAGCGCGAAATACAGCGGCACCTCCAGATCCCAGCTGACACCCCATTTGCATCCGGCCTCGGTCATCGCGTCATGCGCCGGAGCCATCTTCAGCGGGCGACCCGCAGGCAATTGCTCGTTCGGGTAGGTCATCACAAAGCGGCGCGAATAGAACTGGCCAGTGGTTTCACGGATATACCGCTTGTTCTGTGCAAAATCACCATAGCGCGCCACATCCATCGGCCATGCATCCGCTTCGGGCTCACCATGGATCATCCATTCGGCCAGTGTTTTCCCAACGCCACCACCTTGCAGGAACCCGGCCATCACCGCGCAGGCGGTCCAATAGCCGCGCTTGCCCGGAACCGGACCAACCAGCGGGTTACCATCCGGTGAGAACGTGAACGCACCATTGACCCATGTCTTGATGCCCACGTTCTGAATCGACGGATACCGCTCAAAGCCCAGCGTCAGTTCGTTCTCGATCCGGTCAAGCTGTTCCTGAAACAGTTCCTCGCCATAGTTCCATGGTGCACCATCCATCGCCCAGTGTTCGTGATCGACCTCGTAGATCCCAACCAGAACACCCTTCTGGTCCTGCCGCATATAGGTGAATCCTTCGAGGTCCACAGTCATCGGCATCTCGAAATCCGCCTGCGCCACTTCGGGCACAGTGTCTGTGATCAGATAGTGGTGCTTCAACGGCGAGACTGGCAACTCTACCCCGGCCATACGCCCAACCTGCTTGGCCCAGAGCCCGGCCGCGTTGACCACATGTTCACAGGTGATCGTGCCCTTATCGGTCACAACCTGCCAACCATCATCTGTCTGGATCAGCTCTTCGACCTTGGTTTCCTCGAAATATTCGGCACCACGTTTTCTGGCCGCAGTCGCATAAGCCTGAACAGTGCCTGTCGTATCGATATACCCTTCGCGATCTGCCCACATCGCGCCCAAAACACCGTCGGTTGACATGATTGGGCAGCGTCTCTGTGCCTCTTGCGGGGTCAGCAGCTCGCAATCATCAATGCCGATGGACTGGAAGATGCGGTAATTGGCCTGCAACCACTCCCAGCGTTCAGGCGTACCGGCCAGCGTCAGACCACCGGTCATGTGCAAACCGATATTCTGGCCCGATTCTTTTTCGATCTCACTCAGCAGGTCAATTGTGTAGGCCTGCAACGAGGCCATGTTTGGATCCGCGTTCAGGGCATGGATACCGCCCGCTGCATGCCAGGACGATCCCGATGCCAGCCGCCGCCTCTCCAGCATGACCACATCCGACCAGCCGAATTTGGCCAGATGATACAGAACCGAAGCACCAACGACGCCCCCACCAATGACCACTACGCGATATTGGGATTTCATCCCGACCTCCCTGAACAGAATCTGGGAAGACGCTAGTGGCACTGTTCAGTTCTGTCTAGACATTTATGTACAGTACGGAATGCGAGAACGCTGCCGAATGCTTTGCAAACCTAAAGCTGGGCGCTTGGGCGGGCTTTCACGCTTTCAAACCAAACCTGCGTGTTCGTATTGCCGTCCGGTATCCGCATCTTAATGACGCGCGCGAAATCGACAAAAACAAAAGTGGATATATCCGCCAGAGTGAATACATCGCCCGCGACATACGCGCTTTGCTTCAGCCGCGCCTCCAGCAGTTCAAAAAACGACGCAACCCGCTCGCGCCCACGCTGCGCCAGCTCAGGGATCTGCGCATGGTTAACAGGGCCGGGAATGGCACGGTGTTTGAACGCCGGATGGCTGTTGCGCAAAGCCTCAGCGATGGGCGCACCGCCCTGCTGCTCGGCAATTGCGTTCCACATCAGGACCAACCCTTTTTCATCAGCGGTCCGGCCCATCAAGGGTGGCTCGGGGAAACGCGCTTCAAGATACGCGGCGATGCCAAGATTTTCGGTCAGGACTGCGCCGTCATCCGTTACCAGAACCGGGATTGTGGCCCGGGGGTTCACTGCACGAAACTCAGTGCTCAACTGCGCGCCCTCAGCAATCGAGATTTCGTGCGTTTCGATGTTCAACCCTTTTTCCGCGATGAACATGCGGGCACGGCGCGGGTTTGGGGCCGTAGAGCAATCGTAGAATATCATGCAGGCCCCTTCTCTCTGGTCAACGCCGATAGATGAAACAGCGCCCTTCGACGGCACCCTCGGGCAACGGCATTTCCTCCAGCGCCTCGAAATACATCCGGTCACTTGAAACCATTAATCCACCCGGTGCCAGCAAGGGCTCGATCAACGGGGAAACAAGCCGCGCAAAGATGTCGTTCTTTTCGCGATTATGCCCCCCAAGGTCTGCATGAATCAGGCTTGCTGTCGGTCCAAACCTGTCGACCGCCGCTGGCAGCGTCTCGCGCACATCCCCCAAGATCACCCGATCCTCGGGCGGGGTTGAATCAGGGTGCGAAGCCACCGCGCGTTCGAAAACAAAGACAGGACGTCCATCGATATGCTGCACAAGATGATGATAGGTGCGCCCATTGCCCAACCCCAGTTCAAACACCGGGCCAGCCATGCCTGCCGTTTGCGCAATCGCGTGATCCAGGCAGGCGCGCTGCGACACCATACGATCGATAAACAAGTCCAGACGACTTTGATTCTCGGACACTGGCAAATATCTCCTTGATACCAATCGAAAGCATAGGTGCCCCCGACGCCGCCTTAGATGACAAATTCTCAAGACTTTGTGTAGCGACGAAGCCCAAAGTTTCACATTTTCGCGACATTTCAGCCCAAGAACGGGTTTGACTAGACAGGCGGAACCGCGCGACACTGACGAAAAAATCACGGGGAGTTGAAACGACCGATGTCACCAAGCGGCCAAACGGTTGGAAAACCTGCATGAGAGCGTTGTTGTCTGTCAGAGACCTCAGCATCGGCTTTGGTGCGGGAAGTTCAGTGGTCACGGATGTGAATTTCGATGTCAAACCAGGAGAAACCTTGGCGCTGGTCGGTGAATCGGGATCGGGTAAAACCATCACGTGCCGGGCCGTCTTGCGGATTCTGCCGCGAACGGCCCAGATACGCAGCGGCACGATAACTCTGAATGATTCCAAGGGCACATGTAACCTGACAGCTGTCTCCGAGCGGGAAATGCGCGGCATTCGTGGCAATCGCGTTTCGATGATCTTTCAGGAACCCATGCGATCGCTGTCACCTCTGCACAAGATTGGGAATCAGGTCAGTGAAGTCCTGTGGCTCCATCGTGGGCTTTCCGAGTCCGAGGCGCGCAAAAAGGTCCTGTCGCAGTTCGAGCGCGTGGGCTTTCCAGATCCGCAGCGCGCCTATGACTCCTACCCGTTCGAACTGTCGGGCGGAATGCGCCAACGCGCCATGATTGCGATGGCAATGGTATCCAAACCCGAACTGCTGATCGCGGATGAGCCAACCACCGCGCTGGATGTGACCACTCAGGCGCAGGTTCTGGGGCTGATCAAGGAATTGCAGCGCGAGACCGGCATGGCGCTTATTCTGGTGACCCATGATCTGGGCGTGGTCGCCAACATGGCCGAACAGGTTGTGGTCATGCACAAGGGCCGCATCATGGAGGCTGGCCCGGCCGCACCAATCCTGACCTCCCCCGCACATCCATATACCAAACAACTGTTTGATGCTGCACCGGAAATTCCAGATCAGGATGCTGTGGGTATACCGATGCCGGACGACGATCTGATCCTTCAGATGAAGGGTGTCTCCAAAACCTACACGATGCGGTCCAGCAAAGGGTGGCAGGCCGACAAGGAAATCTATGCGTGCAAAGGGGTCGATCTGAATTTGGCACGCGGCAAGACGCTGGCCATTGTCGGTGAAAGCGGATCAGGTAAAACAACAGCCGCGCGGATCGCATTGGGTGCGGAACTGCCCGATCCCGGTGGAGAAGTCCTGTTTCGCACCGTGCCGAATGCCGATCCTATCACAGTGCACAACATGACCCGCGCCCAGCGCACGGCGTTTCAGCGCAATGCGCAGATGGTGTTTCAGGATCCCTACAGCTCGCTCAGCCCGCGGATGCGCATTCAGGACGCGATGACCGAGCCGCTGGAAATTCACCGCATCGGAACAACGGCCGAGCAGCGCGACAAGGCCGCCGAGATGTTGCAGCGCGTCGGCCTGACAGCCGACATGCTGAAACGCTATCCACACGCCTTTTCGGGGGGGCAGCGGCAACGTCTGTCGATAGCCCGCGCCATGATGCTCGACCCGCAGCTCATCGTGTGTGACGAACCCACCTCGGCGCTGGACGTATCGGTACAAGAGCAGATTCTGACCCTGTTGGAAAATCTACAGGACAGCCTGAACCTGTCCTATCTGTTCATCTCGCACGATCTGGCTGTGGTCGCGCGGATCGCCGACGAAGTTGCCGTGATGCGTCGCGGCCTGATCGTCGAGCAAGCACCACCCGAAACTCTTTTCTACAATCCGCGCCACCCCTACACCAAAGCGCTGATTGCCGCTCAACCCGAACCCGACATCAATCGCCCGATCGACCTGCAAGTGGTTTCCTTGGGCGCCGGCGCGCCGGACAGTTGGGATGAAGCCTTTCGTTTCTCGGACACCGTGATACCCTCATTGGTGGAATTGGAACCGGGCCATAAGGTACGTTGCCATGTTTAAGACCACTCGCCCCCTGATCCTGGCCGCTTCGCTGGCGCTCATCGGTATGCTGCCCGCCACGGCAGAGACAATTCCGACGCCGCAGGAAAGCGTGTTCTGGAACGCGGAAGTAGAAGCGGGCAATCTGCCACCCGTTCAGGAGCGCCTGCCAGCGGACCCGCTGATTGTAGATCTGGCAGCAAAGGGTCGCGAGTTCGGCAAACAGGGCGGCACCCTGCGCACCATGATCACGCGGTCCAAAGATATCCGCCAGATGGTTGTCTATGGCTATGCCCGGCTGGTCGGATTCGACCAGAACTATGAGATTATCCCCGATTTGCTGGCGTCGTTTGAAAACGAAGACGGCCGCAAGTTCACCCTGAAACTGCGCGAAGGGCACAAATGGTCAGACGGTTCTCCGTTTACGTCGGAAGATTTCCGCTATTGGTGGGAAGACGTTGCCAACAACAAATTGCTCAGCCCGTCAGGCCCGCCGGATTTTCTGATTGTCGAAGGCAAATCACCCACCGTTACCTTCCCGGATGAAACCACGGTAATTTTCGAATGGGAAGACCCTAACCCGGGTTTTCTACAATCGCTGGCTCAGGCACGACCGCCCTTTATCTATCGCCCAGCAGCTTTCCTGAAACGATATCACGAGAAATATGCCGACCCCGAGGAACTTGCCTTTCTGGTCGACGATGCCCGCGTCAAAAGCTGGGCCGCGCTGCACAACAAGCTCGACAACCTGTACAAGTTCGACAATCACGAATTGCCCACGTTGCAACCGTGGCTGAACGCAAGTTCCGGCAAGAAAATCCGCCACAATTTCGTACGTAACCCCTATTACCACCGTATCGACAGCAAAGGGGTTCAACTGCCCTATATCGACGTGGTCGAGATGGAGATCGTTGCCCCCGGTCTGGTCGCTGCCAAAACCAATGCAGGGGAAAGCGACCTGCAAGGCCGGGGTCTGGATTTCCGCGACGCTTCGATCCTGAAAAAAGGCGAAGCGCAAGGCGGCTACAAGACATTGCTGTGGAAAACCGGCGTTGCGTCGCAAATCGCGATCTATCCGAACCTCAATTTCGAGGATGACGTCTGGCGCGATGTGTTGCGTGACGTCCGTGTGCGGCGCGCCCTGTCCCTTGCCATCGACCGCGAGACAATCAACCAAGCTTTGTATTTCAAGCTAGCGCATCCCGGCGCAATGTCGGTTCTGCCTGCCTCGCCCTTTTATGATGAGAAGAATGCCACCGCATGGGCCGGTTACGATGTCGGCCAGGCCAATGCGTTGTTGGATGAGGTCGGCCTGACCCAGCGCGACAAGAACGGTATTCGCCTGCTACCGGACGGGCGCCCTATGGAGCTGGTGATCGAAACCGCTGGCGAGCGGCAGGAGGTTGAAAACGCCCTTCAGATCGTTACTGACACCTGGCGCGAGATCGGGGTCAAGCTGGTCATGCGCCCGTTGGATCGCGATATCCTGCGCAACCGGGTGTTTGCAGGTAACTCGATGGCATCGGTCTGGTATGGGTGGGATGACGGTATCCCGCAGGCGCACACGTCCCCGGCGTATCTGGCACCCACCGATCAGGTCTTCCTGGCCTGGCCAAAATGGGGCCAGTTTTATCAGACAGGTGGTGAAGCCGGGGAAGCCCCCGACATGCCCGAAGCAGAACGCCTGATGCAACTGGCCCATGACTGGGAGGTCGCAACTACCGATGACGAACGCAAGGAAGTCTGGACTGAGATGCTGAGAATCCACGCCGACCAGCTTTTTGCCATCGGTATCCTGAACGGAGCACCCCAACCCATTGTCGTGTCGAACCGTCTGCGCAATGTGCCGGAACAGGCCATGTGGGCATGGGAGCCCGGTGCGCATTTTGGCGTTCACCGCCCGGACGAGTTCTTTTTCGCCGACTAAGCAGGAGCAGCTAAATGGTCATGCTGCGCTATGCGGTGTATCGCTTTTTCACGATGCTGCTGACATTGTTGGTGGTCTCGGTCCTGATTTTCATAATCATCAACCTGCCGCCCGGTGATTACCTGAGCAACCAGATTGCCGAGCTTCAGGCCTCGGGCCAGTCAGCAGGTGTCGCCAAGGCCGAGTTTCTGCGCGCCGAGTACGCTCTGGATCGCCCGATGTGGGAACAGTACCTGATCTGGGTGGGCTTCTGGCCGGGACCGCACGGATTTTCGGGTCTGATCCAAGGTAATTACGGCTGGTCATTTGAGTTCGACCGGCCTGTATCTGAAATCGTGGGCGACACGCTTTGGCTGACGGTCGTCGTCAACCTGGCCGCGATCCTGTTTGTTTATGCCGTTGCTCTTCCCCTGGGTGTTATTGCTGCGGCGCGATCACGGACATGGATTGATTATACCTCGGCCTTTGTGGGTTATCTGGGGCTAGCGACACCCAACTTTTTGTTGGCCCTGATCCTATTCTACTACGGGCATCGGTATTTCAACCTGCCTATCGGCGGCCTGATGGATCCGCAATTCGAAGGTCAGCCGCTGAGTTGGGACAAGATGAAATCTATTCTCATCCACCTGATCGTTCCGACTTTTGTCATCGGAACCTCGGGCGCATCGGCGATGATGCAGCGCCTGCGGGCAAATATGCTCGATGAACTGGGGAAACCCTATGTGGAAACGGCCATTGCCAAAGGTATGGCGCCGTCGCGGATGCTGACGAAATATCCGTTGCGCGTGGCATTCAACCCGTTCGTTGCGGATATCGGTAACCTTCTGCCATCTATGGTGTCGGGATCGGTTCTGGTGTCAGTCGTTCTGGGCTTGCAAACCATCGGGCCGACTTTGCTGACAGCACTGAAAACGCAGGACCAATTCCTGTCCGCGTTTATCCTGATGTTTGTCGCGCTGCTGACGCTTATCGGCACGATGATCTCGGATATTCTGCTGGTGATGCTGGATCCCCGCATACGATATGAGGGGCGCGAAGCATGACCGATACTCCTGACAACCGCTACGTCGATGACGCGCCGTTTGATCCGCAGGCGTCGATACAGCAACTGGAACGCGCCGATCTGGATGCCCCCAACTGGGTATTGGTCTGGCGCAAGTTCCGCACGCATAAGCTGGGTCTGATCTCGGGCATCTTCCTGCTAATGTGCTACCTGATGCTCCCATTTGCCGGTTTCATCGCGCCGTATGGCCCGAATGACCGAAACGGAGAGCATCTGTATGCGCCACCGCAATCGGTGAACTGGTTTTACGAAGGCGCTTTTATCGGCCCCCATGTTTTTCCAATCGTCGCCGAGGCGGATCTGGAAACCTTCCAGTGGAAGTTCGTCCCTGACACTGACGACCCGCGCCCGATCCGGTTCTTCTGTGAAGGGTCCGAATATCGACTTGCGGGTCTTATCAAGACAGACAGGCATCTTTTCTGCGCGCCGGATGGTGCCACCTTGTTCCTCTGGGGGTCCGACAGGCTGGGTCGCGATATCTTCAGCCGCATCCTTTATGGGGCGCAGCTGTCGCTGACCGTGGGGCTGATCGGTATTTCGGTATCATTCTTTCTGGGTATCCTGTTCGGTTCGATGGCCGGCTATTTCGGTGGCCGCATCGACTGGGTCATCAACCGGGTCATCGAAATCCTGCGTTCACTGCCGGAACTGCCGCTGTGGCTGGCACTGTCTGCCGCAGTGCCATCGAACTGGAGCCCGGTTGCCGTATTCTTCATCATTTCGATCATCCTCGGCATCCTCGACTGGCCAGGACTGGCGCGTTCAGTTCGTGCAAAGTTCCTGTCACTACGCGAGGAAGAATATGTACGGGCCGCAGAAATGATGGGCGCAAGCTCGGGCCGGGTGATCCGTAAGCACTTGTTGCCGAATTTCATGTCTCACTTGATTGCATCAGCCACCCTGTCGATCCCGGCAATGATACTTGGGGAAACGGCGCTTAGCTTTCTTGGCCTGGGCCTTCGTGCACCAGCGGTCAGTTGGGGTGTGATGCTGAATGACGCGCAAAACCTCGCATCGATCGAGATCTACCCCTGGACGGCAATCCCGATGCTGCCGATCATCGTGATCGTACTGGCTTTCAACTTTCTGGGTGACGGGTTGCGCGACAGCCTTGATCCTTATCAGCAATGAGCCTTCTTGCCACCCTTCCCGCCGCCGACCGATATCGCAAGGTCGGCAAAGGCGCTCTGCCAAGTGCTTTTGCCGTCTCCGAACTGGCGACGGCCAGCTTTGCAGCCGTTGGGCAAGAGATGGCCCGCTTTATGCAGGCGCTGAACCTGACCCAAAACGCCCCCGAGATCGCCATCGACCACCGGCTGGCATCGTTGTGGTTCGGCTATTCCTTCAAGCCCGATGGCTGGGAAATGCCAAACCTTTGGGATGCGGTCGCGGGGGACTACAGGGCCTCAGATGGCTGGATCAGGCTGCACACCAACCTTCCGCGCCATCGCGCAGCAGCGATGAAGGTTCTCGGCACCCCGCCAGAGCGTGAAGCTGTGGCAAAAGCCGTCAGAACCCGGGCCATATCCGATTTGGAAACCGATATTGTGGCCGAAGGCGGCGTGGCCGCTGCCATGCGCAGCCGGACCGAGTGGCTTGAACACCCGCAGGGCCGCGCTGTATCGCGCGACCCGTTGATTGGCTGGCAAGGCCCCCGGTACGTCAAGCTGCGCGAGAGACCGCAGGCAACCCCTGCAAGACCTCTTGCCGGGCTGCGGGTTCTTGACCTTACACGCGTTCTGGCAGGTCCGGTATCGACCCGCACATTGGCCGGTTTCGGGGCCGAGGTTCTGCGGATCGATCCGCCCGGCTGGGACGAACCCGGTGTGATCCCCGACATTTCACTTGGAAAACACTGCGCCTATCTCGATCTGAAATCGACCAATGGCATGGAACGGCTGCAAGAACTTCTGCCCCAAGCGGATGTATTCGTTCATGGGTACCGGCCCGGCGCTTTGGACGCACTTGGCCTGACCCGCGCCAAGCGCGATGAACTGGCACCGAACAGGGTCGAGGTGACGCTGAATGCCTATGGCTGGCAAGGCCCCTGGTCGACCCGGCGCGGGTTTGACAGTCTTGTCCAGATGAGCGCGGGAATTGCGCATGCGGGCATGGAGTGGGCTGACGCCGACAAACCGACGCCATTGCCGGTTCAGGCTTTGGACCACGCAACCGGCTACCTGTTGGCAGCCGCCGTCCTTTCCGCATTGGCCGAGGCCGCGTCGGGCAATTCCATCATGCATGCGCATCTGTCCCTTGCCCGCACCGCCGAGCTATTGGCGGTTCTCGGCAAAGACAACGTCGAGGCAGAGACCATTACTCCGACGCCCACGGATTACTCCCCTGCGACAGAAGCTTCGGGCTGGGGACCGGGGCACCGCCTGAGACCAGCCCTCAGTCTCGGTGACGCTGTGCTGCAATGGGATTTGCCCGCTTCGAAACTGGGCACATCCGAACCGGTCTGGCCCTTCACTTCCAACTGACCCAACCGTCGCGCGAAACGCGCAGCCGGACCTCACGCTGTCGGTGGCACCTCATCCGAGGCGCAATTCAGAGCGGCGGAAGGCCTTGCTAACGGTCGTCACCGCCTGGTCCGATATCGTCCAGATAATCCTCGTCAATCGCAGCCTGAACAGCCCCCGTTACGGCTTCACGCTGTTTTGGTGTCAGGTCTTCCGCCTCTTTCCCATCTGCCAATCTTACAGTGACTTCGCGATGTGCAAACTTGATCCCTTCGCGCGCGAACAACTCGCGTATGTCCTGATAGACCTTTTTGCGAACCAGCCACTGATCACCCGGTTTCGTCATGAACTTGACCCGGATGATCATCGCCGAATCTTGCATCTCGATCACGCCCTGCGACTTCAGCGGCTGGATGAAATTGTCTCCGATTACAGGATCGGTCAACAACTCCTGTCCCAGTTTCTTGATCAGTTTGCGGACCTTCTCGACATCGGTGTCATAGGTCACGCGCAGCGGCAGCTTCATGATTACCCAATCGCGCGAGTAGTTGGTCAGCACTTTGATCTCGCCAAAGGGGATGGTGTTCAGCGCACCCAGATGGTGGCGCAGTTGCATGGACCTGACCGAGATTTTCTCGACCGTGCCTTTCACATCCCCAATGTCGATATATTCTCCTTTCCGGAACGCATCATCCAACAAGAAGAATGCGCCGGAAAAAATGTCGCGCACCAGCGTTTGTGACCCGAACCCCACGGCCAAACCAACCACACCGGCACCCGCAAACAGCGGGCTGACGTTAATACCCAGTTCCATCAGGACTATCAGAACGATTGTAACCACGACAACGGCCAGAATTGCGCCCCGGAAAAGCGGCAACAACGTTGCCAGACGGCTTTGCCCGCCTTCGCCACCTTCGTCGCCCAGTTCAACCTCGGTGCCATCGTCGGATTCTTCAGCGATTTTGCTGTCGATCCAAATCCGAAAGAAGTGAAACAGGATGTACCCGATGAACAGGACAACCATCACATCCAGCGCACGTTCAACCGGCAGATCCTCGCTCCAGTCCGCGTTCGGGTACCATATCACGACAAGCGCATAAGCCCCGAGCACGAAAGCCAGAATTCCGGCTACCCGGCGGGCCAGGTCTTCATAAGTCAGAAGATGCTGCTTCGGTTGTTCGGGCTCGGGTATATCCGTCGTCACGACGCCTTCTTCCGCTGCGGCGGCTTCCCCGTTAATTTCGCTAATCATGCGCGAGCGGTCAAAATATCGCTCCAGCAGATAGTTCATTGCACCATAGGCCACGACCACGGACATGAAGATCATGTAGCTGCTTGCAATCAGCGGCAGCGGCGTCGGATGCTCCAGCGCCAGATCAACGGCCAGACGGAACCAGCTGAACACGACATAGATAATCAATGCCGGTGCCCAGCCAAAAGACACGAACCGCAACAGCCATGACACCTGTTCGGATGCCCGCCCACCCCGGATCGCGTTCGAGATTGCACGGGCGTTGAACAGGATCATCAGTATGTTGCCCAGCGCGCCCAGCATTGTCAGACCGCCATACACCATGGCGTAGACGTTGTAGTTCAGTCCAAAATCCGCGACCCAGGTAGAAAACAGAACGACCGAAATGTCATAGGTCGCCAGCACGGACGCCCAAATATACAGCCTGCGCGCATTCTTGTCCGAAAAGGGCGGTAATCGATATTGGCTCAGATAAGGTGACAGGACCATGCGCCAGAGGTCCGACACCGTGCGCGACAGGAAAAAGGCCGTAAAGATTGCCGTGATCGTGAACTGGACCGAGATATCCTCGGCCTCGCCAAAGATCAGATACCCGACGATCAAAGCCATGATCATGGCAAAGACCGTGGCTCCAATCCCCATCAGGAACCGGAACAGCAGGAACGGCATCTTTTCCCGATACCCCTGTGGTTCGTCCTTGATCCGCGCCACCACCCAGCGGCGCGCGAACCGCTTCCCGTATATCTCGATCGACAGCCACCGCCCAAGTAACAGGAACAGGATGTTCCAACCCAACACCTCGACATAGGTCTGAATTCGGCCATCCGGGCTGGTCTGGCGCAGGATGTATTGTACTTCAAAAATAGAATAGGGCAGCGCCTCGAGCCTCGATTGCATCGACTCACGGAACTTCGAGAACCGCTCTTGCGCCTTCATCAGTTGCGAACCGTCACCCATTGGGTTGCTCGAATCGCTGTCTGCGCCCTCCGAACCTGCATCCTTTCCGCCTGCAGTTGTCACAACCTGACCGGCACTGTCGATGACAATGACACTTGCGCCCGCATCGCTGGCCGCGCGGATTGCAGCGGCCAGATCACTTTCCTTGTCGGCCTCGGACGAACTGCCCGACCCTGAAGGATATCCGGGAATCAAGGATGACTGCGCCAATGCACCAGTGGAAATGCTCAGGAAAATGGCCCAAAACGCCAAAAAAAATGCGGCCAGAAAGTTATTTCGCATTGGGTCGTGCATCCAGTTTTTGCCGATATTGGTCAGATTACAGAAGCGTTTCAAGCAGTTCAAATACTCGCATCGAACCGTCTCAATATCGTGTTTGGACGTGTTCTTGGCGCACTCTGATGAGCGCAGGTGTTTTCAATCTTTCAATAATTGAATATGACCAAGCAAAGGTTTCTGGTCGGCCTCGATTGTCTTCATCGTTCTCATTAGGCGATCTTGTCTGGCGGTGGTGCGATATGTCGCGAAACAGTCAATACGCTGTTGCCAAATCGCAATGCTTGAAACATTTGCAAGTGCGCAAATCCGCCTTTGGCAAGCGTGGGATTGAAATATACAGTAACGCTTGCGAACGCGCGGATTTCGCTCTGGGATCAAGAAGACGGGCAACACTATGAGCCTTGGCACAACCAATTCTAAACCGGACCGCGCGCCGCGTATCCTGTTTTACAGCCACGACACGTTCGGTCTGGGGCATTTGCGCCGGTCCCGCGCCTTGGCTGCGGCAATCACGCAGGCGGATCCAAGCGCCTCGGCGCTGATCCTGACGGGTTCGCCCGTGGCAGGCCGTTTTACCTTTCCCCGCCGCGTTGACCATGTGCGCCTGCCCGGTGTGACCAAGCGCGCGGACGGATCGTATGCCGCGCGCACAATCGGAATGGGGATCGACGAAGTAACCGAATTGCGCGCGGGATTGATCCAGACTGCGGTTCAGCAATTCGACCCCGATGTGTTGGTCGTCGACAAGGAACCGACAGGGTTCCGGGGTGAGCTGTTGCCGACACTGAAATACCTCGAACGCCATTGCGGAACGAAACTGGTTTTGGGCCTGCGTGATGTGCTGGACGAACCCGAAGTGCTGGCCGCCGAATGGGCGCGCAAAGAAGCCATCGAGGCGACCGAGCGGTTCTATCATGAGATCTGGGTTTACGGATCGCAATCGATCTACGACCCGACGCAAGGCTTGCCGCTAAGCGCGTCAGCGCGATCCCGCATTCACTGGACGGGATATCTGCGCCGCGACCTCGGCCCGGTCGGTGAACCGCCTCAGCAACCTTATATCCTGATCACACCCGGTGGCGGTGGCGATGGCAAGGCACTGGTCAACCTGGTCTTGTCCGCCTACGAGAAAGATCCAGACCTGTCGCCGCGTGCTGTGCTGGTCTATGGCCCGTTCCTGTCGGGTGAATTGCGCAACGATTTCGAAGCACGGGTTGCCGCATTGAATGGTCGTGTAACTGCGGTTGGGTTTGAATCGCAGATCGAAACGCTGTTTGCCGGGGCCGAAGGCGTGGTCTGCATGGGCGGCTACAACACGTTTTGCGAGGTCCTGTCCTTTGACAAACGGGCCGTCATCGTTCCACGCACCACACCCCGTCTGGAACAGTGGATACGGGCCTCACGCGCAGAAGAGCTGGGGCTGGTCAAGATGCTGGACGAACAACGCGACAGCCTGACACCTGACGCAATGATCCGTGCCATCCGCAACCTGCCGCACCAATCAGTGCCGTCGCAGGCCATCCAAAGCGGATTGCTGGATGGTTTGGACTATGTCACCGACCGCATTGACAGCCTGCTGACACGGGAACAGAAACGAGCCACTGGATGAACTCGGCCTCTCCCAATCTGGCGGTTGTGGTCAAAGGCTGGCCGCGACTGTCCGAAACATTTATCGCGCAGGAACTTGTTGCCTTGCAGGAAGCCGGGCACCGATTTGACATCTGGTCCCTGCGCCATCCAACCGACACCAAACGTCACCCTTTGCACGACCGCTTCTCGGGGCAGGTTCGCTATCTGCCAGAATACCTGCATGAAGAGCCACAGCGGGTGTGGGCGGCCCGCGCTGCCGCCCAAGCCCTGCCCGGCTATGCCGAAGCCTACAAGATCTGGCGGCACGACCTGCGCCGCGACCCGACGCCGAACCGCATCCGCCGGTTCGGGCAAGCATGTGTTCTGGCCGCCGAGTTACCCGCCCAGACGCAGGGGCTCTATGCCCATTTCATGCACACCCCCTCGTCGGTCGCCCGATATGCGGCCATCATGCGCGGTCTGCCATGGAGCTTTTCTGCCCATGCCAAGGATATCTGGACCTCACCGGATTGGGAAAAGCGTGAAAAGCTGCAGGCCGCAACGTATGGGGCCGCTTTCGGGGCCACCTGCACGGCAATCGGCGCGGAACACCTGCGCAGCCTAGCTGATGACCCCAACCGCGTGGAGCTTATCTATCACGGTCTGGACCTGTCGCGCTTCCCCGAACCGCCAAAACGCAGGATACGCGCCGCTGGCGATCCGTTTCACATGATTTCCGTTGGACGACTGGTTGAAAAGAAGGGCTTTGACCGTCTTATTGCGGCCTTCACACTGCTGCCGGAAAACCTGAACTGGCATTGGACCCACATTGGCGGCGGGGGTCTTGGGGACACTCTGCACACACAGGCGCGCGCTGCTGGTATCACGGACCGCATCACCTGGAGGGGAGCGTGCGATCAGCCAGAGGTGATCGATGCCATGCGCAGGGCCGACCTGTTTGTCTTGCCCAGTCGGATTGCTGCGGATGGGGATCGTGACGGATTGCCAAACGTGTTGATGGAGGCCGCATCGCAGCTATTGCCGATCCTGTCGACACCGGTTTCGGCCATACCGGAGTTCATCCAATCCGGAACGCATGGCGTGTTGTCTGATGACGACCCGGCTGCATTGGCTTCGGCCATTTCAGCACTGGCCGCTGATCCGGAAACGGCAGCAACTATGGCGCGTGCAGCCTTTGACCGTCTGATTGCAGATTTTCGAATGGACCCTAGTATTGCACGGCTGTCGGCACGGCTGAAAACCCTGAGCATGGAAGACGCGTAATGGCGCGGGTTGCGTTTTATGCGCCAATGAAATCCCCCGACAGCCAGAAACCCTCGGGCGACCGCGAAATGGCGCGAAACCTGATGCTGGCCTTGGCGGCGCAGGGAAATAAGGTCGAACTGGCTTCGGACCTGCGCGTCTACGACAAGAACGGGGACCGGGACCTACAGCAAACCCTTGTTCGCGCGGCTGAGAATGAAGCACAGCGGCTGTACGCCGAGTTGCCCTTTGATACAGATCTGTGGGTGACTTATCACAATTACTACAAAGCACCCGACCTGCTGGGCCCCAAGATCTGCCAGGCGCGCGGCATTCCGTATGTGCAATTGGAAAGTACGCGCGCATCAAGCAGGCTGAACGGGCCGTGGGCCGATTTCGCCCAAGCGGCGCATCAGGCGTGTGATGCAGCGGATATCATTTTCTACCACACTGCCAATGACCTGATTACGTTGGAACGGGACCGTTTTGGCAAGCAGGCACTGGTTGAATTGCCGCCATTTCTGCCTGAAACCGTGTTGCCTGTGGCTACGGCCGGGGACGGCCCCATGCTTACTGTCGGAATGATGCGGCATGGGGACAAGCTGGCGTCCTACCGGATTTTGGCCGAAGCCCTTTCGCACCTGACATGTGACTGGAACCTGAACATCGCGGGGGACGGTCCGGCGCGGCCGGATGTTGAAGCGTTGATGGTGCCGTTCGGAAGCCGCGTGCACTTTCTGGGCCAGCTCGACCGGGCGGCCTTGCAGAAAATCTACCAACACGCATCCCTGCTTGTCTGGCCGGGCGTGAACGAAGCCTATGGGATGGTCTATCTCGAGGCGCAGGCGACAGGCCTGCCCGTGATCGCACAGGACCGCCCCGGCGTTCGGGATGTGCTGGCACCTGCGGTTTACCCATCGGTTGATGCTGGGGCCAAAGGGCTTGCTGATCACATGCAAAACCTGCTGGAGGATACCGCGCAGCGCCGTGCGCTTGGGGCGAATGCGCGCAGCTATGTGGCACGGCGCCATCTTATGCCTCAGGCGACCGAGCGATTGTGGGCGCATCTACGGCCCTTGTTGAAGGATGTATCATGACCCGTCTTGCACTGCTTCGCCACGGGCATACCCATTGGAACCGCGCAGGGCGCATTCAGGGGCGCAGTGATATTCCACTGGATGACGACGCGCGGTCTGAACTGGCCGGGTATCGCTTGCCTGACCCATGGGCCGCCGCTGATATCTGGTCCAGCCCGTTGCTGCGCGCCAGTGAAACGGCGCGGATCGTGTCTGGGCGCGCCCCGAAAACCTCGGACGCGCTGACCGAAATGAATTGGGGCGACTGGGAGGGGCTTCGAGGTGTCGACCTGATCGCCGATGAAACCAGCGGGTATCGCCATATCGAAGACTGGAGCTGGGATTTTCGCCCGCCTCACGGTGAAAGCCCTGCCGAGGTTTGGACCAGGCTGCGCCCCTGGGTGTCCGGACTGCGAAAGGATACAGTCGCGGTCTGCCATATTGGCATCATGCGGGTCATTCTCGCCCAGGCGTGGGGTTGGGATTTTGATGGTCCCGCCCCCTTCAAGATCAAGCGCAATCGGCTGTATATCGTTGATATGGACACAATGACCGCAGACCCGGACCCCGTTCGCCTGATCAAACATGGGCCGATGCCATGAAGGTGATGATCGTTGTCACGCACCTTTTGGGAACAGGGCATCTAAGCCGGGCCCTGACGTTGGGCCGGGCGTTCCGGGATGACGGCCACCAAGTCATGGTCGTCTCGGGCGGGATGCCTGCGCCTCAACTGGACAGCAGCGGGCAAACCCTGTTCGGTTTGCCGCCGCTCAGATCAGATGGAACCAATTTCACCCGGCTTCTGACTGAAAGCGGCGTCGAGGCTGACGCGGATTATCAGCGCGCGCGTGTGACAGCCATGGTGCAGGCGGTAAACAGCTTTCAGCCGCAAATCCTGATAACCGAGCTTTACCCCTTTGGCCGCCGGTCGCTGGCAGCGGAATTCGACGCGGCCCTGAATGCGGCACGGGCCCTGCCTCGGCCTCCGATCATCCTGGGATCGATCCGGGATATTCTGGCCCCTCCTTCCAAACCTGCCAAGGCCCAGCGTACAGAAGATATCGTTACCCGCTTTTATGACGGCATTCTTGTTCACTCGACCGAAAGTGTCACACCGCTTTCGGTCAGTTGGCCGGTGTCGGACCGATTGGCGGAACGGTTGCATTATACCGGCTTTGTAGCGCCGGAACTGCCCCAACCGCATCCTGAGGCCGTTGGACAGGGCGAAATCCTTGTCAGTGCAGGCGGTGGTTCTGTGGGGCAACCGATCTTTCGCGCGGCCATCGAGGCCGCCCGCCAGATGCCCAACAGGCGCTGGCGCTTGCTGGTCGGCGGGACGGATGCCAAGGCGAGAATAGCCGAGCTGTCCCAACTGGCCGAAGGAACCTCGGCAATTCTGGAACCCGTGCGCCCGGATTTTCGCCAGATGCTGCCCCATGCGGCGGCATCGGTCAGCATGTGCGGCTACAACACCGCCATGGATATTCTGCAAAGCGGAACACCCGCTGTTTTTGTCCCGTTCGATGATGGCAAAGAGGTTGAACAGGGGCTGCGTGGGCAAAGCCTGTCGAGTTTGCCAGCCATCGAGGTGCTTCTCAGCCGAACCCTGAGCGGGCAGGCGTTGGCGCAGGCCGTAGAGCGTGTCATTTCAGATGGACCCCGAGCACAGCAGGATTTTGGATTTGACGGCGCGACCCAAACTGTAGAGATCGCCAAGCACCTGCTGGAGCGGCGTAAATGAACCCGGACTGGCACCCACTTGAGGTCGAACTGACCCATTGGCATGCAGCGGGCCTGTCGCTTCCGCTGTGGTGGCGAGACGATGACGCGATCGCTCCGACATCGCGGTTGGACCGCCTGTCCGGTCTGGCCGCACAGTTGGGCCTGCCGGTACATCTGGCCGTCATTCCCCATGCGGCAACCCCTGCGCTGGCTGACTATGTTGCGCGCGGCGAAACTCTCATCCCTGTGGTCCACGGGTGGTCCCACAAGAACCATGCGCCTGCCAGTGAGAAGAAAGCCGAGTTTCGTCTCAACCGTCCGCTGGACGAGGTTGTTGCGGATGCTGCGGCAGGATTGTCATGCCTTGACGCCTTGTTCGGCAACGCCCTGCGGCCGATGTTTGTCCCTCCGTGGAACCGCATTGCACCAGAAGTCATCGAACACCTTCCGTCACTGGGATACCGCATTCTTTCCACGGCAACGCCCCGCAGAACGAAAATGGCGGCTGCGGGGCTTGAGCAGGTCAACACACATCTTGACCCGATTGACTGGCGGGGTTCACGCGGTCTGATCTCTCCGGATCGCCTGATCGCGCAGACAGTCAACCTCCTGCGGGACAGGCGCGAAGGCCGCGCAGACAACGCCGAGCCTTTTGGAGTATTGACCCATCACCTGGTCCATGATCAGGACATCTGGGCCTTTACCGAGGCGCTGCTGAAACATCTGCTGGACGGTCCTGCCACACCCTGGGTCGCACCAAAGAACGAATGAGGACATCGTCATGAGCCGACTGGATTCCATGCTGCGCCGATTGACGGCTCAACGCGACGGGCTGAACTGGGCAGCCGAACAGATCAGTGACCAAACTGGCGACGTGCTGGATATGGGGCTAGGCAATGGTCGCACCTATGACCACCTGCGAGAGATCCTGCCGAACCGCCGGATCTGGGTGATGGATCGTGTGCTGCAATGCCATCCTGACAGCACGCCACCGGCCGAAGATTTCCTGCAAGGCGAAGCTGAACCTATGCTGCGGAGGCTGATGGCCGAGGGGCACAGGATCGCATTGGCTCATTATGATTTCGGACGCGGCATCAAACACGAAGATGTGGCCGAAGCCGCACGCCTCAGCCCGTTGATCGCGCAAGTCATGCAGCCCGGTGGGTTGTTGATTTCCGGCCAGCCCCTTGTCGGCTTCAATCAGATCAAAGGGCCCGAGACGATCGCGCCGGACCGTTACCTGTTCTATACGGCCTGATCACGCCACACGGCGACCGCGCGCCCATACCGAGTTGAGGGCCGGTACACCCGCGCGCATCCGGAAACGAATAACATCGGCGCGGGCATTGGCGCGCAACTCGCCACGATCCTCTAGCCCGGCGGCCTGCGCCGGGGCCAATGTGACGGTCTTCATCCCACGCGCCATATCGCCCCACATTTCACCCAGCATGACCGCAGACAATAACAAGGCCGACGGCACGTAATCCGAGGACAATACGTCCAGATGCCCAAGCTCGGCCAATTCTCGGGCTGCAACATTCCCGGAATGAGAGCCTCCGCGAACAACGTTTGGCGCACCCATCATGACCTTGATGCCGTGATCATGACACGCTCGTGCGGCCTCAACCGTTGTGGGGAACTCAGCCAGCCGAATGCCGTGACTTGCCGAGACCTTCACCTGATCTTCGGTCGTATCGTCATGACTGGCAAGAACGGCTCCAAATCGGCGTGCGGCCTTGACGGTTTCGACCTCGTGCACATCACCGTTGCGATCCCGAAGGCCTTTCAGCTGGGCTACATGCTGAAAGAACGTATCATCGTCCATGGCATATTTGCCCTTCAGATAGGATTGCAGCTTGCCCATGTCGCGAAACTGACGCTGGCCGGGGGTGTGATCCATGATGGACACAAGACCAACCCTGTCCTCGGGTCCAAACTCGTCCAGTTCCTCGATCAGTGTCTCGGAACACACCTCTGCCCGCAAATGCAGGAAATGGCTGATCTTGAGCGCATCCTGCTCGCGCAGTTCCCACAACTCCCGCGACAGGCCGCGGGCATATTTTCCGTACCTTCCGGCGCCGGACGGGATTGAACCAACCCGCATCGCATCGAACACACTTGTGATCCCCACGCTGGCCAGTTCCGCATCATGGGCCAGAATGGCGGCGGCATGGGGCCAATGCACATTTGGGCGCGGCTGAATATGGCGTTCAAGATTATCCGTGTGCAACTCGACAAGACCGGGGCTGACATAGTCGCCTTCGCAATCTATCGCACCAGCGGGAACTGCACGCCCGGTGTCGATTTCGATGATAGTGTCACCCGCAATTCGAACACAACCGGTCACGGTTTCATTCGGCAACACAAGCGTGGCATTGGCAAGGATCAAGTCTTCTGTCATCTGAACTTCACGCAATCTGAGGTATTGGAAGGCCACTTAATAGGAGGCCAATGTGACATTCACGCGATACGCGATCTATTTTGCGCCACCCGCCGAGGTGGCCTGGACGGAAATTGCGACCAGTTGGTTGGGCTGGGACATGGCAAAAGGAATGCAGGTCGCGCATCCGATCATGGGTGGCATCGACATTGCGACCATCACTGAGGTGCCGCGCAAATACGGGCTGCACGCGACCCTGAAACCGCCGTTCCGGTTGCGCGTTGGCCTGACCTTTGACGCATTGCACCAGGCGTGCATTGCGCTGGCTGCGCGCCAGCAGCCCGTCACTCTCGACGGCCTGGAAATTGCTCGCCTTGGCCGGTTTCTGGCGCTGCGCCCGCTGGGTGAAACGCAGGCGCTGAATGCGCTGGCCGCGGCCTGTGTTCGCGACCTCGACCGGTTTCGCGCACCTGCCACTCAGGCCGAACTGACGCGCCGCCGCACCGCCGGGCTGACCCCCGAACAGGACGACAATCTGATCCAATGGGGCTATCCCTACGTGCTGGACGCGTTTCGATTCCACATCACGCTGAGCGGAAAACTGGACAAACCAACCCTCAGGGCAACCCAAGAAGCACTGCAAACCCATCTGAACCCTTTGCTGCCACAGCCCTTCCAGATCACTGATCTTGCCCTGGTGGGCGAAGCCGAAGATGGGAGGTTTCACCTGATCCATCGCTACGCGCTTTCCGGTTGAAGACGGCGCAGGATTTCGGCGACCGTGTCTTCCAGCGTGCCGGAATTGTCGACTTCGATGACCCGGTTCAGACCATCCGGCAACTTCGCGTTGGCGCGACACAACCGCCGCACCTGCTCGTCTGCGCTTTCCCGTGCCCGCTCGGACAGGCGCCGCGCCAAAACCCCTGCATCTGCTGTCAGAGAGATCACGATCAGATCTCCAAACACCTTCTGCGCCTGCAAAAGAACGCTGCGGGAAAGATTGACCAGAACCGCATTCGCCCCCTGACGCTGTCGCAAAATCGCGGCTGGGATACCATAGAACAGTCCATGCGCAGGCCAGCTCAGCGCAAAAGCGCCTGCCTGTTCCATCTGCTGGAACTCTGCAACCGAAACCCGGTCAAAATCCTCGCCTTGTTCGCCTGCGGGGCGGGTGATCACCCTCCGTACGCGCCGGACGCCAGGCGCCTGTGCCTCCAACGCTTCCATGACACTGTCCTTGCCAACTCCCGAAGGGCCAACAATCGCTATGACAGGGGCAAGTGTCATGCCGCCAGTCCCGGCGTGAAGTCAGCGACATTGACTTCGCGGTCACAGACACGCTCACGGGCATCGAGGTCGTGGAATATCCCGACAATCGCCGCGCCACGCCCTTTTGCCTCTTCAATCAGCGACAACACGGTTTCGCGGTTCTGCACATCCAGACTTGCCGTCGGTTCGTCCAGCAACATCGCCGGGTAGTCATGCGCAAAGCCACGCGCAATGTTCACCCGCTGCTGTTCGCCGCCCGAAAAGGTTGTGGGGCTCAGGGTCCACAAGCGCTCAGGAATGTTCAGCCGTCTCAGTAACCCGGCTGATTTCTCCAGCGCCTCAATTCTGTCGCAACCCACGGCCAGCAAAGGCTCTGCCACAACGTCCAGCGTCGGCACACGCGGCACGACCCGCAGGAATTGACTGACATAGCCCAGCGTTTCCCGGCGGAGGGTCAAGATCTGGCGCGGCTCGGCTTTTGCCACGTCCAGACCTCCAACCAGCACCTGACCAGAGGCCGCCAGGTAGTTGCCATAAATCACGCGCATCAGCGTGGACTTGCCCGCGCCAGACGCCCCGGTCAAAGCAACGCACTCACCCGGTTCAACCCTCAACGACGCGCCTTCCATCACCGGGATAACAGCACCGCCCTGATTGTGCAGGGTAAAGCTTTTGCTCACATTGATCAGTTCAATCATTGCTTCACCTTTTCCCAAATACTCAAACCTGCAGAACGCTGGACACTAGCAGTTGCGTGTAGGCGTGTTGGGGATCATCCAGCACCTGATCGGTCAGCCCGGCCTCAACCACATGACCATCCTTCATCACCATCAACCGGTCGGCCAACAGACGCACCACAGCAAGATCATGGGTCACGATGATCGCGCTCAGCCCCATTTCACGCACCAAGCCGCGCAAGAGGTCCAGCAATCGCGCCTGAACCGAGACATCCAGCCCCCCGGTCGGTTCGTCCATGAACACCAGTCGCGGGCCAGTCACCAGATTACGGGCGATCTGCAAACGTTGCTGCATTCCGCCCGAAAACGCGGTGGGCCGGTCATCAACGCGCGCCGCCTCGATCTCGACCCGGCCCAGCCAGTCAATGGCCTTGTCTCGGATGTCACCATAGTGGCGCTCGCCCACGGCCATCAGCCGTTCACCAATATTGCCTCCGGCACTAACTGACATCCGCAGCCCGTCACGTGCATGCTGATGCACAAAGGCCCAGTCGGTACGGCTCAGCATCCGGCGTTCGGGCTCAGACATGGTTACCGTGTCCACCGGCCCGTTCGCGCGCGTGTCAAAGATCACCTGCCCTGCATCGGGCACCAGATGACCGGCCAGACAATTCAGCAGGGTCGACTTGCCCGACCCGCTTTCGCCCACGATCCCCATCACCTCACCGGGGTAGAGATCAAAAGTCACATCCGCGCATCCGATCCGCGCTCCATAGAGCTTTTCGATGCCCTTGACCTGCAACAGGGGGGTCATGCCGCGTTCTCCTCGGCCAGTCGGCCCATATGGCCCGCTTCGCGGCGCGACCGGCAATAATCGGTATCCGAACAGACAAACATCCGGTTGCCCGCATCATCCATGATGACTTCATCCAGATAGCTATCCTCGGCTCCGCACAGGTCACAGGGATGATCGGCCTTGGTGGCTTCGAACGGGTAATCCTCGAAATCAAGGCTCACGACCCGGGTATGTGGCGGTACCGCGTAAATGCGCTGCTCGCGCCCTGCGCCGAACAGCTGGATCGCATCCATTTCAAGCTTCGGGTTGTCGAATTTGGGGATCGGGGACGGGTCCATCACATACCGACCACACACTTTCACCGGATAGGCGTAAGCGGTCGAGATTGCCCCGTGCTGGCTGATATCCTCATACAGTTTAACATGCATCAGCCCATATTCTTCAAGGCTGTGCATCTTGCGTGTCTCGGTCTCGCGCGGTTCGAGGAAACGCAGAGGTTCCGGGATCGGCACCTGATAAACGATAATCTGATCTTCGCGCAACTTCGCCTCGGGGATGCGGTGGCGGGTCTGGATCACCGTCGCCTTCTCGGTTTCCTCGGTCGTCTCCACACCTGCGGTCTTTTCAAAGAACTTGCGGATCGACACTGCGTTGGTCGTGTCATCCGCACCCTGATCGATGACCTTGAGCGTATCCTCAGGCGTCAGCGTCGCGGCCGAGACCTGCACCCCTCCGGTGCCCCAGCCATAAGGCATCGGCATTTCACGGCTGGCAAAGGGCACCTGATACCCTGGAATAGCCAGGCCCTTCAGGATAGCCCTGCGGATCATCCGTTTGGTTTGTTCGTCCAAATATGCAAAGTTGTATTCAGACATCTTGAACACCCCCCTTATGCAAAACGGAACAAATGCATTGGAACCTTGGGAATTGAATCAAATTATCAATCCGAGCGAAGAAGAGATCATAAAACGGGAGCTTCGTGCGATCCGAGATCAGCAATTGGATTGCAAAAACGAGATTTTGGAACGCCTCAACGCCCAACACACTGAAATTAGAGTTGGTCTTGAACAGAGGATCAAGAAACTTGAAATCACAATAGCCATTCTTGGAGGCTTGAGCCTTGTTGCGCTCTGGAAAATAGCGTCCTCGCTCGGAATAGATTTCTTTTTTGGGTTTTGAGCTCATTCCGCAGCCTCCTTTGACGTGATCCGCGCGTCAGCCTCGCGGCGCAGTTTGCGGACCAGTTCAAGCTCGGACTGGAAATCCACGTAATGCGGCAGCTTGATGTGTTCGAGAAAACCGGTTGCCTGAATGTTGTCCGCGTGGCTCAGAACAAATTCTTCATCCTGCGCAGGCGCGCCCAGATTGTCTTCGCCCAGTTCCTTCCACCGCAGCGCGCGATCAACCAAGGCCATCGCGATGGCTTTTCGTTCGGATTGACCAAAGACCAGACCATAACCGCGCGTGAACTGAGGCGGCTCGGTTTTTGAACCCTTGAACTGGTTCACCGTCTCACACTCGGTCAGTTCGACCTCGCCGATATCTATGGCAAACCCCAACTCGGGGATGTCCATTTCAACAGCAACCTTGCCGATCCGCAATTCACCCACAAACGCGTGGTTGCGTGCGTAACCGCGCTGGGTGGAATATGCCATGCCCAGCACGAAACCCTCATCCCCGCGTGTCAGCGATTGCAGGCGCAACGGGCGATTGGCGGGGAATTCCATCGGTTCGCGCGTCAGGTCGCCGGGGGTGTCATCACTTGCCGGCTCGTCCTGAATGAGGCCCTCGTCTTTCAGGAATTCAGTGATATGCGGCGTCGGTTCCTGCCGCGCTGACCCTTCCGGAACTTTCGGGACATCACCATCCGCGGCCAGTTTGAAATCTAGCAAACGATGCGTATAGTCGAACGTTGGCCCCAGAACCTGCCCACCGGGCGCATCCTTGAACGTGGCCGATATCCGGCGGTCGCAGGCCATCTCACCTGTTTCGACCGGATTTGAATGGCCAAAACGCGGCAGCGTGGTGCGATAGGCGCGGATCAGAAAGATCGCCTCGATCAGGTCGCCCCGCGCCTGCTTGATCGCCAGCGCAGCCAGATCGGGGTCATAAAGCGAGCCTTCCGCCATGACCCGGTTCACTGCAAGGCTTAACTGTTCGCGGATCTGTGCAAGGCTCAGTTCTGCCACATCGGTCGCGCCCCGGCGTTCTTCGGCCAACCAGGCATGGGCGTTCTCGATAGCTTTTTCACCCCCTTTGACAGCAACATACATCGCTTACGCCTCCGACGTGATCTGCGTGCTGCGTGGCAGGGCCGCAACCCTGTTGCCGCAGGTAAAGAAGAAATCGCACCCCAGAGGGTAGAGCATCGCGTTCCCCTGAAGCGCCGGAATATCCGGCAGAGACAGGCGCGCGGTCTTTTTGATGCCGGGGCCGCTCAGAACGGTACCGCTCTGCTCTAGCCGGTCGCATTCCACAATCAGGGTCGCAGAACGATCCGGGTATTCCGGCGTTCCGATGCGATAGGCGTTAAGCGGTCCCAATGCCTCCCACGTGCCAACGGCAAAATCAGCCTTTGCTGCGGATACGAGCGGGGCGCCCGTGTGGAATGTCAGCCAATTGCGGATTGCGGCGGTATCGGTGCCTCCGGCCAGGTGAACCCTGGTCTCGGGGTCGCACAGCGTCAGCAGCAGTGTACCAGCCGCCACGGACAGAGGTGCAGGAGGTTCACCGCCCGACAGGACGCGTATGTCGCCCGGGCGTGCCATGACTGTCATCGCAGCGCGGAACGCATGTGCGGCATCGACAGGTGCGTTTTCAAAGCCCCCGGAAAACTGTGTTTGCGCGGCCATCAATCTTCCCCCCGAACCAGCGTGAAAAACTCAACCTTGGTGGCCGCTGCCTTGGCCGCGCGTGTGCTTTTGACCGCCTGCATTTGCTGCTGAAGCGGGTCGAGCAGCCGCGCCTGCACCTCATCTGCTGCCCCGGTCTGCATCATCGCATCAATCAATGCTGCGGCTTCGGCCTTGGGTTTCGATCTACCCTGAACATAACCGTGACCAACCGTTCCATCCTGCAACACCACAGAACAGCGCGTGACCGCCATTTCGCCCAGATTGAACGGTGCTCCGGTGCCGCCGGTGCGACCACGCACCATCACGCTCCCGACCTCGGGGCGGCGCAGCCAGTCAAAGCTCGGGCGGGTCTCAATCCCGTCCCACAAGGTCATCAGGGTGTCGGCAGGTGCACGGGCCAGCAAACCCATCCAATCCCTGCGCGCCCCGGTCGCGATTTCTGTCTGATCTGTCATCAAAGCCTCTTGGCCGGGTTGTCTATTTAAACTATACAACTAGACAAATATTAACCTGCGTGTGCGCTACACGCAATCTCCAACTGTGTGAAGATTTGGTGACATGAGCAAAACGCCGATCTGGAAAAGCATCGCCCTGCGCCTGACCTCGGACATTGCCGAAGGGCGGTATCAAACCAGTGACCGCCTGCCGACCGAAGCGCAGCTGGCCGCTAAATACGGTGTCAACCGCCACACAGTGCGGCGCGCGTTGGCTGACATGTCGGAACAAGGTCTGGTTCATGCCCGGCGCGGTGCGGGCGTTTTTGTGGCGGCGCGGCCAACCGACTATCCGATTGGCAAAAGGGTTCGATATCACAAGAACGTCTCGGCCAGCGGCAAGATACCGGGAAAGAAAATCCTGGCCCTGACCACACGCGCGGCAGATGAAGCCGAGGCCGAAGCACTGGGTCTGAGCAAAGGGGGCCCGGTGCATGTCTATGACGGGTTATCGCTGGCGGATGGGCAGCCCATAGCCGTTTTTCAAAGTGTCTTCCCGGCAGAACGCTTTCCAAACCTGTTACAGGCGCTGACCGAGACCCAGTCAGTAACAAAAGCCCTGCAACGCTGCGGCATCGCGGACTACACCCGCATCTCGACCCGATTGACCGCGCGCGGTGCGACAGCAACGCAAGCCCTTCACCTGCAACTGTCCGAAGGTGCCCCGGTGCTGTTTTCGATCGGTGTCAACGTGGACCCGGACGGCGCACCCGTCGAATATGGTCGAACCGTCTTTGCTGGTGAGCGTGTCACGCTGACGCTAAACGAAGAGTAAACCACAACCTCTCCCGCCTGACGTCGACCTCCTGCCGGGGGTCTCATCCCGTTGGGCGTGGCGCGAAATCCGGATAAACTGCCTTTGGGCCAGCGTTGTCCCGGCAATCGGATGAACGGTCGTGCAAAAGCTCTGTGACGCTTTTTCAAACGGTTGCGCCGCACTGAACCGTGCCGTTTTCTTGCCACTCCTAACCCGGTTCAGGGCAACAGGAACGGTTTGGGGTCGGGCGTGCGCAGTCTGCGCTTTTTACCCGACTCGCCCTGGATCAGACGACTGCGCAGCCAGCCCGAAAACCAATCCATCAACATCACCATCAGAATGATCAGGATGATGTAGTAGGCGACCTCTTCCCAGTCTTTCTGCGTGATGATTGCCTGCGTCAGCAGCAAGCCAATACCGCCCCCCGTGATTGCACCGATCACCGTCGCACTGCGGGTGTTGGATTCGAGAAAGTACAAAAGCTGGCTCAGCAAAACAGGCGTGACCTGAGGGATAACGCCGAACCGATACCGTTGCGGGGCGTTCGCACCCGTGGACTGCACACCTTCGATCTGCTTCTGATCCACGTTTTCCAACGCTTCCGAGAATATCTTGCCGAATGTCCCGGTGTCCGTCACCAGAATGGCAAGCGCACCGGTCAACGGGCCGGGGCCGAAGGCGCGGGCCAGAACCACAGTCCAGATCAACGCGTCTACGCCGCGCACAAAATCGAATACACGCCGTGTCGCAAAGCGGATGGATGTCATCCGGTTGAAATTGCGCGTCGCAAGGAAGGCCAATGGCAGGGCCACAATCGCCGCGCCAAACGTGCCCAGAAATGCCATCAGCATCGTCTCGAAGATGGCCCACGCCACATCCTGATGGCGCCACATCTTGTTGGTCCAGAAATCATTTAAGATCGCACCCGCCTCGCCCGACACCGCGCGTCCGGCCAGTTCCGGGAAGGACTTGCCGAAATAAGGACTGTCCAGCGTGAACCAGAACAATTCCCACCCTGTGAAATAGCGGAACACCTCGGACCGGTTGCGGGTGACAGTCAAACGACCTGCGTCCGTGGTCACAGACAGCCGGTTTTTAGAGACATTGATCCACTCCGGAACCTCGCCCTCCGGCAACTCGGCCTGCACACCGGCCGAACGCGTGGGCGTCGCGCGAATGGTGCCATAGCCGGGAATGTCATATTCCACCGTCTGCGCACCGAAACGCACCACATGGCCCTTTTCAAGGTCGATCACGGTCGTCTCGCCCAGTGCCACCCACTCCGGCGCCTGACCCTCAGGGTAAGCGCCCTTGCGCTCACCCTCGATGGCGACAGACACTTCACCGGTGCGATTATCCCGCGCGACATGCGTTTTGTAGCTATAGCTGTCTGCCACCAGCGTCTTGCCATTTGCCCAGTTTGCGCGCCCCACAAGGCCCGACACGTCAAAAGCAAAGAAGACATAGACCAGATAGACGAAAACCAGAGCAGGCAACCCGAAATTCATCAACCTTTTGCGGTTGAACAAGCGATCTGCTTCGGCTTTGAGGTCATCAACAGTCAAATTGGTTGCGAAAGTGCTCATGCCAAAGCTCCTTTTTCCGAGCCGTGGGTCAGACGGTCGCGAAGGTAGCCAGACAGCTGGTCGACGACCACGATTGTAACGAACAGAAGAATGAAGATGGCCGCGGCTTCGCCATAACGCCCCTGCCCCCAGGACATGGCATTGCGCAGCTCGTAACCCAGACCGCCCGCCCCAACAAATCCAAGAATGGCCGAGGCACGGATATTGATCTCGAACCGCAGCAGCGCGTAGCTGACATAGTTCGGCCCGACCTGCGGGATCACCCCCAGATACATCCGCTGTGACCAGTTGGCACCGACGGAATGCAGCCCTTCCACCGGTTTCAGCGAGGCATTCTCGTTCACTTCGGAAAACAGTTTGCCCAATGCGCCAGCTGTGTGAATCGCAATAGCGATCATCGCGGGAACCGGGCCACCGCCCAGAATGAAGATCAGAACCAACGCAATTACGATCTCGGGAATGGCGCGGCAGATGTCTGATATTCGGCGAAACAGCGGGATAAATGACGGCCACAGCGCCATGCCGCGTGTCGACATCAGGGCGAAAAACGTCCCGACAATTGTGCCAACAAGCGTCGCCGCCGCCGCGATGTTGATTGTCTCGATCAGAGCCGGGAAGAACGAGACCAGATTGGCTGGCATTTCGGCAATCTTTTCCCCCGCCTCGGACAGAACCTCTGTGGGGTAATCAAGAATACGGTGCCAGCCATCGACAAAGCTGCCGGCATTCCGGTTGTCGGCTGTGCGAAACCCTGCCGCCATCAACGACAGGAACAGGATCAGGAGGATGCCGCCATAGACCCGCTTGCGTCGTGTCATCGCTGTATAGTCGTTGCGGATCTGATCGACGGATAATGACCCTGCAGTAAGGTCTGTCATGGAATGCTCCTGAAGGGAAAACGGGGTCCGGTACATCACCGGACCCCGATCATTGGATTTGCGGTCTTAGTTGGACTTCAGCTTGCGCGCTTCGATGATGACCTCGTAGGCCTCATGCGTAATTGGATCAAAGCTCTTGGCCTCACCCGCGGCCACCCCGTAGAAACATTCGCGGTCTTTTTCATCCAGCGTGTTCCACAATTCGGTGACCTGAGCTTTGACATCCTCGGGCAGAGCCTTGCGCAGTACAACCGGACCTTCCGGGATCGGTGCCGATTTCCAGATCTCGACCAGATCGTTCATGTCGACCAGACCAGCATCCACAGCGCGGCGCAGCGCGCCCGACTGATAGCCGTCTTCCCACTCGCCAAGACCATCAGCCCAGGTCACACCGCCATCAACGTCACCGTTGTTCACCGCGACAATTGTCTGCTCGTGACCGCCGGTGAATTTCACCTCAGCAAAATAGTCACCCGATTCCATGGTTGCTCCGGTGGCCTGGGGAATCTCGATCGACGGGATCAGATAACCCGAGGTCGAATTCGGGTCACCAAAGCCAAAAACCTTGCCCTTCATGTCACCAAGCGAGGTGATGCCGCTGTCCTTGCGTGCAAAACCAACCGAGTAGTAGCCGTAGCCGCCATCGGTGTTCACCTTAACCAGTACCGGCTCAACCGCTTCGGGGTCGCTCAGATAGGTTTTGGCATAGCCCGACGCACCCAGCCAGGCGACATCAATCGTGCCGCCCAGCAGCCCCTGAATCACTCCGTTATAGTCGGCAGGGGCAAAAAGTTTGGTCGGAACGCCCAACAGTTCTTCGGTGTATTCGCGCAGACACTCGTTTTTGCTCATCCGGTCCTGAGCGTTCTCGCCACCTAGAATGCCGATGCGGAATTCGCTGATTTCTTCGGCCATGACCGGTGCGGCCAGTGTTGTGGTTGCGACCAAGGCAGCAATCAGTTTTTTCATCTGTCTCTCTCCAGTTTGATAACCCCGGCCTCTCATCGGGCCGGGCGATGAAAGGTGTTGGGACCGCTCAGATGGTTGCCTCTGCTTCCATCAGCGCCTTTTGCGTGGCGTCGAGCGTTTCGATTTCCGTTGATGTCGCTTCTTCCGAGAAGCTGGCATCGGCACCATAGATTTCGCGGGCGACGCCAGTGGTCAGTTGCTCGGGCAGCCCATCGAACACGATGCGCCCGTCGCGCATCCCAACCACGCGGTCGCAATAGCGACGTGCAGTGTCCAGTGTGTGCAGGTTGGCGATAACGGTACGGCCATCTTCTTCGTGGATGCGGCGCAGCGCCTGCATCACAACCTGTGCATTCATCGGGTCCAGTGAGGCAATTGGTTCATCTGCCAGAATAATCCTCGGGTCCTGCATCAGCGCCCGCGCAATCGCCACGCGCTGTTGCTGGCCGCCCGACAAGGCCTCGGCCCGTTTCGGAGCGTGCTCCGCAATTCCCAACCGGTCCAGAATGTCGATGGCACGGTGAATTTCATCCATTGGGAACAGGTTGAACATAGCGGCCAGCGTGGAATGACGGTTGAGCGTGCCATGCAGCACGTTCGAAACCACATCCATGCGCGGCACCAGGTTGAACTGTTGGAAAATCATCGCGCAATCAGCCTGCCAGGCGCGTTTGTCACGGCCTTTCAGTTGGGTGATGTCCCGGCCTTCAAACAGGATTTCGCCTTCGCTGGCATCCGTCAGGCGGTTAATCATCCGCAGCAGGGTGGACTTACCCGCGCCCGACCGTCCGATGATCCCGATCATGCATGGCTTGTCCACATCCAGCGTCGCGGCATTCACGGCAACATTGTCACCAAAGCGTTTGGTCAGTTTCTTGATACGCAGCACGTGCCACCCCCAATTCATGTTGGCGGACTGCTACAGATGCCGTTCAACGGATATGTGTCAGCGTAGTGAAAGTTTTGTAACGACCCGACACGCGCGGGGGGTATCCATCGCTCCGCCTCACGGGTATACGCATCCGCGACTCTTCAGCTGATACGAGGCCAATATGAGCTTTGACCGCACCATCAAGATCGCGCCGTCCATTCTGTCCGCCGACTTTGCCAATTTCGGGCAGGAAATTCAGGCCATCGAGGCGCAGGGCGCGGATTGGGTCCATGTTGACGTAATGGACGGCCATTTCGTCCCGAACCTGACCTTTGGCCCGCCAGCCGTCAAAGCCTTCCGCCCGCATGTAAAGACGGTCATGGACGTGCACCTGATGATCACGCCGGTCGATCCATACATCCAGGCCTACGCTGATGCAGGTGCAGACATTCTGACCGCGCATGTCGAGGCGGGGCCCCACACCCACCGCACGCTACAGGCGATCCGCGCCGCAGGCATGAAGGCAGGCGTCGCCTTGAACCCGGGCACCCCGGCTGAAGCGGTCGAGCATCTGCTGGACCTCACCGATCTGGTCTGCGTCATGACCGTAAACCCCGGCTTTGGCGGCCAGAAGTTCATCGACATGACCGGCAAGATCCGCAAATTGCGCCAGATGATCGGTGACCGCCCGGTGCATATCGAGATCGACGGCGGAGTTGATCCCCAGACAGCACCCCTTGTTGCCGCAGCGGGGGCTGATGTGCTGGTGGCCGGGTCTGCCGTGTTCAAAGGCGGATCAGTTGATCAGCCCGAGGTTTACGGTGAGAATATTCGGGCCGTACGGGCCGCAGCTGAAGGCGGGTTGGGCTGAGCCGCCC
Organism: Ruegeria sp. P8; assembly: GCF_056534665.1. NCBI lineage: Bacteria > Pseudomonadati > Pseudomonadota > Alphaproteobacteria > Rhodobacterales > Roseobacteraceae > Ruegeria > Ruegeria sp. P8. Next base: position 140,051 of record NZ_JBQERC010000009.1, read on the forward strand.
GCTCTCGACAGCGTAGTTTGCTTTTCACACAAAGCTGGATTTCTTTGAAATCGTCGGTCGGGATGCGCCCTGCCTTGACGTTCTGGTCGTGGCCTTCATTAGGATCATAGACGCGCCGGGCTGAAGCCCGGCCTACGGGTAGGTCGACGGTCTTCGATAGAAAAGCCTAAAAAAGGCCGCCCCCTAGGGAGCGGCCTTTGTTTGTTCACCGATGTGCCGGGCTGAAGCCCGGCCTACCGATTATTCTACGATTTTCGACACGACGCCAGCGCCGACGGTGCGGCCGCCTTCGCGGATGGCGAAGCGCAGGCCGTTTTCCATCGCGATCGG
>NZ_JBQERC010000010.1:0-132409 GCF_056534665.1 Ruegeria sp. P8
CCGTCAGGATCAGCTTGTCCAACGTCAGATCGGATACCGCACGTCGCAGTCGCTCATTCTCTTTCTGAAGCCGTTTCAGTTCTTTCAACTGATCTACGCCCATTCCGCCGTACTTCTTGCGCCAGCGGTAATAGGTTTGTTCAACAACGCCGATCTGCCTGATCGCATCAAGACGGGACATGCCTTGCCCCATCAGAACTTCAACCTGCCGTAACTTCGAGACAATCTCTTCGGGCTTCGGTCGCTTGTTTGCCATTCGTGGTCCTCCGTTTCCTAAACATAGCGGTGGACCAGTTCAGTTGGGGAGGCTCAGTTGCCGTTGCAGGGTGTGGTGAACACACCATTCTTTGCGGCAGATGGCACTCTTGTGACGGAGAACGGGTATCACGCTGCGTCTGAGGTCTATCTGGATAGCGATTTGGTTCTGGACCGCGTGAGCGGTGAACCGACCGTGGAAGAGGCACAGGAAGCTGCCCGCTTTATTGTGGAAGAATGCCTAGCAGATTTCCCGCTGGGCGGTTTGACACGTCAGGAAATCATGGATCAGGCCTTCACGCCGTCAGGCGTCCCAGCCGTCGCCAATACCTTGGCCCTCATCCTGTTGCACTTTGCGCGCAATATGATTTCCGGCAACACGCCAGGACACATAGTCAACAAACCAGCACCGGGCACAGGGGCAGGCTATCTGGTGGACGTCTGCACGACGATCCGCAGCGGCGCGTCAGCGCCCGCACTCGCTATGCCCAAGAACAAAGATGAATTGTCGAAGACGCTCGTCGCTGTATTGATGGACGGTGAACCGGCAATCTTTTTTGACAATATCAATCACGAGATGGACTCGGGCGAGTTGGCATCAGCGATGACCGCCCCACCAGAAAGGGGATACATGGCACGTGTTCTTGGCAGGAGCCAAACGGTTTCGGTGCGTATTCGGTCTTCATGGATTTTTGCGGCAAACACATTGACCATGAGTCCCGAACTTCTGCGTCGCTGCATTCTCATTGATCTAGACCGCAAGACCACGGACCCCGGCAAATGGACGCCTAAGGACGGATGGCGGCACGATGATGTGAGGGCGTGGACGCGAGACAATAGGGCAAAGCTTGTCCATGCCTGCCTGACAATCATACAGCGGTGGGTGTGTGGCGGCATGAAGAAGAGCAACGACACGCTTGCCAGTTTCGAAAACTGGGCGGGTGTCATGGGTGGCATTCTTGAGTCCTGCGGTATCGGCGGACTCATGGGCAATCAGTCCGAATTGGCGGAGCTTTCCGATGGGCGGGACGATGAAGTGACGACTGTCATTCAGGCCATTGCGGATGTCATGCACAATGTAGACGGCGCTCGCCTATATGTCGGAACGAAGTCTGACAAGGAAGTGGCGCGGGGTAGGTTCGGATTGTTCGACATCCTGCACGACATGCCGGACACGCCCCGGCTGGATAAGTGGGGTTATCGGGATGTATTTGTCGGTGATGACGTGGACGTTCAGTATTACAACACCCGTAGCGCCGGGGCGAGGTTCAAGGCGGCGGCTAAGAGGACGTACCGCGTTCGCCTGAATGACATGGATTACGATGCTCGGTTTGAATGTGAAACCGACACGTCAACCAATTCGAACTGTTATGCCCTGTTGTTGGATGCCCGCTAACGCGGGCACAAAAATGTAAGCTATATCTGCAAAACTCGAATACGCGCGAAAATGCACGGCATATCTGTGGTTTCACCGGGAGTTCCGAAAACTCCCGGCAAACTCCCGGAAGTGTGCCCGCATTAATGTGTAAGTAAAAACAATCACTTAAATAAGTTCGCCGGGAGTCCGGGAGTCCGGGAGTTGTTTTCGCTCTTTTCTATATATTTTATTATTTCTGCGAATGAGGGCGCAGATGGGCCTCAAATAATTAATTAGTTTTCCCCCTTTAAAGATTGGAAAAAACTCCCGGACTCCCGGAAATATCAGGTAAGTATCAGTAATATAATGAGAAAATATGGCCGGGAGTTTGTTTTCAACTCCCGGCAACTCCCGGAACTCCCGGCGCGGCAGTCAGTCCCCGCCGTGCCTGTTGGCAAGTTCGTTCCTTTCACGCTCATCAGCACAAGCTTTGATAACAGGGGCTATGACACGGTCGTACAGAACACGTTGTTTCGGCGACAGGCTGTCATCGCCTAGATCAATGACCCGGCGCGCTACACCGATAGCGGCACGGTCTTCTTCTTCGTCCAAAAGGTTGCCGTCAATCGCCTCTTGTAGAAGCTCGCACAGCACTTCGTCATAGTTGGTATTTGCCATGGTATACTCGTTCAGAGATGGAAGGTGGACGATAACCCGCGTTAGCGTGCCGATACCTAGGACAGCTCGACGTGCCCCTTTATTCCGTTGCTGAGCTTGTAATTCACCCGAGAAAAGAACTCGCCCTGCGGCACGACGGTTCCTACGGCGGATTTTACCCAGCCCCGGCAGTCCATATTGAAGTTCTGGGCGACCAGTTTACCCTCCGGAAACTTGACGCGACCGGCGCAGGTCCACGCATTTCCCTGCACGGTGATGCGGATGATTCCATATCCCGGATTCTGTTTGTCTGGTAGAACGTATGCAAAGGCCCGTGGGTTTATGAATGCGTTTGCGGGTGCAGCGATAAATGCGGCTAACACTAAGATCGAAAATAGTTTTTTCATAAATTTTCCCCTTCTACAAATAAGGAAGTGCAAGGCATGTATGGCGCTAATGCGCAACCAATGAGGCAACATTTTGATTAAAAGTTCGCCCCATTGGTGAACCGTATGTTGTGCCCGCTAGGGGGGCGGTTTACCCCCGAGCGGCACTGACTAACGAGAACAAAAAATTCAAGGAAGGCAAATCAATGAAACTATCCGGTGGACTAATTTATACAGAGTCCGGCGAGCGCGAGATGAGAGATTTTCTAAAGTCTCAAGGGCTTACTGACGAGCAGGTCGTCGCCGTTCAAGCATTTTCTCGCAGCAAAATCAGTAATGCTGTTAATCTCTGGAGTCCCGTTACTGCTATTGCAGGCGCTGCCTGCGGTATTTGGTTGGCGACAACCTTTGGCAGCAACTGTGTGCTGTTCTAGCCCGGATCGGATTACAACTTGAGACAAGTTCGGGGGCATTAGCTCCCGAACTCAGAAACGGCATACGTGGCCTATGTCGCCTCGGTGTTCTCCTTACTGGCAAGGTTCTTTTCCCGGTTTTGGTGAACGTCGTAGCTGACTATGCGCCATGATTTGTGCGCCATTCCGCGATGGCGAAGCACTTCCCAGTTGGCAACCCCGATATAGTCTAATCTGCAAAGAACTAGTTGACCGACTGGTCCGCTGTCCCGAGCTATCATAAAGGTACCGTTTGCAGTGTGGAATATTGAACCTAGATCATTGGCGGTGTCTTCGCCATTTGACAAACGACCACTCGTTGAAAGTGTCCAATCAGTTCCATAGCTAAGGACGTCCATTCCGTGCTGAAGATCATTCAGAAGGTACTTACTTTCCTCGTCATCACTGTCCACGTTCAGTACGCTTCTGCGATCATCTTCTTCGAGAATGCAAATTCCAACATGGGTTTGCTTTTTCAAGACGTATTGAAAGATTTCACCATGTACGCAATCGGAAAAATTCTTAACTTCTGTTTTCGGGAATAGCTGCACAGTTTGCCTCTTTTGCATTGGTCTAAATGGAGCCAAAATGGTCCAGTGACTCACTTACACAACAAGTCATGCCCAGTGCCAGTAGGTTTTAGGTCCATGATCAAATTTTTCTTTCAAATATACATCTTAACTGCAACTACTCCCAACAGCCGCCGCTGACGCGGCGCACACCAACTTCCTCGTTTAGTATATGCAATGTATATACATATGTGAAATCAGCATGACTAACAACCTCCCCGCTAACGCGGGGACGGGGATATCTAGAAAATAAGGATAATTGTCCAATATCAACGAGTTATGCAGTAGACCGTTGGGTAATAAAATTACGCGGAATTCTCAAAAGTCTGGAAAGAATCACATCCCTTATTGGAGTGAAGATAAGGTATTGAAAATAAACGATTAAAAGTAATTCCGAGAGCAATTTGCCAAAAATCGAATTTAACATAATGGTCATTATGAAGCGTTTGTGCCGCGCATCCGGCGGATCAGCGTAGCATGTGCAGGGGCAAAACACGACATTGAAGCCATTTTGTCGTTGTCCATCGTCGCCGCGTTAGTGGCGAGTTTGCAGAAAAGTGTTTAAAAACAAAGCATTAAGGGGACCCAGTAGGGGGTATCTGGGTACCCCAAGTGGGCGCGCAGGTACTGTCTGCGGCTGGTTGTACAACCTTAATACAACCACCTGCAACTTTCGACGAAATAGCGCAACTTTCCCTGTCTTTTGTACAACTCGACGGAGGGACCCAGCCGAAAGAGGCTACCCCCTGTTTCGATTCAATTCGGGCTTCAGTTAGATTCCAAAATTTGACCAAAAAGGTTGCATTCGACAGCAACTTTTCAGTTGAGAACCGTTCCGCCAGATCGCTTCGGATAACCCGCCGTCTGTGGTAAAATCGGGTTATCCAAAGTCAGAGCGCGCGGTTTTTCTTCCTTTGGCCGCGCGCAACTTAGGCGAGGGTCAGGGCGTCATGTCTGCCCCTGTCCCCTGACCCTCGCCACCTCCTTTCCGAGCAGACAAGAAAGAACCAGAATGGCTGAGAACCATACCCTACGTCTCGACATAGACGCCTCTTCCGCAAAACGCGGCGGTCGCGAATTCACCGCTGCTGTCAATGCGGTAAAGCAGGCTGTTCGCGATCTTGAGCGGGACAGCGCAGGCGCATTTGCCAAATTGAGCAAAGTCAATCCTCAGGTTGACGTGAAACCGCTAACGCGGGCACGTGCCGAAACCGAAAAGCTAGGCAACGCGACAGACCGCGCAACCGAACGTATTCGCACCCTAGCTATCCAGTCCAGCAATGCCTTGCGGGTTTCGACCGATCAGGCATCCCGACTCCGAGACCGCTTGTTGAGCGTCGGCGATACCGCTGGCCTTGCCCAGCTTGAGCGGGGCCTCGTTTCACTCAAAGCGTCCTTGACCAATGCCACGACCGGACTCGACGTCAGGGAAGCACGCGCCGGATACGCGTCGCTTGCCAGCGAGTTGAACCGAACAGCACGGGAAGCGGAACGTCTGCGCGCCGAAACCATCGCGTCAGCGAACGCTCAAGAGACAGCCGCTAACGCGGCTGCACGCCGTGCTGCCAGCCTTGAATCTCTCCGGGCTAAGCACGACAGCCTGTTCGCCACTTCTCGCGCATACGAGCATTCACTAGCCGAAGTACAGCAACTAGAAGACGCCGGTGTGCTGAGTGCGCAACGGGCGGCTCAGGCGCGTGAACAAGCCGCCGCAAGCCTCATGGCGGCAAGCAACGCGGCAGACGTGTATTCCGGAAAGGCCCGCGTCAGCGGGCATGAAACGGCTTATATGGCGGCGCAGTTCAACGATATCGGCGTCATGTTGGCGCATCAATCACCACTCGTGCTGGCCCTCCAACAAGGTACTCAGATATCGCAAATGCTCAATCAGTTGGGCGACAGAGCGTCTATCCTTGCGACCCTGCGTTCTGGCTTCATGAGCATGATTAACCCGGTTTCCTTGGCGACGATTGGCATCATTGCGGGCGGTGCCGCGCTGACGCAGTGGGCAATGAGCGCATTGGACGCCGGGGAAGAAACCAAATCGTTTGAAGACCGGCTAACCGATCTTTCAACGGCTGTTTCCACCTATCGTGGATACGCCGACGCTGCATCGCAAACTACCAGTGAGCTAAGCGCTAAGTTCGGGGTATTCGGTTCTCAGGCGGGTACAGCCAGCGCCGCCTTGGCTACTATCGGTCGACTCGACGCGATCAGGGCGGCGGACTCGGCTGTTGACGATCTGACTAAGCGTTTCGGCGGGCTGTCCCGCACAACCCTGACCTATGCCGACGCCGTGGTACCTCAGATCGAAGCTACGTTCCTGAACCTCAAGGACTCGTTGGCGCTGACCGACGTGCAGGCCGCTACCGTGGTCAAGTCTCTCGAAGGCTTGGCGACTGCTGACACCATGCAGGAGAAGGTCGCAGCGGCGAATTCGCTGAACGAAGCGTTCGTTAGTGTGTTTGGATCAGTGGAAAAGATTCTTGATGAACTTCTGAACGTCCAGAGAGAGGCGCTTCTAGTCGCTCTTCAAGTGGCAGAAATCGGCACCCAGACCGACAAGGCTGCTGAGAAAATTTCCCGTATGCACGAGGGCTATGCGCGGTCCCGGATCGAATCCGAGAAGGCTATTGCGTCCGCGCAGGAATTGCTGACTGGCCTGCGTCAGCAGGCGGAATTGAATAAGCTCATTGCCACCCACGGACGCGACTCTGTTGAGGTGGCTGAAGCCCGTATCCGGGCTGAACGCGCCGCGTTTGAAGAAACGACCCGTGCCCTTGATGTATCGGAGTCGATGAAGTCCGAGCTTATGAAAGCGTGGGAAGCCGCCAATGGAGTGGCATCGTCCAACATGACCGGGACGATTTCAAGCGCGTCGCAGGCCGCTGCTACCCTTGCGCGAAATCTGGGAATTGCTGTCGAGGCAGCCGCCTCACTGAATAACGCTCGGGCCTCCAAGGAATACGGCGGCAGAGGTCAGGACCCGCGCTTGTTTGGAGACGGCGGGCGGCTGTCTAGCTCTTCGTATCAGGCTGATCTCAACTACGAGTCAGTGAACGACCAGATTAAGCAGTTGACCAAGTCCAGCAGTGGTGGCGGAAGAAGCGCAGCACTGTCCGAAGAGCAGAAGGCCGTTGAAAACCTGAACAAGAGTCTCAAAGATCGTCTGACCAGCTTGCAGGCCGAAAAGCTGGAACTCGAACTCGTGGCATCCGGGCAGTTTCAGACCGTCGAAGCCGCTCGACTGATGGCTGAGGCTCAGGCCTCCATGGGCTCTTCGGTGGACAAGACCACTGAGGCGCTCATTCGCCAGATTGACGCAGCGCAAAAGTCAGCAAACGAAATGCGGAACGCCGCCAACAGCGGCGCTGCTGGCTGGATGAACGCAGTACCTAGCTACAAGGAAGCTGCGGACAAGATTCAAACCGATGTATTGGACAGCCTCAGCAGTGAAATCGCGAGTTTCGCAAAGACAGGCGAATTCAATTTTGAGCGCCTTGCTGACTCGATACTGTCCACGATGATTCAGCTTGCTGCCAAGCTAGCCGTGAAAGAGTTGTTTGGCGGGCTTCTCGGGGGCGGTGAAGGCGGCGGAGGAGGAATTCTAGGTAGCCTCCTCGGAGCCGCAGTCGGATCGTTGGCCGAAGGCGGCTACAGCACCGACGCGCCTGCGCAGACGGTCGCACCCATCTCAGCATTTCGGCACGCGCCTCATTTTGCCGAAGGCGGATTGACCAGCGGGATTCCGGCAGCTCTGCACCCGAACGAGGCGGTGATTCCGCTCAGCAAAGGGCGAAAGATTCCAGTTGATCTGGGCGGCACGAACGGTGCGGCAGGCGGTACAGTCATCAACCAGCCGCAGACATTCAACATCACAACGCCTGATGCTGACAGCTTCCGCAAATCACAGAAACAGATTCAGAACGACGCATTCCGCGCAGGGCAGCGAGCTGCAGCGTCAAATAGCTAAATGGAGGCAATGAATGGCATACGAAATGAAGAGTCCGGGGCATCCGACCGGCATGCATTACCCAAAGGTTCTCAAGCGGCGTCAGGAACTCGGGTTGGATGAAAAAGGTTTCCCGATCCCGCGTGATGATCAAGATGCAGACGAAGAAAACGACGACTCCGATGCCCGCTAACGCGGGCAACGATTCGACGTGCCACTTTGCACAAAACTAGGTCTGACTTTGCACAATTCTAAAAATCTGCGTTCCGGAAATACATGTAAATCATTGTAAAATAATGTAAATATTTTTGTGCGGTGGAATAAACCGACAATCGAGTCTTCCCGAGCGCACCAAATCTTTTCGCATCCTGTGAAGCGCGATCAGCTTTCGCGAAGCTGACTTTGCCGTTCTAGTCTGTTCTCTTGCATTGCAAATCCGTGGCCCGTAACTAAGCCAGGTGTCGGGAAGCGCGCCATACCTCTGCAATGATGCGATTTTTCCCTTCGTCCTGAATTTGCGGGCCGTAATTGCGGGTAGGTGCGATGAGACTTGTCATATCAACGATGAAAGACGAGGGGCCGTTCATCCTTGAATGGATCGCCTATTACCTTTCGATCGGGTTCACACATTTCATCGTTAACTCGAATGACTGTTCTGACGGCACCGACGCGATCCTGAAAAGATGCGAGGAGCTGGGTTTTCTGGCGCATATCGATAACCCCGGTCCCTGGAAGCATGGGCCGCAGGCGTCGGCCTATGCGAACGCTATGGAACATCCCTGGTACGCTGAAGCCGAGTGGATTCTGGTTTGTGATGTGGATGAGTTCTTAGACATCCGTGTTGGGGACGGCACGTTGGACGATCTGTTTCGTGCTTTTCCTTATGCCCATGGGTTTGTCGCCCTTTGGCAGTTGTTCGGACATAATGGTATCGTTGATTTCGAAGATCGCTTTGTGACCGAACAATTCACGCGAGCTGCCGAGCTTGGCGTCGTAACCCCGCATAACTTGCGAGCGTTTAAATCACTTTACAATAACAACGGTTCCTATCGAATGATCGACACGCACCGACCGCGCTGGCCTGTAAAGGGGAAAGCCGATCGTTTTGTCTGGCTGGATGGGGATGGTGATCCCTTGCCTCCAGCCGTGCGACGGCATGGATGGGCGCATTGGACAACCGGCGCCGCTTTTGGGCGACAGTTTTTCAGGATGAACCACTACGCGGTCAGGTCTATCGAGAGCTATCTGATGAAGCGTTTGCGTGGAGATGTGAGGACGACAAAGTTTCACCCGAAAATGGAAGGGACGGGGCAGGCGTATTGGCACATGCACTGCTTCAACGTGGTTGAGGAAACCTCGATTCTGTCCAAGATTGAACGCCTTTCCCAGACGTATGTAGGATTGTGTGCAGATCCTGTTTTGCTAGATTTGCACGAAAAAGCAGTAACTTATCATAAAACACGCATTGCGGATATCCGAGAAACTGAGGCTGCTCAGAAGTTCATAAAACGCTATAGGAACTTTGGTGGGGGGCGGTATGTAAAGGCGCTGGATCTAGGCGTGATGGAAGAGGCCGATCTGTCTTTTGATGCATCTACATACGAAGACCCCGAAGTTACGTTCGCGCAGGTCGCGAAATGGACGCGCCTTGGTAAAATGTCCAAGGCGACAAACTCAAAACCTAATAGCTTTCCTTGGTTCGTGCGGCTCGATTCTTTGGGAACATCCATGGATCACGAGACAGCAGCAGCGCAGCACGCGAGTATCACCGATGCAAAGCAGGTTGAATTGCCGTTTGACCCCAAAGATCCTGCTTTCCTGCCCGCGGTGTCTCCGGAAATTGAAAGAACAAAAGTCCAGCGCCAAAGTTTTCTGAGCTCGATCAGTGGCAAGAAGAACTGGGTTTTGATCGGGCATGTTGAAACCGAAATCGTTGAAGAAATACTCGCATTGGATGCAGTCGCGCAATTGACGATCATAGGGCCGTGGGGGCTGTCCTGGGACAGCTTTACCTGTGAGGATGCGACGCAAGATCCTAAACTTCAGGCCCTGGATCGCACGTTCTATGCATTGCTGGAGTACTTCCGAGAACCGATCATCGCGGGGCGTCTGAGGGTCTACCGGGCGCTGCCGCCTTTGATGCTGAAGCTGTTTGAAGATCAAAGCGTTGGCGTTGTGATCATACGCGGGGTTCGGGCCGAGCGTGTCATGTTGCAGCTGTTGAACCGGATCGACAGGGTTCTGGCTCCGGGCGGAAGTATCGCCTTTACATCCTACAGGCGGGGCAAAGGGTCTTATTCCGGCATGTCTTCGGCGATTAACCGTTTTCTCGCGAGCAAAGCGAGTGACTATCGGATTACAAGCCTCGAGCCTCCGTGGCTTGGTATCGACAAGTTGCCACCACTTTCCAAAAACGACACATAGCTTCTGGTTCTTGAAGCAACGACATGTTAGCCATTGCCCAATAAACAAAACGGGTTTCGCGAGAAATCAATACCCGTCTGCAAGTGAGGTCGAGATGTCAAACGAACCCAGAGTGATCGGTGCTGTTCCCGGCAGCCAGAATAAACCGAACGCAGACAAGGCAACCAAACGCAAGAATACAAAAGACGCGATCCGACGTACGTTCCTGACGCGCCTTCCCAAGGGTGGGGTGGCTGTTGAGATCGGTGTCTGGCAGGGCGAGTTTTCTCCGACAATCCTGAAATTGCTTGAACCCAGTCAGTTGTTTCTGATCGACCCTTGGAAACATATTGGCGAGGAATCGCATACAACGGCGTTTGTCGGCAGGACCGAAGACGAAAAGATGGAAGCCATCTTCCAGAAGGTCGTCACGTCCTTCGAAAAAGAGATCGAGGAGGGCAAGGTTGGCATTATTCGCGATTTCTCGGTGCCAGCATTAAAGCTTTTTGACGATGAGAGCATTTCATTTGCCTATGTCGATGGGGATCATTCTTACGAAGGTGTTACTGCTGACCTGGAGGCGTTGTTTCCCAAGATCAAATCGGGTGGGATCATGGCGTTTGATGATTACCACCGCCGGGGGTGGTGGGGCGACGGAGTGATCCGGGCTGTCAACGAGTTTCTGGGCAAACACCCTCGTGAATTGCGTATCCGGGCAATTGCCGGTGCGCAGATCGCCATAGAAAAAATCACTCCACAAGATGACAGCAAGAAACAGGACGACTAAGCGTCTGGGGTGAATGGCAGTGACGAACAAGCCTGAAAAAATCCTCATCTCTGCGATGAAAAATGAGGGCCCGTATATTCTGGAATGGGTGGCTCATCATAAGGTGCTGGGCTTCGACAGGATCATTGTTTACACTAACGATTGCACGGACGGTACGAACGGAATTTTACGCCGCCTTGAGGCCCTGGGGCATGTTGAATTTCACAGGAACCGCGTGGGCACGGGCGGTATTCACAGATCTGCGCTGCGACAGGCCCGCCGTCTACCCGTCGTGAAAGAGGCCAAATGGGTCTATGTCTGCGATGCAGACGAGTTTCTGAATATTCACGTCGGAAACCACAAGGTGGACGACCTGATCGAGGCGACACCCGGCGTGGACGTCATTTCGATTCCCTGGAAGATATTCTCGAACAGCGGTCGCCATGTGTTGCGCGACGCGCCTGTGTCGCATCGGTTTTTCGATGGTGAGTTGGATTATGAGCAGGGCGGGGCGGGGCGCCGGTTTGTCAAATCTCTGTTCCGGCAGGATGACATTTATCTCCGCTATGGTTTGCATAACCCGCATCCCAGGTCAGAATTTCAGGCGGGTGTGTTCCGGTCGGTTTCCGGCGGGCACGCAAAAGAACCCGCGCCCTTTGGGAACCATGTTGCACCGCCTTTTGGATTTGAGATTGCCCAGATCAACCACTACGCGGTTCGGTCGACGCAGGCCTATCTGGTCAAGCGCAGCCGAGGGCGGGCCAACCACTCTTCCCAGACGCTGGGAACGGAATACTGGGACCGCTGGAACCGGGGTGGCGCGAAGGATGAGACGATCCTCAGGTACAAGGACGAAGTTGACGCGCTGATAGCAGAGTTTCAGTCCGACGGACGGCTTGCACGGCTGCACCGAAAAGCATTCCTGTGGCACAAGGCGTTGATCGAAGACCTTCTCAAACAGCCAGAGTACAATGCGCTTTACCAGACGCTTCTTAATAAGCCGGCTGTTGAATTTGTTGCAAAAGACCGCGGATTGCACGCGCGCCTTTCGGCGGACACTCAACCGTCCTCTAACGAAAATCTGCCCGAGTCCTGAAAGACTTGCCTTCGGAGAAACAGCATATGGCTGCGGAAAGCACTCTTCCTACAATCGGAATGCTCTGGTTGGAAGGTCCTCTCAGTTTTCTGGAACAGATGTGCCTTTTGTCCTTTGTTGCGAACGGACACAGGGTCGTGCTGTTCCACTATGGCGAGGTCGAAAACGTACCCGAAGGTATCGAACTGGTTTCGGCGAACGAGATTCACGAACCGCAGCAGTTCATCATGAACAACCAGTTCAAAACACCGGTCCCGCAGTCTGACATTTTCAGGCTGCAACTGATGCAAAAAACCGATTTCCTCTGGTGCGACACGGATGTCGTTGCTTTGAAGCCTATCCCGAAAGCGGATCACGTGTTTGGTTTTTTCAATCGCAGCACAATCTGCAACGCGATCATGCGGTTGCCATCCGATAGCCCTGCTTTGAAAGCATATACGGAATACAGCCTTGATCCATTCCCGATCCGTCCGTGGGTAGAAGGTGAGGAACGCGAAAAGCTGGAAAGCCTGAAAAAGGCTGGTGAGTTGCCTCATGCCTCGGATCAGGCGCACAGTGTTTATGGACCCGAGGTCATGACATGGTTTTTACAGCATCATGGCGAGATAGAGCATGCCAGCCCACCTCCGGTCTTTTACCCTTTGCCGTTTCGGCAAACGGGTCAGGCAAACGACATTCATGCACGGGAATTTCGCGATAAGTACCTCAAGGATGAAACGCTGGCCGTCCATCTATGGGGGCGGCGGATGCGTTGGTGGATTGCAAAAGGTGTAAAACGTTATTCATTCCTGGACCGCAGGCTGCGCAGCTTGGGGATCCGACCCACCGACGCACCACTGCCACGCGGCGGCAGAAGGGCGCCGAAACCTGTTAGTTTCCCAGATGCGCTTCCTGAATTACCGACGACGAAAGAAGAGATCAGTGCAGCGTCTGGCGGATTAATGTCCATTGCGTTGTTATCCGGGCGGGAAGAGTACCTCAAATTCGCGCAACTCGAGTTGGACAGAATTCAAGATCGTGGTCTTTACGGAGTGCAGGATCAGTCGCGCGACGGCTTTCTGCGAGGGTGGGATCACTTTGCCAACAACCCGGCGCGTCTGAATGCGCTGATGCTATCAATCTTTGGGTTTTCTGAAACGCACCGCTGTTTGCCAGACTTGACGGCGCCGAAGACGTTTACAGAAAAACTCCTGGTCATGAAGATGTTTGGCGAGATGCCTGAAGTGTCGATGGCAGACAGTTTCACAGCGCAGAATTACATCCCAGAACCAGCCAGGAACCTTGTTACACCGGTGAAGCGCTATTGGGTTTCATCGTCGCCTGAGTTGCCGGAAGACCTTGATCTCGAGCCCGGCAGCTATTGGCTCAAATGCAATAACGGGCAGGGGCAAAACCACAGGATCACCTGGCCAATGAATGCAGAAGACCGAAACCTGGCCCAGGAAAAGCTTGCCAACTGGAGCAATGGATCCATTCCCCACGGGTTTTGGACGGCAGAATGGTGGTATTCCACGATCGACACGCGCTATTTCCTCGAGGAAGATTTGGCGGTTGAAGGTCAGGACATCATCGACTGGAAATTCTGGGTTGTCGCCGGAAAGGTCCAGATTGTTCAGGTCGACCGGGACCGCTCTCGGGGGCATGTGCAGATGATCCACGACCGGGATTTCAACTTTATCCCGAAAGAGCTGTACTTCCAGACAAGCGATGACACCGAGCCCAAGCCAGAGGTCTTTGACGATATGGTCGCAATAGCCGAAGCGGTTGGGCAACGTGTCGAGTTTGCGCGGGTGGACCTTTATGTAATTGGCGACAAGATATATCTTGGCGAAATTACGCTCTGCCCGTTTGGCGGAAAACGCAAGATGCGTACGCCTGAACTGGATGTGCAGTTGGGTGAGGCCTGGGTCGGCACCCGTCTGTTCCCGAACTGATCAGGTTACTCGACGGCGATTTCCTGACGCAGCTTTCCTGTTGTCTTGTCAAAGATCAGGACGCGGTTGTCGTCGGTCACGACCGCATACCAGTTGGACCCGATGGTCAGGGCCTGTGCCCGGGCACCGTCGGGCAGGTTGATTTGATCTGGCAAGGCGGGTGTGCGGTCCGATAGGCGGATGACAATCAGGGCGAATGTCACTAGAACCCCGCCAATCATCACCGCGGTCAGCAGCATGACCATCCGCCGCAGCAATCGCAGCTGCGGGGTTTCCTGCGGTTCTTGGGGTTCGGAAGGGACAGTCATGGGCACCCGCCAGATTGAGTTTCAGATCGCGGCTGATCCGCCGCTTCGCCTTGATAAGGCGCTTTCCCGCGATGTGCCAGACGGTGAAAACCTGTCGCGCACGCGGTTGGCGCGCCTGATCGAGGACGGCGCGGTTTGGATTGACGGAACCCGGACGCAGGACCCAAAGGCCAAGGTGTCCGAAGGGGCTCAGGTCGCCATAACTGTAGCCGAAGCGGAAGACAGCCATATCGGTGCTGAAGACATCCCGCTTGAGGTTGTTTTCGAAGACGCAGACGTGATCGTCGTCAACAAGCCAGCAGGCATGGTGGTGCATCCCGCGCCGGGCTCGCCCGGGGGTACGCTGGTCAACGCCTTGTTACACCATTGCGGTGACGCTTTGTCAGGTGTTGGGGGGGTGAAACGCCCAGGTATCGTTCACCGGATCGATAAGGAAACCAGCGGTCTTCTGGTGGTCGCCAAATCAGACGCCGCACATCACGGGCTGGCCGAGCAATTCGCAGCACATAGTGTCGAACGCTATTACCGCGCTGTGTGTTACGGGGTTCCGGATGCAAGTGATCCCCGTTTGCGCGGCGTCAAAGGTGTCAGCTTTGAACTGGGAAACATCATGCGTGTGACCACCCAGCTTGCGCGGCACAAGACCGACCGTCAAAGGCAGGCGGTGTTGTTTCATGGCGGGCGCCACGCGGTGACACGCGCGCGGGTTGTTGAAACATTTGGCACGCCTGCTGGCCTAGCTTTGATCGAATGCTGGCTCGAGACCGGGCGAACGCACCAGATCCGCGTTCATATGGCCCATGCCGGGCATGGGCTTGTCGGGGATCCGGTCTATGGTGGAAAGCGGAAACTGGCGACCAAGGCGTTTGCGCCTGCCGCCGCCGAATGCGTGTCCGGCTTTCCCCGGCAGGCGCTTCACGCTGCCGTGTTGGGGTTCGAGCACCCGGTGACGGGCGAAAACCTGCGGTTTGAAGCCGAACTGCCGCAAGACATGGAGAACCTGATTGCCGCGCTTCGCGCACCGCTGACATAATAAGCAAAGTCCTGTGAGTAAGAGTTTCTTATCTTTCCTTCATGAAAGATTAATTTCAGACTGTTAGCAGCACCTCTTGAACAGGATGGGTTCTTTACCCATATCCCATGTTAAAGACTTAAACATTTGTCGGAGGGACATCATAATGGCAAATTACGCAAATCTCCCCGCGCCGACGCCCGAGGGCGGCCTGAACCGCTATATGCAGGAGATTCGCAAGTTTCCCCTGCTTGAGCCGGAAGAAGAATACATGCTGGCCAAGCGCTGGGTTGAAGAGCAGGACACAGAAGCCGCGCATAAGATGGTGACATCGCACCTGCGGCTGGCGGCCAAGATTGCCATGGGATATCGCGGCTACGGTCTGCCGCAAGCCGAAGTGATTTCCGAAGCCAATGTGGGCCTGATGCAGGCGGTCAAACGTTTTGACCCTGAAAAGGGTTTCCGTCTGGCCACCTATGCCATGTGGTGGATTCGCGCCTCGATTCAGGAATATATTCTGCGGTCATGGTCGCTGGTGAAACTGGGCACAACCTCGGCGCAGAAAAAGCTGTTCTTCAACCTGCGCAAAGCCAAGGCGCGCATCGGCGCACTGGAAGAGGGCGACTTGCGCCCCGAAAACGTCGCGCAAATTGCCAATGATCTTGGCGTGACCGAAGAGGAAGTCATCAGCATGAACCGCCGTATGTCCGGCGGGGACGCTTCTCTGAACGCCACGGTCGGGTCCGAAGGCGAAGGCACGATGCAATGGCAGGACTGGCTTGAGGATGAAGACGCCGACCAGGCCGGAGATTATGAGGCGCGCGATGAACTGGAAGCGCGTCGCGAGTTGCTTGCTGCGGCGCTGGACGTGTTGAACGACCGTGAAAAGGACATCCTGACCCAGCGCCGGTTGCTGGATCAACCGGTTACGCTGGAGGACCTCAGCGCCCAATACAATGTCAGCCGCGAGCGGATCCGTCAGATCGAAGTTCGCGCGTTCGAGAAGCTGCAAAAGAAAATGCGGGATCTGGCACGTGAAAAAGGGATGCTGGGTGTCAGCTGACCACAATACCAGCCTGCAATAGCTGCGGGCTGGTTTTTACACTTGTGCGAAGAAACCGCCTCTTCGCGCACATGCCCGGCGCGTCCTGACAGATCATT
The DNA here is from genome assembly GCF_056534665.1 of Ruegeria sp. P8. Taxonomy (NCBI): domain Bacteria; kingdom Pseudomonadati; phylum Pseudomonadota; class Alphaproteobacteria; order Rhodobacterales; family Roseobacteraceae; genus Ruegeria; species Ruegeria sp. P8. Next base: position 16,309 of record NZ_JBQERC010000010.1, read on the forward strand.
TCCTGCTGAACGCGTATGACCGCTATCCAGACTGTGAAGCCAAAAGAATGGCCGCAGGGCCAAAGCTATGGTACTGCAATGACGCGTTTCATTTCGATGACGGTGTAACAGGTCGATCCTGCGGACCTCGGAGGGGCACGAACCCTTTGGGGTTCGAACATCTATGGAGAGCGTTATGCAAAAACCGGTTCAGTTTGGCGTGTTAGGTGCCGCGAAATTCGCGCGTGAATACATGGCACCGGCGATACATGCCGCCAACGGGGCGCGACTGGCTGCACTGGCGACGTCAGACGCGGCAAAGGCTGAACCGTTTTCGTCTTTCTGTCCCGATCTGAACGTGTTCAAAAGCTATGATGCGCTGTTGGCGGACCCTGGTATTGATGCGGTCTACATACCACTGCCCAACCATCTTCATGTGGAATGGAGCCTGAAAGCGCTGGATGCCGGCAAGCATGTGCTGTGCGAAAAGCCGATGACAATGAAGGTGGACGAGTTTGACGCATTGATCCAAAAGCGCGACGAAAGCGGCTTGCTTGCCGCCGAGGCGTATATGATCGTGCATCACCCCCAGTGGCAACTGGCACGTAAACTGATTGCGGATGGTGCAATCGGCAATCTGGTGCACGTAACCGGAGCGTTCAGTTTCGACAATCGGGCAGATACCCAGAATATTCGAAACCGCGCTGAAACGGGCGGCGGCGGATTGCGAGACATCGGTGTTTACGTAATTGGCGGAGCCCGGTTTGCAACGGGGCAGGAACCGGTGGCGATACAGTCAGCCATCCGTTGGCAGGATGATATCGACATCTTCACAGAAATTCGCGCGCAGTTCCCCGGTTTTACCTACTCAAGCTACGTGTCCATTCGGATGCATCCCCATCAGGAAATGGTGTTTCACGGGGACAATGGCCTGATCCGCCTGACAACACCGTTTAATGCGCGAGTGTTTGGTGAAGCCCGGGTCGAGTTGCATCGTCCGGGGCTTGAGGTGCTGGTCACCCGGTTCCCCGGCGCAGACCATTACAAGCTTCAGGTCGAGGCCTTTTGCCGCTCGGTCAGGGAAGGGGCAGAATATCCCTGTCCGCTGGAATTCTCTCGGGGGACGCAAGAGGTGATTGACCGCGTGTTCGAGGGCGCAGTTTCGCTGTAACTTGCCCTTTGCGCGCAGGCTCGGCTATCCTTTTGCTTACGTTTAGCAGGAGATGACCCATGGCAGGAGGCTGGGCGCGCGACGGCGCAGTGAGCGAACAGATCGAAGCGTCGATTTCGGATGAGTTGGCGCGGATGCAGGCGCAAAAGCGCCCTGTTGGTGAAAGCCTGACCCATTGCGCCGAATGCGAAGAGCCGATCCCTGAGAAACGCCGCGTTGCTTTGCCGGGCGTGAAGCTGTGCCTTGATTGCCAGCAGGAACGGGATGGTGCGTTCAAGGCACGTGGCGGCGTCAATCGGCGGGGGTCGAAGGACAGCCAGTTGAAGTGATCTCAGGTGCGGCTGCTTTGAGCCCAAAGTTACCTATTGATTTTGGGAAGATTCCCAGTCTTCAGCGTATCTGGCCAGGACAGCATGCTTGTCCAATTCGTCGAGTGAAAGGGTTTCCGAGAAGTGCATCGTAACGATAATCGCATTCGACATAACACAATGCTGAAAGGAGTATTTCTGTGAACCTGCCAGCCTTTGATTTTCATAGAGAAGTTCGCAAACAAAGAAAAAATCAGACGTAACATCCGATAGTGCAACGAGCTTTTCCCTGAAGTTATCGCAACTGTTCAAAAAACTGGAATTCAGCAAAATTTGGAATACCGCTTTAGTTTCTGCGTAAACCGTTTTAATATCCATTGCTTCCAACCTTGCAGATACAGGTTCAAAAAACACATCTCACCAGGAAAGACGAGCAATCTTTTGTAAGTTGGTTTGACAGGCAGCTTTGTCCGCTTAGCGGGCATTCAGGAGCCCCTTGGGCGTGACATTGCCAGGCATGGTAGGTTATTTCAGCAAGGCAGATGTCGCCACCCTCTGTCGAGGGCGTCTCAGCCCTCCATCGCCTCCAGCTCGTCAATGAAGCCTGAGATCATCGACAGGCCTTTGTCCCAGAACTTGGGATCGCTGGCGTCCAGGCCGAACGGGGCCAGCAATTCCTTGTGGTGCATTGAACCACCAGCGCGCAGCATGTCGAAATACTTGTCCTCAAACCCATCCGCGCCGCTTTCGTAAACGGAATAGAGCGCGTTCACCAACCCGTCGCCGAAGGCGTAGGCATAGACGTAGAAGGGCGAGTGGACGAAGTGCGGGATGTAAGCCCAGAAGGTCTCGTACCCGTCCATGAATTCAAATGCGGGGCCAAGGCTTTCGGCCTGAACGCTCATCCACAGGGCGTTGATGTCATCCGGGGTCAGCTCGCCCTCGCGCCGGGCGGTGTGCAGCTTGCATTCAAAGTCGTAGAAGGCAATCTGGCGGACCACCGTGTTGATCATATCTTCGACCTTGCCGGCCAGCAGTACCTTGCGCTGTTCCGGGGTTTCGGCCTGGTCCAGCATCTTGCGGAATGTCAGCATCTCACCAAAGACCGAGGCGGTTTCCGCCAGTGTCAGCGGGGTGGATGACAGCATCTCGCCCTGACCGGCGGCCAGCACCTGATGGACGCCGTGACCCAGTTCATGGGCAAGCGTCATCACATCGCGCGGTTTGCCCAGATAGTTGAGCATCACATAGGGGTGGACATCGGTGACCGTCGGATGGGCGAAGGCCCCCGGCGCTTTGCCCGGTTTCACCGCCGCGTCGATCCATCCTTTTGAGAAGAAAGGCGCCGCGATTTCACCCATCCGGGGGTCAAAGGCATTATACGCGTTCATCACCGTCTTTTGGGCCTCTTCCCAATTCACGATACGCGTGTCTTCCATGGGCAGGGGCGCGTTGCGGTCCCAGACCTGCATGACGTCCAGTCCAAGCCACTTGCGCTTCAGCTCATAATAGCGATGGCTCAGCTTGGGGTAGGCGGCCACGACCGCCTCGCGCAGGGCCTCGACCACCTCGGGCTCGACATCATTCGACAGGTGACGCCCGGTCTGAGCGGTCGGCATCTTGCGCCAGCGGTCGACGATTTCTTTCTCTTTGGCCTGCGTGTTGTGAACGCGGGCAAAGGTTTTGATATTGTCCTGAAAGACCGAAGCCAGTTCACGCGCCGCGGCCTCACGTTTCGCGCGGTCCTGTTCCGTCAGCAGATTCAGGGTGCCTTCGATGTTCAGTTCTTCACCGTCGACATGAAAGGCCAGTCCGGCAATCGTTTCGTCGAACAGACGTTCCCACGCGTCGCCGACAACCCCCAGATCATGAAGGAACTTTTCCAGTTCATCAGACAGCTGATAGGGCTTCATTGCGCGGATGCGACGGAACACAGGTTCGTAGCGGGCGAGATCCGTGTTCGCCGCAAAATGCGCTTTCAGAACAACGTCTTCGATCCGGTTGATCTCGAGCGTGAAGAACACAAGCGGAGTGGTGAAGATCGTGATCTTTTCCTGCATGTCCGACAGGAATTTGGCGCGCTCTGCATCTGTGGTCAGTTGATAATAGCGCAGACCGGCAAAGGACATGATACGCCCGGCGATGGCGTTAATCTTTTCGTTGCGATGCACACAGGTCAGCAGGTCTGCGGCCTCCAGACCGGCCAGCTTGCCTTCGTAATCAGCAGCAAACGCGGCACATTCACCTTCCAGCCAATCCAGATCGCGCGCTAATTCGGGTGCGTCTTCCGAGGTATAGAGATCGCTCAGATCCCATTCCGGAAGATTGCCCAGATTGCCGGAACCACCGGTTGCGTTCGCGTCACGGACAGGGAAGGGAAGGTTGCGCATGGGTCACCTTTAGTAGACTGCTTTTGCAAACATCTAGGGCTGGCGCGCCCGGATCACAAGCGGCCAATCCCAAAGGTGAAAAGGTTTACGAGGAAACCAGCTTGGAAGCGCCATTGGCCTGGTTGGCCAGAAAATGCGCCGCGATCTGGTCCAGAACAGGCCCTCGAACCTCGGGTGCTTCCATCAGCACCTCGTGTTCACCATCCGGAATTTCGATCAGCGTTCCGTTGGGCCAATTGGCCATGCGCGCACGAATTGCCTTGCGGTCCACAATTTGCTCATGGCTGCCCAAAAATGTCAGGCACGGAGTTTTCGGGGCGGGCTGTTCCATCAACCATGCACATTCGTCCAGCGACTCGCGCAGCCACAGGTTTGAAGGGGCACCCAGCGCGAGTTCAGGATGTGCGTTCAACTGATCCTGCATCATCCGGTACATGTCCGGGTCACGGGTCAGCATATTTCCCTCGAAAGGTTGCGACAGAACATAGCTTTTGAGCGTTGTGGTGGGGGGTGTGCGCTCGCCCAGGCCAAGTGCTGTGCCCCAATAGGCTGTCACGCGGCTTAGGGGTTTCATGACCGGAGTGAAGAAAATTCCCCACATAGGGCCCGTGAAGGCACATGCGGCAAAGCAGCCATTCTCGATGACGGCACGCAACCCGATTGCACCGCCCATCGAATGCCCAACCACGTACCACGGTTTCGGCAGGTCCAGCGCGCCTGCAAGTTTCAGGGTGACCTGAACGTCCTGCTGGTAATCGGTGAACTGATCGACATGTCCGACCCGAGCATCGTCCAGCAACCGATCTGCAAGACCCTGACCGCGCCAGTCGACGGCCAGCATGGCGAACCCACGCTCTACGAATTCGCTGGCAGTATTGCCGTATTTTTCAATGTATTCCGTGCGTCCCGGAAACATCATGACAGTGCCATGTGCCTTTCCGTCCGGAAGCCAGTGAGCAACGCGGATGCGTTTTTGATCCGACGTCGTCAACCAGTGGGCCTTACCACCGGCGGGGCCGCCGGCCACGTCTTCAAACAAAGGGGCCGGCGAGAACTCCATCAGGCCAGTACCGATGCCAGCTTCATGGCAACACCCATGTCGCCATCAATGCTCAGCTTGCCGGACATGAACGCACCTGTCGGGTTCAATTCACCGCTGAGGATTTGTTCGAACGTGTCGGCATCCGCGCTTAGGGTGACATCAGCATCATCGTCGCTGACCCGCGCGCCGTTGGAATCCAGGACAATGGCACCCAGATCGGCGATATCAAACTTGGCCGAGGCATCAAACGCGCCGCCTTCCAGTTTTTCATTCAAAGCGGCGGCTGCCTTTTCAAGTGTCTCGCTCATGTTTTTCCTCATATTGTTAGTGCGCCGTGAATGGACATCCCCGGTCGCAACGCTACACTGACTATTGTTATGAGCATTGCAATCCACAATCTCAAAGGTACCGTCGCGGCACTTTTTGTCCTAGTCACGATTTCCTCCACTTGCCTTGCGCAACAGGCGGATTCACGGGACGAGGGCGAATTGCTGCAACAACTTGCCCAATCGACGCCCGAGCAGGCCATTGCCCTGGATCGGCAGTTGCAAGTTCTGTGGGCCCAGTCCGGTTCAGCATCGGCCGATCTGCTACTGGAACGTGGCCGCGAAGCGTTGGATGACGGTGACGTAGGTGCGGCACTGGAACATCTGACCGCCCTGACGGACCATGCGCCCGATTTTGCTGAAGGCTGGCACCTGCGCGCTTCGGCCTTTTTCGGGATCGAACGGTTTGGCATGGCCGCTGCCGATCTGGAACATGCCCTGACCCTGAACCCCAACAATTACGAGGCAATCTATGGTCTGGGCCTGATCTTTGAGATTATCGGACAACCCGACAAAGCCTACGACGCCTATTCACGGGCATTGGCTATACATCCCCACCACGAAGAAGTAACCAATGCGGTGAATCGACTGAAGCCGCAGATCGACGGCGCAGCGCTGTAAGGTCCGGGCAGGGGGCAAAGGTGAGCGGGTCATCCCGAATAGTGGCCGTATTGGGCCCTACGAACACAGGTAAAACCCATTACGCAATCGAACGGATGCTGGGATACCGCACAGGTGTCATCGGTCTGCCGCTGCGTCTGCTTGCGCGTGAGGTCTATGACAAGATCGTCGCCATCCGCGGGCCATCGGTTGTTGCTTTGGTTACCGGCGAAGAGAGGATCGTGCCGCCCCGGACTCAGTATTGGGTCTGCACGGTCGAGGCGATGCCCGAAGGTATGGGTGCGGATTTCGTGGCGATTGATGAAATCCAGCTGTGTGCCGATCCCGAGCGCGGCCATGTCTTTACAGATCGCCTGCTTCGGTCGCGCGGAACAAACGAGACGCTTTTTCTTGGTTCTGACACGATGCGCGGCCCGATTGCAGCGCTGGTGCCCGAGGCGCAGTTTGTCCGACGCGAGCGGATGTCGCAGCTGGTCTATTCCGGTTCGAAGAAACTCAGCCGGATGCCGGCCCGCAGCGCTATTGTCGGGTTTTCGGTCGAGAATGTGTACGCCATCGCGGAGCTTCTGCGCCGCCTGAAAGGTGGTGCGGCGGTGGTCATGGGGGCCCTGAGCCCACGGACGCGGAATGCTCAGGTGGAACTTTATCAAAATGGCGAGGTTGATTATCTGGTTGCCACAGATGCCATCGGCATGGGCTTGAACCTGGATGTAAACCACGTTGCATTTTCATCCCTGACCAAATTCGACGGGCGGCGGATGCGCCCGCTTGCCCCGAATGAACTGGCCCAGATCGCAGGCCGGGCCGGGCGTGGCATGTCGGACGGCACCTTTGGCGTGACCGGAGAGGCGCCGCCGCTGGACGAAGGTGTCGCCCAGGCAATCATGGACAGCCGGTTTACGCCGATGAAAAAGCTGAACTGGCGGAATGCCGCTCTCCGGTTTGGTTCGATTGATGCGCTGATCAGCTCGCTTGAGGTCAGCCCGAGTGACGAACACCTGATCAAAGCCCGCCCTGCTGATGACCTGAATGTGTTGAAATCGCTGTCACAACAAGCCGAGATTGCCGCCCGTGCAAGTGACGGTCCATCCATCCGATTGCTGTGGGATGTGTGCAGAATCCCTGATTTTCGCGGCATCAGCCATGCAGAGCACGCCAGCCTGCTGGAAGTGATCTATGGCCACCTGCACGAACGCGGCAGTATTCCTGATGATTTCATGGCCCGGCAGATACGGCGGATTGACCAAACCCATGGGGATATCGATGCGTTATCCAAAAGGTTGGCATATATTCGCACCTGGACATATGTTGCGCAACGAAACGGTTGGGTGCGTGACGAATCACATTGGCGTGACGAAACGCGCACTGTAGAAGACAGGCTGTCTGACGCACTACATGAGCGACTGACTCAAAGATTTGTGGACCGGCGTACATCGGTTTTGTTGCGGCGGCTCAAACAGAAGGAGGCCCTTTTGGCCGAAGTAAATGACAAGGGTGAAGTGACCGTCGAAGGCGAATTCGTCGGTCGTCTGGAAGGGTTCCGGTTCAGCCCGGACAAAAGCGCGCAAGGAACCGAGGCGAAAGCGCTCAAATCGGCATCCCTGCAAGCACTCGCGCCGCAATTCCATCTGCGTGCCGATCGCTTCTACAATGCGCCCGATACCGAAATTGATTTCACCGATCAGGGTGGCCTGATGTGGGGCGAATATGCCGTTGGCAAATTGGTTGCCGGGGCCGAACCTCTCAAGCCCGTGGTCGAGGTTTTTGTGGACGAAGCCGCCGGTCCGGATGTTGAACAGAAGGTGCGGCGCCGGTTGCAGCACTTCATCGACCGCAAGATCGCTGCGCTGTTCGAGCCATTGCTAAATCTGTCGCGCGATGAGGAACTCAACGGGCTGGCCAAAGGATTTGCCTTCCGCATGGTCGAGGCGCTGGGTGTTCTTCCGCGCGCCGGTGTCGCGCAAGAGGTCAAGGATCTGGATCAGGACGCCCGCGGCGCCTTGCGCAAGCACGGTATCCGGTTTGGCCAGTTCACCATCTTCATGCCGCTCTTGCTGAAGCCCGCACCGACGCGTCTGCGCCTGGTGTTGTGGGCGCTGTATGGCGGTTTGCAGGAATTCCCCGAAGCACCGCCTCCGGGGTTGGTAACAGTGCCGGTCGCCAAGGATGCACCGCAGGGTTACGATACCATGTGCGGCTACCGCGATGCGGGCGACCGATCGATCCGTATCGATATGCTGGAACGTCTGGCGGACATGCTTCGTTCGGAAGATAGCCGTGGCGGGTTCGAAGCCAAACCGGATATGCTGTCGATCACTGGCATGACGCTTGAGCAGTTTGCAGACCTAATGCAGGGGCTCGGCTACAAAGCCGAGCGCGGCGAGCGTGGCAAGGTCAAACCGGCACCGGCAGAGCAGCCTGTGACAGAGGCGGCTGAACAAGCCGTTATCGATGAGACGCCAGCACCTGACGCGGCCTCAGAAGAGGTCGCCGCGCCCGCCGAGGCGACAGCCGAGGCCACCGAAAGCACCGAGGCGGCAGCCGAGGCTGTCGCAGAGGGTCAGGTTGCGGAACCTGCGTCGGATGAACCCGAAGTTGAAGTGTTTTACACCTTCACCTGGGGCCGTCAGCGTCAGCCGAACCGTGGCCCGCGCCGCGAGCCGGGGCAGGGCAAGGGGAAACCACGGGGCAAACCGCAGGACGGCCGTGGCAAACCGCACGGCAAGAAGGGCGGCAAGCCGCAGGGTGCCAAGACCTTCTCGTCACGGCCACCGAAAAAGGAAAAGGCCATTGATCCCGACAACCCGTTCGCCGCAGCGCTTATGGGTCTGAAGGACGGCAATTGACGCAAGATGGCCGAGGCCAAACTGCGAATTGACAAATGGTTGTGGCAGGCGCGGTTCTTCAAGACCCGCAGCCTTGCCGCCAAACAGGTCAGTGGCGGCCATGTCCGGCTGAATGGAAACCGGGTGCTGAAACCGGCCCAAGCCGTGGCCCCCGGTGATGTTTTGACCTTCTCGCAGGGCCGCATTGTCCGCGTCATACGTGTGGAAAAACTGGGGGAACGCCGCGGTCCGGCGCCCGAGGCGCAAACGCTGTACTTTGATATGACCGAAAAGCAGGAAGCGCCTCTTGTAAATCCGGGTTTCGAGGGAAAAGGTCGGCCAACCAAGAAAGATCGACGTGCTATTGATCTTTCTCGCCCGGAAGATCACTGATCCTGTCTTGAAGAGCGGGCCAGACTGAATTAGCTAGTCGCTCAAACCGCAAACAGGAATCCGACCATGACCTATGTAGTCACCGAAAACTGTATCGCCTGCAAATACACCGACTGTGTCGAAGTGTGCCCGGTGGACTGTTTCTACGAAGGTGAAAATACGCTGGTCATCCATCCTGACGAATGCATTGACTGCGGCGTGTGCGAGCCCGAGTGCCCCGCCGACGCGATCCGCCCCGATACCGAGCCGGGCATGGAGGAGTGGGTCGAGTTCAATCGCAAGTATTCCGAACAATGGCCGGTGATCGTCACCAAGAAAGACCCACTGCCAGATGCGGAGGAGCGTGACGGTGAAGAGGGCAAGATGGAGAAGTATTTCTCGGAAGCGCCCGGCGAAGGCGGCTGAGTGATTCGTTCCAAGCGGCCTGTTTTGGCATAAAGACCGCGGCACAACCTGTTGAATGCAGGTTGAATATGATAAATTCCCGTAAGGTAAACTTTCGGGCGTCGTAAATTTGTGATATACTGCACCTACATGATGACCGAGATTGGGATGCGCTCCGTAAGTATGCTCACTTTGGAGTTCTGAATTTGTGACAATATCGCCGCCTGACGGGGCTGAGACAGTCCCCGCATGTGGTGCTTTTGTTGTCCGTGTCCCGTCCGCAAGCAAGGAAGAAACTGAATGACAAAGTCGAAAAAGCTCGAGTTCCGCCCGAACGACTATGTTGTCTACCCCGCCCATGGCGTGGGCCAGATTATCTCGATCGAGGAACAGGATGTCGCGGGATTCTCGCTTGAGCTGTTCGTCATCTCATTTGAGAAAGACAAGATGACGCTGCGCGTGCCGACCAACAAGGTGACCGAATCCGGTCTGCGGTCGCTCAGCTCGCCCGATGTGATCAGTCAGGCGATGAAAACGCTGAAAGGCAAGGCCAAGGTGAAACGCGCCATGTGGTCCCGCCGTGCGCAGGAATATGAACAGAAGATCAACTCGGGTGACCTGATCTCGATCGCCGAAGTGGTCCGTGACCTGCACCGCACCGATGATCAGCGCGAGCAGAGCTATTCCGAGCGCCAGCTGTACGAAGCCGCCTTGGAACGTCTGACCCGTGAGGTCGCAGCTGTTTCAGGCGCTGGCGAGGTGTCAGCTGCCAAGCAGGTTGACGAGGTTCTAACCTCACGCGCTGCCTGATCGAAGGTACTTTGACAAAACGGGCCGCTCCGGATTTGGGGCGGCCTTTTTCGTGGCTTGGTGAATTGTTCAAGTGGCGCTAATTTCACTGTGTATGCAGCAGATTACCGGACGGACATGAAGCAGACAGTGAAATACCTGTATATCGGGCACGATCCAATTTCGGTCTGGTTTAGGTATGCACTGATCCTGTTCGATGTTGCGACAATCATTTTCTTTGTCGGGACGGCGCACATCCCGCATGGGCCGGGCTTAACCGTTGCAAGCCAACTGGTCGGTGTGCTGATTTTTCTGGATTTCTCTGCGCGGCTCTGGATCTCAAAAGACCGCTGGAGATTTTTGCGCCAGATTTACACAGTGGCGGATATCGTGGTCATCCTCTCGCTGGTGCTTGATCCGTTTTTGACAGGCAACCTCGCTTTCCTGCGGATTTTACGTGCCCTGCGTCTGATCCATTCATATCACCTGCTCTGGGATCTGCGGCGCGACAGCCGTTTTTTCCGCACGCACGAGGACGCAGTTATTGCGGCGATCAACCTGCTGGTCTTTGTTTTTGCCACCTCGACGGCCGTTTTGGTATTTTTTATCCCCGAAGACGCGCAAACGCCTTACATAGACGCGCTGTATTTTACCATGGCGACGCTCACCACGACCGGGTTTGGCGACATCACTTTGGTCACACCGGGCGGCAAAATGTTTTCCGTCTTCATTATGGTCGTTGGCGTAGCCTTGTTCGTCCGGCTGGCGCAGGCGATTTTCGCGCCACAGAAGGTCCGCCACAAATGCCCCAGCTGCGGGCTGTACCGGCACGACCCCGACGCCGTGCATTGCAAACATTGCGGCGATACGTTGCGAATTGAAACCGGGGGCGCGTCTTAGATCTGGGCGCTGATGGCAAGCAGAAATGTGATTTCCGCCAATTGTTGTGATGCGCCCAGAATGTCTCCGGTTTGACCGCCGATCTTGGTCTTCGCGACGAGCCCCAAAACAGCGACGATCAAAGCCGCGAAGAGTATCGCGGTAAGCGCCAGACTTCCGCACAAGCTGTAAGCGACCAGAATCGCGATGCCCACAGCGATACAGGCTGATCCTGCGCCGGGGGTGCCAACTGAATGGCTCAGGCCCGACTTTCTGGCGTTTGGAAGAAGAACCATTAGAGCTGGCATCAGGGCGCGGGAAAATACGCAAGCTGCAACAACCATCCAGATCGGACCAACAGCCAGCATGGTGGAAATCGCGGATATTCGTAAAATCTGCGAGATCATCAAGGCAACCACGCCGTACGTTCCAATCTGGCTGTCCTTCATGATCTCCAGCCGACGTTCAGCGGTGAAACCGCCCCAAAGCCCGTCGAACGTGTCGGCCAGACCATCCTCGTGCATAGCGCCCGTCAACAGGATCAGTACCGCGACCAGCAACGAGGCTGCGACAAACGGGGGCAGTTGAAACCCCATCGCCAGCCAACCGGTCAGGCATGCCAGCCCGCCAACGACCAGCCCAACCAGTGGAAATGCCCATACCGATTGTGCCTGCCGGGCAAACACGGCTTTGGGCAAACGGGGCAGGGGCAGGCGGGTCAACAGCACCAGGGCCAGCGGAACATCCCACAGGGAAAACGGTTTGGTGTCGTTTTTTTGCACGCCCGTGCCTTTCGGGGTCTTGTTGGTTTCGATCCTTCGGTTAAACACGCAGGACCACTCTGATGCAATGAGGCTTTCATGCTGCCTGAACTGAATGATTTGAACACGTTCCGTGCTGTCCTGGCGGGGGCTCCGGGCCCGGATGCCGCTGCGGTGCAGGGCGCGGCCGAACGAAATGGACAATTGACCAAACCCCCTGGTGCGCTTGGTCGGCTTGAGGATCTTGCGGTCTGGTATGCAGGATGGCGAGGGGACGCCCGTCCACAGATCAGCGCGCCTCAGGTCATTGTGTTTGCCGGAAATCACGGTGTTACCGCGCAGGGTGTTTCGGCCTTTCCACCGGAAGTGACCGTGCAGATGGTGATGAATTTCGAACATGGCGGGGCGGCGATAAATCAGTTGGCCAGGGCCGCAGGCGCGAAGATGGATGTACACGCGCTGGATCTGGACAAGCCGACCGCGGATTTCACCCAAGCCCCAGCCATGACAGAGGATGAATTGCTAGCCGCGTTGCGCACTGGCTGGCAGGCCGTTGATCCGCAATCTGATCTTTTGGTGGTCGGCGAAATGGGTATTGGCAACACCACCCCGGCTGCGGCTATTGCCTGTGCTCTGTTTGGTGGCGACGCGTCCGATTGGACAGGTCGCGGAACTGGTGTGGATGACGCAGGTCTGGTCAACAAAACCCGTGTCGTGGCCGAGGGTGTCGCCAAACACGCGTCAGATGATGGTCTGGACATCCTGCGCTGTCTGGGTGGACGCGAGATAGTCGCAATGGCGGGTGCAATTGCTGCTGCGCGGGTGTTGCGCATCCCGGTGATCCTGGACGGGTTCATCTGTTCGGCCGCCGCAGCCTGCTTGTGGAAGTTGTCCGATGGCGCGCTGGATCATGCCGTGGCAGGCCACCAAAGTGCCGAAGCGGCCCATGGTGCCGTGCTGGCGAAATTGGGCAAAGAGCCGTTGCTGAGCCTTGGCCTGCGGTTGGGCGAAGGGTCCGGCGGGGCGCTGGCGATCAACATTCTGAAAAGTGCCGTCGCCTGTCATTCCGGCATGGCAACCTTTGCCGAAGCTGGGGTTTCGGACGGCTGAACTCGCATCTGACCCGGGCAAAGGCTTGGGTCAGGCCGATTTCTTGGCGTGCTCTTCAGCCAGTTCCAGCAGCGCGGTTTCCAGATCCTTTTCCAGCGCCTGCGAACGCTCGATGTATTTCTTGTTTTCGGCGATTGGCATTCCGGGGACCCAAAGCTCGGCCAGATCGCGCACCGCCTTCCTGTCATGGTGGTAAAACGTCTGTTCAGCCTGGGCTGCTTCGTATTCACTCAGTCCGATATTCTCCAGAACATAGCGACCTGCGCGCAGCGAACTGTCGAACATTTCCCGCACGATGTCATTGGCACCCGCCTGATACAACTCGTATACATGGGTCCGGTCGCGGGCGCGGGCGATGATGTGAAGGTCAGGACGCTGCCGTCGGGCATAGCTGACAAGCCGTGTGACTTGCTTGTGATCATCCATAACGGCGACAAGAACGGATGCTTTGTCCAATCCCGCCGCGCGCAACAGTTCCGGCCGAGTGGGATCGCCCAGAAAGCCTTTGACGCCAAATCGGCGCATCAGCTGAATCGTTTCAATATTGTGGTCCAGAACGACTGTCTTGAAACCGCTGGCCCGCACCAGCCGGTTGACGATCTGACCAAAGCGACCAATGCCGGCGATGATGACCGGGCCCTTTTCGTCAATCACGTCAGGTTCGGGGCTGGCCGCGGAATCGCCAATCTTCCGCGACAACGCATCGTAGACGATGAAAAGAAGCGGCGTGATCAACATCGTCAGAGCAACGATCATCAGCAGTTTCTGCGACAGGTCGGGCGGAATGACATTCTGTTTCGTCGAAAATGCCAGCAGGACAAAACCGAACTCACCAGCCTGCGCCAACCCAAGGGTGAACAACCAGTGATCACGTCCCCGCAGTTTGAAGGCCTTGCCCACCAGAAATAGGATGATCCCCTTGGCAAGTATCACAAGCAGCGCCAGTCCAATCAGGTCCAGCGGGTCGTTGAAAAAATAACCGAAGTCTATTCCGGCACCGACCGTGATGAAAAACAGCCCCAGAAACAATCCTTTGAACGGCTCAAGGTCGCTTTCCATTTCATGTCTGAATTCAGAACTGGCCAGAACAACGCCTGCCAGGAACGCGCCCAGGGCAGGTGATAGGCCGACCAGTGTCATCAGAAACGAAATGCCCACGACAATCATCAGTGCCAGTGCGGTGTACATCTCGCGCAGACGGGTTGCGTGGATGAAGCGAAACAACGGTCTTGTCAGGTAGACACCGGCCAGAATGACAAACACCACCGCGCCGATTGTGACAAGGGTAACGGCCCAGCCCGGCAGCCCTTCGACCAGCGACAGGCTGTGATCGCCTGCACCATGTGATCCTCCGGCCCCCCGGTCAATCGATCCATCTGCTTGGAAACGCGGCATGGCGGGCAGCGCCAGCAGTGGCAACAAAGCCAGAATTGGGATCACCGCGATGTCCTGCGTCAACAGAACCGAAAATGTCGCGCGGCCGCCGTTTGTCTGCATCAGGCCTTTTTCTGACAGGGTTTGAAGAACGATCGCAGTCGAGGAAAGCGAAAGGGTCAAACCCACCGCTAGGGCAACCGACCATGGATGGTTGGCGTACATAGCCACGGCAGCAATCGCGACTGTTGACAGCAACACCTGCAAACCGCCCAGACCCAATAGCTTGTCGCGCATATCCCATAAGGCGCGTGGCTCCAATTCCAGACCAATGAGAAACAGCATCATCACCACGCCAAATTCGGCCACATGCTGAAGATTTTCGGTTTCCGCTCCGACTAACCCCAGTACGGGTCCGATTATGATCCCGGCTGCAAGATAGCCCAGCACAGATCCCAACCCCAGTCTGGCAGACAGGGGAACGGCAATGACTGCCGCTGCCAGATAGATCGAAGCCTGGTATAGAAAGTCGTCCATGTGTGTCCTCGGAACCTTTTCAGGTGGGAAGGGGGGCGTCGCGTTTAAGTTGATCCATTACGATCTGGCTCTGTACTCGTGCAACGGCAGGATGCGGCAGGATCACCTGATGTAGCAAGCTGTTGAGGGCGGACAGGTCGTCACAGTAGATGTGCAGCAGATAGTCTGCCTCGCCCGTCATCGTCCATGCGCTGGTAATCTCGGGGCGGGTGTCGACCATGCGGGCAAAGCTTGCGGATTGCTCGGGGCCATGGGTGCCCAGATGCACCTGAACGAACCCCTGCACCTGCAGGCCCAGTTTCAGCGGGTCCAGCCGGGCAGCGTACCCGGTGATGTACCCTTCGACTTCAAGCCGCTGTCGGCGGCGTCCCGCTTGGCTGGGCGACAGGTTCAGCATTTCACCCAGTTGATGGGCCGTCAGATGCGCGTCTTTTTGCAGCGCGGAAAGCAGTCGCTTGTCGGTTGCATCCAGCATGTGCGGAAGAATCCTGGTTTTATTAACTTATATGCGCGTTTTGCGCGTCATCTTCCAGTTTATACGAAAACAATGCGCAGAAACAGCGTCAGAAAAGTCGTATTTTTGAATCAGCAAAGAAATTCCTGTTTTCGTAGGAGACGCGCCATGGGTCCTTTCCCGCACAATGCCCCGAAATCCGTGATCAGCGAAGAAAACCCTGCCGGTACAGATGGGTTTGAATTCGTCGAATTCGCCCATCCAGAACCGCAGGAGCTGCGTGACCTGTTCGCAAAGATGGGGTTTGATCTGGTGGCCCGCCACAAGGAAAAACCCTCTGTCGAGCTATGGCAGCAAGGGGATGTGACGTATATCCTGAATGCTGACCCGGACAGTTTTGCGGCTAAGTTCGTGGCCGAACATGGGCCCTGTGCGCCGTCGATGGGCTGGCGGGTCGTGGACGCGCAAAAAGCGTTTGAGCATGCCGTGTCGAAAGGTGCGGAACCTTACGACCACGCTGACAAAACCATGAATGTGCCTGCGATCATGGGTATTGGCGGGTCGCTGATCTATTTATTTGATCAGTACTACGACACATCGCCCTATAATCAGGAATTCAACTGGATCAAGGAATCCAAACCTCGGGGCGAGGGGTTCTTCTATCTCGATCATCTGACGCACAATGTCTACAAGGGCAACATGGACAAGTGGTTCAAGTTCTATGGCGACCTGTTCAATTTCCGCGAAATTCGTTTCTTTGACATTCAGGGAAAATTCACCGGCCTTTACAGCCGCGCGCTGACATCACCCTGCGGTCGTATTCGTATTCCGATCAACGAGGACCGCGGTGAGACCGGGCAGATCGTGTCTTACCTGAAGAAATACAAAGGTGAAGGCATTCAGCATATCGCGGTTGGTAGCGATGACATCTATGCCTCGACCGATGCCATTGCTGAAAACGGCCTGAAGTTCATGCCGGGTCCGAATGAAGCGTATTACGAGATGTCCAGGACCCGCGTGGTCGGCCATGAAGAGCCGCTGGACCGGATGATGAAACACGGCATCCTGATCGACGGTGAAGGTGTCGTTGACGGGGGCGAGACGCGCATTCTGTTGCAGATCTTCTCGAAAACGGTGATTGGCCCGATCTTCTTCGAGTTTATTCAGCGCAAGGGTGATGATGGTTTCGGCGAAGGGAACTTCCAGGCGCTGTTTGAATCCATCGAGCGCGAACAGATCGAAAGCGGCGAGATTTCCGCGGCTTGATCCAAATGAACCAATAAGTCGGGGGCGGTTCTGCTGCCTCTGACGTGCCTGTCTACAGGTGATCGGTCACGGTTTTGAGCGCCTATGTCAGCTGCGTGGCATCGCCAGGGTCACGTTGCGACCTTTCTTTTGATAACGCAGTTCACTGTCACTGATAGCAATGACCTTACCGCCGTCAATACTGTCCCCAACTTTCAGTTTTTTGTAGCGCCCGCTGGGAAGCCGGACCAAGGCGCGCCGATTTGCGGGTGTGCCGTAAACGCCGATCAGATTTAAGCGACGCAAATTGATCGCGTTATCGAGCGTGGCCTGCCGGGCTACAGATGCGGTTGTGGGAATCTTGGGTGCAACCGATTTCGCCTGAAACGATCCTGCGTCGTCTGAACTCTGGTCCAGCGCGGCCGTTGATCCAAGATTGGAGTTACCAGAAGCAGGTGCCTTTGCCGTGTCCAGACCCGCCGGTCGCAACCTGGGGCGCGGGACGCGGACAACGGCCAACGCGGTTGGCGTCTCGTCGACTTCCGTGCGCGCTTGCAGACTGTCTGGGCGTGCTTTTGGTCGCTTGGCCGAAAGCTCTGCCAGCGACCGCCCCCCCAACTGCCCGCGTTCGAAGCTCTCGACCAGATCTGCGGGGCGAGGTTTGGGGCGAAGACCGGCCAGTCTTTCGTCGACCTCGTCAAGTACGGGTTCATCCTCGAAACGCACTGGCGTTGCTGGCGGAACCTTCGACGGTCGGCCCTGATAAACGACAATCCCATCCGGGTTCAGCGTCCCTTCCGGCGTGGGCGTTACCAGCCCGCGATCATCCAGATTGAACCGCGCTCCTGCTATGCCATGTTGCACGTCCCGAACAAAGGGTTCGTCAGTATCGAAACTGGAAGCCGGGGGCAGGGCAACCGCATCGCTGGACAGGTCGGATTTGTCAATCGACGTCAGATACAACTCGTCCGGTTCCGGGGCTTCTGGCACGTCCAAAGCGGCCGGAGGCGTTACATTCACACCGGAGGCAGCGCTGATATCCTCATCTGCCTCGGGGTCCTGAGCCACAGATTCAACAGGGGTCGGGGCCACCTTGAGCGCCTCAAGGATTGCCGCGTCGGTAGGCGTGAGTTCCGGTTGTTCTTCGGCTTCGGCGTCAGTAGGTTCTGGTGTTGGGGGCACGTCCCCGTCCAGAGCAGGCTCAGGCGGCAATTTTTCCGAAGGCGCAATTGCTGCAACTTCGGGCACTGTCGGTGGCAGGGCGTCGATATCCGGCGCGGAAACACCTATCTCGGTTGGAGTTGGGCTCAGTGCGACCTGATCTGTTTCTCCACCGCTGTCCAAGGCCAGCCAAACGCCGAAAACGCCGCCAAGAAGAACCGCCGCGGCAAATGCCGGGATCGCAATGCGCGGTGCCTGCGCTTTCGTATTCGCAAACTTTTTGTCAGGTGTTTCGGGGGTCAGAAACACGTTTGGTGCTGCCGTGCCTGCAATGGGATGCGCTGGTTTCCCAGCGGATTTTGCCGGTTCGGGCTGGTCTGTGTTTTTTACCGGCAGCGGGGGCTCTGTTGGTTGGGTTTTCGATGCGCCCGAACGTTCTGTGAACAATGCCTCTCGGGGGAATGCGTCTGCGTCTTCCTCGGCGCAAAACAAAACCGGTACGAAACCATGGTCCGAGGCAAAGGCCCGCGCCTCGCTCAGCGTTTCCTGCGCGACAGCTGCAACATAGGTGGTGCCGCCTTCGGTCTGATAGTCGTAGCTGAGCTCGGACAAAGCGTAAGGCGTTGCGTCGGCAAGTGCGCTCTCAATACGTTCGACCGTGTCTTCGGGGAGCAAGTCATCGGTTGCAACCTGAAGGTATCGAACCTGTTCGGAAGGCAAAACAAGCTTGCAGCTTAGGTCGTTTTCCAACGCAAAGGCGTTTTCCCGCAAAACCTGCATCTGACCGGACAGGTCCGGCGAATCCAAGGGAATCGAGCCGATAACGAACCATTCGTCATCCGAGTGATGATACAGTGATATTCCGGTCGCAGAAAAAGACAGCGCAAAGGCAGGTTTCATAATCCGCAGGAACCATAATTATCAACGTCAATGCAAACACCATGGCGTTCGCAGACCGACATTAAAGCAGGAACTTGCCGAGGGAAAGAAAAAGGCAAACTCTCCTCTTGTATGGCAATGCATCGCCGACCCATCTTTAACCCAAGCAAATCGGAGTGATAACATTGAAGACATTCGCTTTTCTGGCCGCAATGATGGCCGCAACGACCGCTGGACTTGCCCATGCGGAAGAACGTCGCATCACCGTTGACGCAACCGGAACCATCGATGTTGCCCCCGATATGGCGACGATCACATTGGGTGTGACAAATGAAAATGCCGAGGCTTCGGCAGCGATGCAGGCCACCTCGGACGCAGTTGCGAAGGTTCTTGCGCGCCTGACCGGGATGGGGATTGAAGACCGCGATATTCAGACCCGCGATCTGTCGCTTTCCCCTGTTTGGTCCGGGCGGCACGGGCAGAATGGGGAAACACCGGAAATTTCGGGGTTCGCTGCCTCGAACCGCGTGTTTGTACGTGTGCGTGATCTGTCCAAACTTGGAAGCATCATGGATGCGGTCATTCAGGATGGCGCCAACGATTTTGGCGGATTGAGCTTTGGGGTGCAGGATACCAAACCAATCGAAGCCCAAGCGCGCGCGCAAGCTGTCGGCGAAGCTATGGCCAAGGCCGAGCAGCTGGCACAGGCGGCGGGTGTAACCCTTGGCGCGGTGCAAACGATTTCGGAACAATCGGGGGGCGTGCGCCCGATGCCCGAGATGCGCATGATGAGCATGGCTGACGCAGGGGGTGTTCCTGTGGCAGGTGGCGAGGTTTCGGTGTCTGTCAGCGTCTCGATGGTGTTCGAGATCTCGGAATGAATTCAACCTGTCGCACGGGCCGTCAGCGGTTTTCGTTGCTGGCCCGAAGCGTCGAAATTGTCGGGTGACAACCAGGCCTCGAAAGCATCACGGATGCGTGGCCATTCGGTATCTATGATTGAATACCAGGCTGTGTCGCGGTTGCGCCCTTTGTAGTGGGTTGCTTGGCGAAACACGCCTTCGAAGGTGAACCCAAGCCGCTCTGCCGCACTGCGCGACGGACCATTCAGCGCGTCGCATTTCCATTCGTAACGCCGGTAACCCAGTTCATCGAACACGCGCCGCATCATCAGATACATGACTTCGGTTGATTGTGGTTTGCGCTGAAGCAGGGGTGAAAAGTGGATATGCCCGACCTCAATCGCTCCGGCGGCGGGTGCTATCCTGAGGTATGAAGCCATGCCCAATGGTATGTCATCACCGTCCAGAACAGTATGGAACATCGGGTCCGCATCCATGCAGTTGGCGCGCGCCCAGTCTTCGAACTCAGACTCGCCAGCAAACGGGCCGTAGGGCAGGTAGGTCCAGTTGTGGCCATCCGTGTCCTTTGCAAACGCCCGGAACAATCCGGGCGCATGTCTGTTCACATCAAGGGGCACGACAGAACAATACCGGCCCACCATCGACGTATAGGGTGGCGTCGGGCGTGGAAAGTCACCCGAAACCGGTAAACCGATAGGCTGGCCAAGGTTGTTTGTGTCGTGCTGGGTCATGGTCAGGCGGTTGCTTTGGCCAGGGCTTGATCAAGGTCGGCAATCAGATCGTTCACGTCCTCGATCCCGATGGACACGCGCACCACGCCCGGACCTGCGCCTGCGGCTTCCTGCTGTTCCGGGGTCAACTGACGGTGCGTGGTCGATGCCGAATGAATGATCAGCGAGCGCGCGTCGCCCAGATTGGCTACGTGGCTGAAAATCTCCAGCGCATTGACCAGCTTGATACAGGCGTCATAGCCGCCCTTCACTGCAAAGGTGAACAATGCGCCTGCACCACGTGGATACTGAGCCTTCACCCGATCCTGATAGGGTGAAGAGGGCAGCCCGGCGTAGGTGACGTAGTCCACGCGATCATCCGCTTCCAGCCAGGCCGCGATTTTTTGCGCGTTTTCAACATGACGCTCCATCCGCAGCGATAGGGTTTCGATCCCCATCAGCGTGTAGTGGGCTGCCTGCGGGTTCATGGTCATGCCCAGATCACGCAGACCGATGGCGATGCCATGGAAGGTGAAGGCCAACGGGCCAAAGGTCTCGTGGAACTTCAGTCCATGATAGGCCGGTTCGGGTTGGCTGAGCGAGGGGAACTTGTCATTTGCCGACCAGTCAAACTTGCCCGAATCCACGATGCAACCGCCGGTGACCGTACCGTTGCCGGTCAGGTACTTGGTGGTTGAATGCACGACCAGGGTCGCGCCGTGATCGATCGGGCGGCACAGGTAGGGCGTGGCCGAGGTGTTGTCGACGATCAGCGGAATGCCCGCTGCATCAGCCACGTCCGCCAGCGCGCGGATATCCGTCACATAGCCGCCGGGATTGGCGATGGACTCGCAGAAAATCGCACGGGTATTCTCATCGATTGCGCCCTTCGCCGCGTCCAGATCATCGGTGTCGACAAACTTGGCGGACCAGCCAAAACGTTTGATCGTCTGGCTGAACTGCGTGACCGTGCCGCCATACAGACGGGTCGAGGCGACCACGTTGCAACCCGGACCCATCAGCGGGAACAGCGCCATGATCTGGGCCGCGTGCCCAGACGAACAGCAAACAGCACCAACGCCACCTTCAAGTGTCGCCACGCGTTCCTGAAGAACGGCCACAGTTGGATTGGTCAGGCGGGAATAGATAAAGCCTACCTCTTGCAGGTTGAACAGGGCCGCTGCGTGATCTGCATCGCGAAACACATAGGCTGTGGTTTGATAAATGGGTGTCTGGCGCGCTCCGGTCGCCGGGTCGGGGCGGGCGCCCGCGTGAATTTGCAACGTGTCGAAACCGTAGGTGGGGCCGTCAGACATCTTGAAATCTCCTGTTGGAATTTGTCTTGCGAAATCTGTAGGCCATTGCCCGCCTGCGCACAACGATCCTGTCAGCGCAGCCAGAGGCCCTTGCTTTTGATCGTGTTGCGGATGGCCTGTTCGCGTCGTGGCAGATGATCCCGGTCAAACAGGGCGCGGACTTTTGCGCCTTTCCCCTGCAGAACCATCTTTTTCAGCGGCTCATATTGCTTGAGAACCTTCTTGACCTTGTTTGGAGCGACGACGGTTTCCAAAACATCAATCACATGGTTGCTTTCACGGGCGTAAAGCAAGGGAAACAGGCGATAGTGGCAACTGACGGACCCGTCCAGTAAACCGGGGGGCAAAACATCACGACCACCGCCGAACGAGTGAATGACAAGGGGCAGGGCGGCCTGATCCAGCCAGGGGTCCAGGCTTTGGCCCGTCAACTCCGGAATGTTTTCGTCGCGGATTGTTCTGGCGTAGTCCAGAAAACGCTCACCAAACTTCCGCGGGCATTTGTAGAAGTAATAGCCTGCATTGAAATACAGGTACCGCCGCCAGTGGTCATGGGGTTGATCGGTGTCCAGCGAGCTTTCGAAATCCAACCCGAACCGGGCGTAAAGCGCGCGCCAGATACCGTCAAAGCCGGGGCCATACAGCGTTGGTTTGGGCCATGTCCCTTCAACCTTCAGTGATGCGCTGGGGCGGTCGAAGTCAAAAGGTACAGATGTGATCTCGCCAGTGATCAGCGTGTCGGTGTCAAAGAACACAAAGGGCTCATCTTCCGGCAGAGCCATCAGCGCTTCGATCTTGTTGCCGTAGGGATAGCTTTCACCGAATACATGCGAGTCGAAGGGCAGAATTTCGGCATCCAGTTGTTTCAGGGCTTTCAGAACTTCTTCGTCCTGAATGCGTGGGTCCTGTTTCCAGCGTGGCCCCGGATTGGGCGTGGCGACAAACAGTTTGCCCTCGAATTGCGGTGAAGAATGGCGCAGTGAAGCCGCAAACAACAGGGCTTCGTATTGCAGGCGGTTGTTTTGACCGACGACCGCGATGTTGAATTTCTGTGACGTTGCCTGCATCTATGCCCGTTTCCCGACAGGTGTTTGACCGTGCACCTTGAAGTTCGGATTACAGCAAGCGGCCCAAGGCGTCAAAAGCGGATAATTTGAAATTTCATCACGCGATCCCATTTCTTTCAGGGGTCGCTTCAGAAAGGGATACACATGCGGATCAATGCGGATTTCACCAAACGGGTCGCAGTACACTTTGACGAAAGTGAATGGGTCGCTTCTCCCGCAGCAGGGGTCGAGCGCAAAATGCTGGACCGGATTGGTGATGAGGTGGCCCGCGCAACAACCATTGTCCGCTTTGCGCCCGGCAGCACCTTTTCCGCCCATACCCATGACGGCGGCGAGGAATATCTGGTGCTGGACGGTGTATTTCAGGACGAGACCGGAGATTTTCCCGTCGGCAGCTATGTGCGCAATCCACCGACGTCCTCGCACACTCCGTCTGCAGCGGAAGGCGCGACCATTCTGGTCAAGCTGCACCAGTTTGACCCGCAAGACCGTACCGAGGTGCGCCGCTCGATAAATGGCGATTCTGACGTACAACTGTTCAAAGATGATCATGAGGACGTTTTTGTGCGGACATGGGCGGCGGGGGACGTGGTCGAACTGGACGCGCGCGACGGACTGGAAGTGTTTGTCATAAGCGGCAGTTTCTCTGAATCGGGGGAGGAATTTTCGACATGGGACTGGTTGCGCTTGCCGCCCGGAACGCACTCGCGGGCCGTTGCAGGGCCTGACGGCGCCCGGGTTTGGACCAAGTCCCACCATCTTGGCGAAATGGTCTGAAAGCTTTTCGGCCCTGAAATTAACCAAAATGCCAATGAATCCGGGTTCTACGGCCCGGATTTTCAATTTTTTGACCATTTGGCAAATTTTACCAATTGATAAAAATTTTATTTGTGGCAAGCTGAGGTCATAACAAACATATCTACAGGGAGTAGAGTGATGGCACAGGGCCAGATGGCACCCGGCATCGTCGCCGGGCGGCTTTCAAGCGATGAGCTGACCTCGAATTTCACCGATCTGCATCCGCCATTGGCCCCGCATGAGGCCGCAGTTGCAGCAGACCGTTGTTATTTCTGCTATGACGCACCTTGCGTGACAGCGTGTCCGACAGACATCGATATTCCGCTATTCATCCGTCAGATTCAGGCCGGACAGCCGCAGTCAGCCGGGCGAACGATCTTTCAACAGAACATCTTGGGCGGGATGTGCGCCCGTGTCTGTCCGACGGAAACACTGTGCGAAGAGGCCTGTGTTCGCGAGACGGCAGAAGGCAAGCCGGTCGAAATCGGACGGCTACAGCGCTTTGCGACGGATGATCTTATGTCCGCGGGCGCGCATCCGTTTGAACGTGCGGCATCAACCGGGAAGACGGTTGCTGTCGTGGGGGCAGGGCCTGCCGGTCTGGCCTGCGCGCATCGTCTTGCCATGCTGGGTCATGACGTGGTGATCCACGAAAGCAAGCCCAAACCGGGCGGTCTGAACGAATACGGGATTGCCGCCTATAAATCGACCAACAATTTTGCGCAGGCCGAGGTTGACTGGCTGTTGAAAATCGGTGGTATCACGGTTGAAACCGGGTCGGTTCTGGGTGAAGGCATCTCGCTGGATGGTCTGGTCGAAAACTACGACGCGGTGTTCCTGTCCATCGGACTTGCCGGGGTGAATGCCCTGCGCGCGGATGGTGTTGACAAGGACGGCGTGCGGGATGCCGTCAATTTCATCTCGGACGTGCGGCAGGCTGGTGATCTTGCACAGCTTCCTGTCGGGCGGAACGTCGTCGTTATTGGCGGTGGCATGACTGCCGTGGACGCAGCGGTAAAGTCCAAATTGTTAGGTGCCGAGAATGTCACCATTGCCTATCGCCGGGGCCGCGACGCCATGGGTGCCAGCCGGTACGAGCAGGATCTGGCAGCCTCGCACGGGGTTCAGATCTTGACCAACGTGCAGCCGGTGGCGGTACACGGCAATGGGACTGCCGCCGAGATTGAGCTGGAATATACCTCAAGCCAGAACGGCCAACTCACCGGAACCGGTGAAACGGTCCGGCTGCGGGCAGACCAGATTCTCAAGGCCATCGGTCAGACGCTGGAAGGTGCGCCGGAAGGGCTGAAGCTGGACGGCAACAAGATCGCTGTCAGCGGTGCGGGACGCACTTCTGTGGCCGGTGTCTGGGCAGGCGGAGATTGCGCGGCGGGGGGCGAAGACCTGACCGTTACGGCTGTTGCCGA
Organism: Ruegeria sp. P8; assembly: GCF_056534665.1. Lineage (NCBI taxonomy): Bacteria > Pseudomonadati > Pseudomonadota > Alphaproteobacteria > Rhodobacterales > Roseobacteraceae > Ruegeria > Ruegeria sp. P8. The sequence goes on from NZ_JBQERC010000010.1 coordinate 41,118, forward strand.
AGGCCGGGATGCAGCGATGGACATCCACGCGACGCTGGTTTCGTGATAGGATGGGGTATTCACCCCATTCCTTTCGCTGCTGAGGTATTCCCATGTCCCAGATCGAACAAGCCGTAGCGCAACACTACACCACCGGAGCACTGACCGACCGCGTCCGCGCGGCGCTTGAGGCCAGCGGTATCGATCCGGATGCGGCCACGGTCGCAGACCTGAAAGCAGGGGACGAGTTCCATACGGGCGGCGTTCTGGCGACCAACAACCTGTTTGCGCAGTTGTCGCCGACCCATGCGACCCGTGTTCTGGATGTCGGATGCGGTATCGGCGGGACCTCTCGCTATGTCGTGGATCGCTATGACTCGACAGTAACAGGCGTCGATCTGACACCGGAATTCGTTGAAACCGCCAAGGTGCTCAGCGATATGGTCGGGCATTCCTCGAAAACCAGCTTTCATGTGGGCAGCGCATTGGACATGCCGGTGCCGGATGCTGGGTTCGACCTGGCCGTCATGATGCATGTGGGCATGAACATTAAGGACAAGGCCGGGCTCTTCGCCGAAGTGTCGCGGGCGCTGGCCAAGGGCGGTACTTTTGCCCTGTTCGATGTGATGGCCGGAGACGTGGACGAGCCGCTGGCTTTCCCTCTGCCGTGGTCCACTGTTGCGGAAACCTCGTTCGTGGATGTGCCGGATGTTTACAAGTCTGCGGCAAGCGCCGCGGGTTTTGAACTGGTGAAAGAAACGGATCGCACCGAATTCGCGATACAGTTCTTCGAGGACGTCTTTGCAAAGATTGCCGAATCCGGCCCGGCACCGCTGGGCATTCATCTGATGATGGGCGAGACGGCACCCGAAAAGTTCCAGAACTATGTCAAAAACCTCAAGGCCGGGCGCATACGTCCGACCGAAATGATATTCAAAAAATCCGGCTGAGCCGGGAAGGGAGAAGCCATGGCCGATCTGACGACTAACTTTCTGGGCATTTCCAGCCCCAACCCTTACTGGCTGGCCTCTGCGCCGCCGACGGACAAGGAATACAATGTTCGTCGTGCGTTTGAGGCCGGTTGGGGCGGTGTTGTGTGGAAGACACTGGGGTCCGAGGGACCGCCGGTCGTAAATGTGAACGGCCCGCGGTATGGCGCGATCTACGGTGCCGACCGCCGTTTGCTGGGACTGAACAATATCGAACTGATCACCGACCGCCCGCTTGAGGTGAACCTCGAGGAAATGGCGCGGGTCAAGTCCGACTATCCGGATCGCGCCCTGATCGCTTCGATCATGGTGCCCTGCGAAGAAGAGGCCTGGAAAGCCATTCTGCCGCGCGTGGCTGAAACCGGCGCGGACGGAATCGAACTGAACTTCGGTTGCCCGCACGGGATGAGCGAGCGCGGTATGGGGTCCGCCGTAGGGCAGGTTCCGGAATATATCGAAATGGTCACCCGTTGGTGCAAGCAATACTATGACCGTCCGGTCATCGTGAAACTGACACCGAATATCACCGATATCCGGAAACCTGCGGCGGCGGCCAGAAATGGTGGCGCGGATGCGGTGTCGCTTATCAACACGATCAATTCGATCACCAGCGTAAATCTGGACACGTTCAGCCCGGAACCCTCGATTGATGGCAAGGGCAGCCACGGAGGATATTGCGGCCCTGCCGTGAAGCCGATCGCCCTGTCGATGGTGTCCGAAATCGCTCGGGCCGAGGCGACGCATGGCATGCCAATCTCGGGCATCGGGGGTGTCACCACATGGCGTGATGCGGCCGAGTTTATCTCGCTGGGATGTGGCACGGTGCAGGTCTGTACCGCTGCGATGACCTATGGGTTCAAGATCATTGATGAATTGACTGCAGGTCTGTCGGAATGGATGGATGAAAAGGGGTATACCAGCATTGATGAGGTGATCGGACGCGCGGTGCCCAATGTCACCGATTGGCAATACCTGAACCTGAACTACATCGCCAAAGCCAAGATTGATCAGGACCAGTGCATCAAATGCGGCCGATGCTATGCCGCCTGTGAAGATACCAGCCATCAGGCGATTTCAATGTCGGATGAGCGTGTGTTCGAGGTGATGGATGACGAATGCGTCGCCTGTAACCTCTGCGTTGATGTCTGCCCGGTGGAAGGCTGTATTTCGATGGTGCCGATGGCGGCAGGTGAAATCGATCCGCGCACCGGGAAAGAGGTTCAGCCGACCTACGCGAACTGGACCACGCACCCGAACAATCCGATGGCCAAAGCAGCGGAATGATCGAGACAGGGAATATCCCCGAGGGGCCGCTGACGCGGCCCCTGCATTCATGGCGTCAGGAGCTTTCGGTACAACGTCTCTACAAAGGGTTCCGCACCTTCAAACGGGTTTTCGTCACCCAGAATAGCCCGCACCTGAACGTCGAAATCGGCATAATGCTGTGTCAGCGCCCAGATCGAAAACATCAAATGATAAGGGTGCAACCGCGCGATTTTGCCTTGATCCATCCAATTGGTGAGAATGGTGACCTTTTCGTCAACCAGTTGTTTGAGATCATGGGACAAAGCGTCGTGAATGCGGGGCGCGCCTTGCACAAGCTCATTGGCAAAAAGGCGGCTTTCCCGTGGTAGCACCTGACTCATTTGCAGTTTCCGGCGAATATAGGCCAGCATTTCCTCCATCGGATCACCGGTCTCATCCAGATCGTGCAGGGGCGCCAGCCAGGTTTCCAGCAAGCCCGAAAGCAATTCGGTGTGGATCGCCTCTTTCGACGCGAAATAGTAGAGGAGATTGGGTTTGCTCAACCCCGCCTCGGCAGCAATCTGATCGACGGTTGCCCCACGAAACCCGTATGCGGAAAACACATTCAGGGCAGCCTCGAGAATCGCGGCTCGGTTCTTCTTCTGGATTCGAGTCGGTGCGCGGTCATTCGGCATGATTTCAGTGTGTCTCTTTTTTCGTCGGATAGGCGCGGATTACACTGAAATATCAGGCTTTGCCGCGCAATTTCTTGACTGATACCGAACCCGTGATAGCGTGAGTTTGACCAGTTGGTCAAATCAAGACACCAATAGCGAGCAAAATCGCAAGCAAACAGGGAATAAGACAATGGCAGCTCCGGCGCAGAATCTCAGGATCAATGGCGACAGGTTGTGGGACAGCCTGATGGAGATGGCCAAGATCGGTCCCGGTGTTGCGGGGGGGAACAACCGGCAAACTCTGACTGACGAGGATGCCGAAGGCCGCGCCTTGTTCCAGAAATGGTGTGAAGAGGCCGGATGCACCATGGGCCTTGACCAGATGGGCAACATGTTTGCGCATCGTGAGGGCACCGACCCGGACGCTTTGCCGGTCTACGTGGGATCGCATCTGGATACGCAGCCGACTGGCGGAAAATATGACGGCGTTCTGGGCGTTCTGGGCGGGCTGGAGATTATCCGCACGCTCAATGACCTCGGGATCAAGACAAAACATCCCATAGTGGCGACCAACTGGACCAACGAGGAAGGGACGCGATATGCGCCTGCCATGCTGTCGTCTGGTGTCTTTGCGGGAATGCACACGCAGGACTGGGCGTATGACCGTGAAGATGCCGATGGTAAGAAATTCGGGGATGAACTGAACCGGATCGGTTGGCGCGGTGAAGAAAAAGTTGGCGCGCGCAAGATGCGCGCTTTCTTTGAGTTGCATATCGAACAAGGCCCGATCCTTGAAGCCGAAGGAAAGGATATCGGCGTCGTCACCCACGGTCAGGGTCTGAGCTGGACACAGGTCACGGTGACCGGCAAGGATGCTCATACCGGTTCAACCCCGATGCCGATGCGCAAGAATGCCGGGCTTGCGATGGCGCGCATTCTTGAGAAAGTGGACGAAATCGCCTGGTCTCACGCACCGCATGCGGTCGGTGCCGCGGGGCATATCGACGTTTTCCCGAATTCTCGCAACGTAATCCCGGGCAAGGTGGTGTTCACGGTCGATTTCCGCTCGCCCGAGCTGGAGGTGATCACCGATATGGAAAACCGCCTGCGGGTGGCGGCGGAAGATATTGTCGAAGAAATGGGCCTGCAGGTCGAATTCGAGAAAGTCGGCGGTTTCGATCCGGTGAAGTTCGACGACGATTGCGTGTCTGCCGTGCGCGATGCGGCTGAAAGGCTGGGCTATTCGCATACCAACATCATCTCGGGCGCGGGGCATGATGCCTGCTGGATCAACCGTGTTGCCCCGACCGCCATGGTCATGTGCCCCTGTGTGGACGGGCTGAGCCATAATGAGGCTGAAGAGATCAGCAAGGATTGGGCGGCAGCCGGGGCAGATGTCCTGCTGCATGCCGTGGTCGAGACTGCCGAAATCGTGGAATAGGGGGCGCTGCCCCCGTCGCCCAAGGGCGACCCCCCGGGATATTTTTGGCCAGATGAAGCAAGCGGCGCAGACCGCATCAGGGAGTTTAAAATGAGTACTGTTATTAAAAACGGAACCGTTGTCACCGCGGATTTGTCATACAAGGCGGATGTATTGGTCGAAGGCGGTGTCATCACCGGGATCGGGATGGGTCTGAAAGGGGATAGCGAGCTGGACGCGTCAGGCTGTTATGTGATGCCCGGTGGGATTGATCCGCATACCCATTTGGAAATGCCGTTCATGGGCACCTATTCCAGTGATGATTTCGAAAGCGGTACACGGGCGGCCCTGGCAGGGGGCACGACGATGGTTGTTGACTTCGCGCTGCCCAATCCGGGCGAAAGCCTGCTGGATGCCCTGAAGCGCTGGGACAACAAATCGACACGGGCGAATTGCGATTATTCGTTCCACATGGCGGTGACATGGTGGGGGGAACAGGTATTTGATGACCTCAAGACCGTGATTGAGACGCGCGGCATCAACACCTTCAAACATTTCATGGCCTATAAAGGCGCGCTGATGGTGAATGATGATGAGCTTTATGCCTCGTTCAGGCGTTTGGCCGAACTGGGCGGCATCGCAATGGTGCATGCCGAGAACGGAGACGTCGTTGCCGAACTGAGCGCCAAGCTGCTGGCCGAGGGGAACTCTGGCCCCGAAGCGCATGCCTATTCCCGACCGCCGCAAGTAGAGGGTGAGGCCACCAACCGGGCCATCATGATCGCTGATATGGCGGGGGTGCCGCTATATGTTGTTCATACATCCTGCGAAGAATCTCATGAAGCCATTCGTCGGGCCCGAATGCAGGGCAAGAGAGTGTGGGGCGAACCGTTGATTCAGCATCTGACTCTGGATGAAAGCGAATATTTCAATCAGGATTGGGACCACGCCGCGCGGCGGGTCATGAGCCCCCCGTTCCGCAATAAGCAGCATCAGGACAGCTTGTGGAATGGCCTGCAATCAGGATCGCTGAGTGTTGTGGCAACCGACCATTGCGCCTTTACGACCGAACAGAAACGCTTTGGAGTTGGGGATTTCACCAAGATCCCGAACGGGACCGGCGGTCTGGAAGATCGGATGCCGATGCTGTGGACGCATGGTGTGAATACCGGACGCCTGACGCCCAATGAATTTGTTGCGGTGACTTCAACAAACATCGCCAAGATACTGAATTGCTATCCGAAAAAAGGCGCGATCCTTGTTGGAGCGGATGCAGATATCGTCGTGTGGGATCCTGAAAAAACGAAAACGATCAGAGCCAGTACGCAGCAATCTTCGATCGACTACAACGTGTTTGAGGGCAAAGAGGTCAAAGGCCTGCCGCGCTTTACGCTGACCCGCGGACAGGTTGCGGTACATGATGGTGAAATCCGCACGCAGGAAGGCCATGGCGAGTTCGTTGCGCGCGAGGCAAATACGACCGTCAACAAGGCTTTGAGCGCGTGGAAAGAACTAACCGCCCCTCGGCCAGTTGAGCGGACAGGTATCCCGGCGACGGGGGTTTGATCCGTTGGGCCGCTGTCTGGGCGGCCCCGGCACCACTCTTTTCAAGGCAGTAGAATGACCACTGAAAGCACGACCCAGCACGTCATCGAAGCAAGGCAGCTTGACCTCACCTTTCAAACCAATGACGGGCCTGTTCACGCGTTGAAAGACGTGAACCTGACGATCGACAAGGGTGAATTTGTTAGTTTCATTGGCCCCTCGGGCTGTGGGAAAACCACTTTCCTGCGCTGTATTGCGGCCTTGGAGACACCGACCGGCGGGTCGCTGACTGTCAACGGAATGACAGCGGACGAAGCACGGCGGAACAGGGCCTATGGGTATGTCTTTCAGGCAGCGGGCCTTTATCCCTGGCGCACCATAGCAAAGAACATCAAGTTGCCGCTTGAGATCATGGGCTATTCCGCATCCGAGCAGGAGGAAAGGGTGAGAAAAGTCCTGGAACTGGTTGATCTTGAAGGATTTGGAGGAAAGTTTCCCTGGCAGTTATCCGGTGGGATGCAGCAGCGCGCCAGCATCGCCCGGGCTTTGGCCTTTGATGCTGATATCTTGTTGATGGATGAGCCGTTCGGCGCTTTGGATGAGATTGTGCGAGACCACTTGAACGAGCAGCTTCTGGCGCTTTGGGCCAGAACAGAAAAGACCATCGGCTTCGTGACGCATTCGATTCCCGAAGCCGTATATCTGAGCACCAAAATTGTCGTGATGAGCCCGCGGCCGGGGCGGATTACGGATGTGATCGACAGCCCGCTGCCAAAGGAACGGCCGTTGGACATTCGTGACACTCCGGAATTCATCGAAGTGGCCCATCGTGTTCGCGACGGGTTGCGGGCGGGGCATTCTTATGACGACTGATCCGGCGGCAGAAACCATCAGACGGGCTGTGGTAAGTGACGTGCCGGCTTGTGCCCGCGTGATTTACAACTGGGCCTCGCAGACGGAATGGATGCCTGATGAATTGCCGGTGGAGGAATTGGCGACCCTGATCCATGAAGCGTTCGACAGTCGCGAGATCTGGGTCGCGGGTGATCCGGTTGATTGCTACATGTCCTTAGATCCGGCGCAGTGTAAAATCGGTGCGTTGTATTGCAGCCGGACGGGGCAGGGAATTGGCAAGCGTTTCGTTGCCAAGGCGAAGCAGGGTCGGACCCATCTTTGGCTGACAACACACAAACCCAATCAGGCAGCGCAGAGGTTTTACCGCCGTGAAGGGTTCGAGGTAACTGCCGAAGAACCACCCGTACCGCCGGATACAGTGCCCGTCTATCGAATGGAGTGGCACGCATGAAGCAGATCATAGCCGTTTTCACCGTCGTCGCCGTGATCGTTCTGTTCTGGTATGTCGCTTGCGTTCCGATGAACATCAAAGGGGTTTTGACCGAGCTTGAACGTGGCGGTGCCGAGGTTCAGCCACCCACCGCAAGTGCGCGCCGGGATCTGGGAGAGTTCGGTCTGGTTCTGAATAATTCGTTCGCGATTCCAGCAACTTGGGAGCAAGGCAAGCCCCGTTTGCCATCACCTCATCAGGTGGCGATTGAACTGTGGGATACAACTGTTCTGAAGAAAATCAACTCGAAAAGATCGCTGATCTTTCATGGGTGGGTGACACTCAGCGCTACGATGCTGGGCTTTGTCATCGGGACCGGGCTGGGTGTCCTGTTGGCCGTTGGGATCGTGCATAGCCGCGTGATGGATTTGTCGGTCATGCCATGGGCTATCGTTAGCCAGACGATCCCGATTATCGCTCTGGCGCCGATGATTATCGTGGTTCTTTACTCGGTCGGGGTTCAGGGGATCATTCCCAAGGCGATCATATCAGCGTATCTGAGCTTTTTCCCGGTTGTCGTCGGTATGGTCAAAGGGTTGCGCAGCCCTGACGCGATGCAACTTGACCTGTTGCGGACTTATAATGCCAGCCAATCGCAGGGGTTTTGGAAACTGCGCCTGCCGGCGTCGATGCCATACCTGTTCACCTCGTTGAAGATCGGTATCGCGGCGTCGTTGGTCGGCGCAATCGTGGGTGAGCTGCCGACAGGCGCTGTCGCAGGATTGGGTGCTCGGTTGCTGGCAGGCAGTTACTATGGTCAAACCGTGCAGATATGGTCAGCGCTGTTTGCTGCGGCCATTCTGGCTGCCTGCCTGGTCGGTTTGCTGGGATTGATTGAACGGTCGGTTCTGAAGCGGATGGGGATGGCGCAATGATGTTGGTTGTCTTTGCTTTGCTGCTGTGGGCTTTCGGCTGGTGGTTGAACAGCCGATTGGCCAGTGGCCGGCAAGCCGACAGCCAGATGGTACGCTTTCTGGCACCGGTGATTTTTGGTCTGACCATTGTTGGAGCCTGGGAGCTGGTGGTCCGTGGGCTTGAAGTGCCGCTGGTCATTCTGCCGGCACCGTCTGCCATAGCGGTGCGATTTGCAGGTAGCCTTGACATTCTTTGGTCCGACTTTGTTCAGACAATCCTGAAAGGAGCGCTCAGCGGATATGTCATCGGCTGTGGATCGGCCTTCCTTATGGCGATTGCCGTCGATCGGTGGGATTTCCTGCGTTTGGGGCTATTGCCAGTGGGAAATTTCGTCGCGGCTTTGCCCATCGTGGGGACGGCACCCATTCTGGTCATGTGGTTCGGGTTTGATTGGCATTCCAAAGCGGCGGTGGTCGTTGTGATGGTGTTCTTTCCGATGCTGGTCAATACCGTGGCCGGTCTGCGCGAGGCCACCGCAATGCAGCGTGACTTGATGGAAACCTATGCTGCAAGCTATTGGCAGAGCTTTCTGAAGCTGCGGCTGCCCGCAGCGATGCCTTTCATTTTCAACGGGTTGAAGATTTCGACAACTTTGGCTTTGATTGGCGCCATCGTGGCTGAATTCTTCGGTTCGCCAACGCTCGGTATGGGATTTCGGATTTCCACCAGCGTCGGTCAATTGTCGTTGGACATGGTCTGGGCCGAAATCGTTGTTGCCGCTATCGCGGGTACGGCCTTTTATGGCCTGGTGGCGGGAATCGAAAAATTGGTGACGTTCTGGCACCCCTCACAACGCGGATAAGACGAAGAAAATCAACAGACCCTGAAAATCGGGGCGCAACAAGCAACTAGGAGAAATGAAGATGAATAAGCTATTCAGCGGGGCGGTTGCCGCCTTTGGTCTGGCAGCCAGTACGGCGCTGGCGGCGGATGAAGTGACACTGCAACTGAAATGGGTCACGCAAGCACAATTCGCGGGCTACTACGTTGCCAAGGACAAGGGCTTTTACGAGGAAGAAGGCCTGGACGTTACCATTCTGCCCGGTGGGCCTGACATCGCTCCGACACAGGTGATTGCGGGCGGCGGTGCTGATGTGACCGTTGAATGGATGCCTGCCGCTCTGGCCGCACGTGAAAAAGGGTTGCCGTTGGTGAACATCGCCCAGCCGTTCAAAAGCTCGGGCATGATGCTGACCTGCTGGAAAGATGCCGGTATTTCGTCGCCTGAGGACCTGAAGAACCGCACGCTGGGTGTCTGGTTCTTTGGCAATGAGTTCCCGTTCATGAGCTGGATGAGCCAGTTGGGCATCAGCACTGATGGGAAAGGCGACAACGGTGTGGAAGTTCTGAAACAGGGCTTCAACGTCGATCCGCTGCTGCAACGTCAGGCGGATTGCATCAGCACCATGACCTACAATGAATACTGGCAGGTCATCGATGCCGGTGTCAGCCCAGATGAACTGGTGACCTTCAAATACGAAGACCAGGGTGTCGCGACGCTGGAAGACGGTCTTTACGTTCTGGAAGAAAATCTCAGCGATGCGGCCTTCACCGACAAGATGCAGCGGTTTGTTCGCGCCTCGATGAAAGGATGGAAATACGCCGAGGAGAACCCCGACGAAGCAGCGGATATCGTGCTGGAGAACGATGCAACGGGTGCGCAGACGGAAGAACATCAGAAACGCATGATGGGTGAGATCGCCAAGTTGACCGCAGGTTCGAACGGCGCGCTGGACCCGGCGGATTTTGATCGCACCGTTGGTACCCTGCTGGCCGGAGGTTCTGACCCGGTGATCACCAAGACACCTGAAGGGGCCTGGACGCACCAGATTACGGATGCTGCTCTGAACTGACGCTAACCGTTAATTTGAAGGTCAAAAACGCGGTCCCAATCGGGGCCGCGTTTCGCATTCGTGGTGTCGGAATTGTGTCTGTACTTGGCACCGATATAAAGTAGTATTTCCCTGTAAACTTACGAGTATCTATACGAAGGGTGGATTGCAGGGAATAAAATGCAGGAATTTTCAACAGAATTCAGTGCTGCGATTGCCTTGATCCTTGGGGGAGATTCTGAGCTGTGGGCAATTGTGCTGTTGTCTCTGAAAGTGTCCGTTTTTGCGGTGCTGGTTTCTGCTCTGATCGGAATGCCCGTGGGGGCTGCGTTGGCCGTCGCCCGGTTCCCCGGCCGCCGGATGCTGATCGTCCTGATGAATGCACTGATGGGGTTTCCACCGGTTGTCGTGGGCCTGCTGGTCTATCTGATGCTGTCCCGTTCGGGCCCCTTGGGGGTGCTTGACCTTTTATACACTCCGACCGCGATGATCATTGCGCAGGTGGTGTTAGTCACTCCCATTGTCGCGGCTCTGACGCGCCAGGTTGTTGAAATGCTGGCTGAAGAATATTCAGAACAGCTGCGGTCCTTGGGAGTGTCACGGCTGGCCTCGGTTCCGGTTTTGTTGTGGGATGCGCGACTGGCACTTGTCACGGCCCTGCTTGCCGGTTTCGGACGCGCCATCGCCGAGGTGGGCGCGGTTATCATCGTTGGCGGAAACATCAATCATGTGACCCGCGTGATGACCACAACCATTGCGCTTGAAACGTCGAAGGGAAATCTGTCGCTGGCACTGGCGTTGGGGGCGATCCTGATCGGGATTGCAATTGCCGTAAACGCGATGGTCAGCGCGGTCAGTTTGCGGGCCGAACAGGAGGGGTTGCGCCATGCGTGACGTGATCTGTGACATGTCGAACTGTCTGACGGTTGAAAACGTGCAAATTCGCAGCAACGGCAAGGTTTTGCTGGATGTTCCTTCATTGGTTCTGGATGGTCCGGGGCCGACGTTGCTTCTTGGCCCTAACGGTGCGGGCAAAAGCCTGTTGCTGCGGTGCTTGCATGGCCTGATTTCGCCGGATCGCGGGCGGGTGGTGCAGGATGGAAACCCTCTGGGCGCTGCGCAGAAAGCGCGCCAAGCCATGGTATTTCAGAGACCGGTTCTGTTGCGACGCTCTGTTGCTGCAAACCTGGGCTTTGTCCTCAAGCGTCAGGGCATGGGGCGAGCGGCGAGAAAGGCACGTATCATCGAGTTGCTGGCCGAAGGCGGGCTGGAGGGGAAGGCCTGGCAATCTGCCCGGTCGCTTTCGGGGGGCGAGGCCCAGAGGCTGGCCATTTTGCGTGCCTTGGCGCTGGAGCCCGAAACACTGTTTCTGGACGAACCGACCAGCGCCCTTGATCCCGGCGCAACACAGATGATCGAACGTATGGTTCTGCGCGCCTCGGCGCGGGGTGTACGGATCGTGATGGTGACACATGATATTGGGCAGGCCCGTCGTTTGGCCTCGGATGTGGTCATGATGCAGGGCGGTCATGTGGTTGAACACGGCCCCGCAAAACAGGTTTTGGATACCCCCGAAAGTGAAGCATCGCGTCGCTATCTCGCGGGTGGATTGGTTACCTAAAAGATAAAACGGAGAAAATGATGTTCCGCGCAATACTTCGGGCGGCAGTGATGGCCCTTGGTCTGTCGGCAAATGCGGCCTTGGCAGAGACACCGTTCATTGTCGTGCAGTCTACGACATCCACCCAGAACTCGGGGCTGTTGGACTATATACTGCCGTGGTTCGAGGCCGAGTCGGGCATTGACGTGCGGGTTGTGGCCGTAGGAACCGGTCAGGCAATCCGCAATGCGGTCAATGGTGACGGGGACGTCCTGCTGGTTCACGCCAAATCCGCCGAAGAGAAATTCGTCGCTGATGGATATGGCGTGGAGCGGAAGGACCTGATGTATAACGATTTTGTATTGGTGGGCCCCAAGGCAGATCCCGCCGGAATTCGCGGTGGTGCCGACATTCTGAGCGCTCTTACAGCGATTGCAAAGGCTGAAGCCCCGTTTGCGTCGCGCGGTGATGACAGCGGAACGCACAAGGCCGAGCTGCGGCATTGGTCGGCTGCGGGGCTGGACCCAACCGGCGCGTCCGGCAGTTGGTATCGGGAAACCGGTTCAGGTATGGGTGCGACTCTGAACGTGGCCAGCGGCATGGACGCGTACACTCTGACAGATCGGGCGACGTGGCTGTCCTTTGGTAACAGAGGCAATCTTGAGATCCTGGTCGAAGGCGACCCGCGTCTGTTCAACCAATATGGTGTGATCCTCGTAAATCCTGAAAAGCATCCGCATGTACGGGCGGCCGCTGGTCAGCGTTTCATCGACTGGTTGACCGGGCCGGACGGGCAGGAGGCGATCGCCTCTTTCCGGCTGGACGGTCAGCAGGTGTTTTTCCCCAATGCGCAATAAGCTGGCCTGCGGCCAGCCCCTGCGGGGCGAGTATTTTTGAAAAGATGAAGGCGCAGGTGGATTTTCACCCGCTGGCCCCATTGTGGTGGATCGTGCCAAGACCAGACAGGTCATAGCCGCCGAACTCGCGTGCCCGCTGGGCGAACTGACCCGAGCGCAACAGGGTTAGCAGTTTCTGTATCGGCGGATCGAAAAAGGCCCGACGCCAGATGGCAAGATCCAGCCGCTCGGAATGAGTGGGGACAAAACCCAAGTTGTAGAGACCGGCTAGTGCGCCAAGCCCAAAACCGGCCTCGGCCTTCCGGTCATGCAGGGCGATCGCCAGCTCTTCTTCTGTACGTGCGCAGCCGGGTCGAATGTCCAGATCATCCCGGCGCAGGCCGTGGGCGTCCAGTTGGGCGTCAAACAGGCGCTGGCTTGCCGCACTGTCCTGACGCAGTATGACGGTGCGTGACTTGAGGTCGTCAAAAGAATTGATGTCGGATATGCCCGGGGCAAGAAGCAATCCACGCTCACGTCGGGCGACTTCGTATAGGATCACCGGGGCTTCGCCCAAAGTGTCTTGCAGGGATTCCTTGTTGAATCCGCCATTTTCGTGGATGTGTAACACAGCGCCCTGCGCGCTGCGTTCACTGAGCCTGATCAGGCCATCAAAAGAACCGTCGTAATAGGTGGCCAGCCCCGACCCACTTTCACGCAGCGCCCAGTCCAGCAAGGGATCGTGGCTGCCTGCTATGATCGGGGGCAGGGGCGGTTCTGCGACCTGAGGGCCGGATCGCGACGCGTTGAGCCAGGCAATGATCTCGGCCCGCGGAAATAACAGCTTGCCCATGGCGCGCACACACGGCACCTCGCCTGACGAGGCAAGGTCATAGGCCTTCCGCTCGCCAATGCGCAGCAGATCGGCCAGTTCACGGGTGGTCAGATATTGCGCCATTCAGTCGAGGCGCACGGCGATGCCGGACGTAGTGTCAGCGGTGCTGAACCCGATCTGTTCCAGCACAAGCGGGGCTGCGCCTGCAATAACGACCATCGCGGCGACGGCGGCAAGAAAGGCTTTCATGGGCTCCTCCGGTTCAGTTCCGGTCAGTTGTTGCGCGACGCAAAAAAGCAATAAGATCCTGGCGATCCTGTGCTTTGGCAATTCGCTGCATCGGCATTTTCGACCCCGGAATGTAGTGGTCTGGCCCCTCGTCGAAAAGGGCATTTATTGTCTCGTCATTCCAAATGATATCAGAGCCTTGCAATGTATCCGAGTACAAATATCCACGAACCGTGCCGGCCTGACGTCCAAATACACCGTGCAGGGTTGGGCCTGCACGTCGCGCGTTATCGGAGGACAGGCTGTGACAGATCGAACATTTGCGCGCAAACTGGCGTTCCCCGTTGTCCATCTCATCAGGATTTTTCAGGAAACTCGGTTCTGCCGAGGCCATCTGGTGTTGGTCGGACAGAGCGTCCACAGGCCAGCTGTACATCGCCTCGTCAAGTCCGCCCGCATGGATGTTTTTACCGTCTTTGGAAAATGCCAAAGCCCAGACCGGACCGCGCAACGTGGCGCGAAAATCCTGTGCAATGCGCCAATCGACGGTGTCGATGACCATAATATACCCTTCGCCATCGCCTACGGCCAAAAGTTTCCGATCCGGGCTGAGCGCAAGGGCAAGGATCGGGCGGCGGTCCAGAGTGAAATCGCGCTCTTCACCGTTGGAAAGGTCAAGGATACGTGTGACACCGTCTACCGCACCATAAGCGAGCCAGTTGTCCTGTGCATTCAAGGCCAGTTCATTGATGCCGAACCCGTGCTCGACCAGACGCCTTGTTTCTTGCCCGCTGGACACATCCCATAGACGCAAAGCGCCGTCGACGCCCGCCGAAAATAGCTGCGTGCCGTCAGGTGAGAATGCGACCGCGTTTACGCCACTGCCGGTCGGTCCAAGCCGCGCGGGTTCTGTGCCATCGACAGGCCACAGGCCGATTGTTCCATCCCAGCTGGCCGTGGCAATAAGGGTTTCTGACGCGGCAAGGCCAACAATCTTGCCCTTGTGTCGGCCAATGATTTCACCGCTGGGCCATTTGCGCAGGGTGAAATCGTCCCCGGCAGAATAGAAAGCGGAGCCGTTGAACGCGACTGCGTTCACGGCGGCTTCGTGCCCTTCGAACCAATTTGGCGTTTGCCCGGTCCAAAGACCCACAGAGTTATCGAAACTGGCTGTTGCGATGCGACCGTCTGGCGCGGTGGCGATGCCCATGATGGGGCCGCCATGCCCTTTCAGCGTGAAGAATTCTGCCACGGCGGGCAGGGGCACCATCGCCAGCGCCAGAACCAGCCCACGCATCTATTCAGCGGGTGAGGCGGCTGCTTTGCCAGCCTCTTTTTCCTGCACCTCTTCCAGCCAGAGCGAGTGATGCTCGCGCGCCCATTGTTCTTCGACCTCTCCGGTTCCCATGGCGTCAAACGCGCCCTCCATCCCGACCGAGCCGAGATAGATATGCGCGACGATGATCGCGATGAACACATAGGCAATCATGACATGCCAGACTTGGGCGAATTGCATCTCTTCCTGCGGTGACATCTGCACTGGCAAGGTCAGACCCAGCGCCTGCGGAATGCCCGTGGCGTTTGCGACCGAGAAGGTCTTGGCGAACAGGGGCATCTCGAACGGGAACAGCAGTGACAAGCCGGACAGGCTGATCGACACGCCCAGCAGGATGCAGGCCCAGAAGATGATCTTTTGCCCCGCATTAAATTTCCGGGCGGGCGGGTGGTTGCCCTTGGTGAACAGGCCCCCGCCGGCGGCCAGCCATTTCAGGTCAGTGCGGTTGGGGATGTTATGAGCAATCCAGTTCACCGTGACAATGATCAGACCCAGCATGAAAGCCCAGGCCAGATTATTATGCAGCCACTTGCAACCCTGTGCGATGGTGGCGAAACCTTCCTTGCCGAAGATCGGGATCAGGAAGTCGCGGCCATAGAGCGTGAGCAAACCAGTAATGGCGAGGATCAGGAACGATCCAGCAAACAGCCAATGGCCAAAACGTTCAATCCCGTTGAAACGGGTGACCGTGCGGCCTGTTTTCTCTCCATCGATGCGGATTTTCCCACGGATCAGGAAGAACAGCAGAATGATGCCCAGCATCCCGGCGATGATGTAAGTGCCATATTCGCGCAGCGGTCCGCTGCGGAAGTTCAGCCACCACATGCCGCCATCCTGTATCAACACGCTTGCAGCGGGGCCGTTTGATGATACGGTCACATTGGCCGAGCCATAGCGCAACGCACGATATACATCACTGTCCGACGCGACACCACGGGTGCCAAGCTGACCCATCAGACCCTCGACATTGCTCTGGCCGGTATTGCCGGAGCGATATCCGTTATCCACCTGCTCACCACGTTGCCGGGCGAGAATATCTTCAAGGGTCGTCGCTCCGCCGGTTCCCGCCCTTTCAGGCGTGGCGTTGCTGTCATCGGTCGTTTGGGCGGCTGCCGAAAAGGTCAGCCCAAGGGTGAACAGAAAAGCGATGAGAAAGCGGAGCATCTGAACCTCGGTCAAATTCCAAGATCGGACAACCCGCGCCGAGCGGGTTGTCCATTGCTTTGTGCAGACAGCGGCTTAGCCGTCTTTCTGGTCGTAGGCAGTACCCCAACCCCAGGCGCCCGAGCCGAAACCGCGCGCCACGACGCGTTCACGGTAAACAGCCGACACCACGTCGCCGTCACCGGCAAGCAGGGCCTTGGTGGAGCACATCTCGGCGCAGATGGGCAGTTTGCCCTCGGCGATCCGGTTGCGACCGTATTTGGCGAACTCTGCGGTCGAGTGGTTTTCTTCGGGACCACCGGCGCAGAAGGTGCATTTGTCCATCTTGCCGCGTGAACCGAAATTGCCTGCCTGCGGGTATTGCGGCGCGCCAAACGGGCACGCGTAAAAGCAATAACCGCAACCGATGCACAGGTCCTTGGAGTGCAGGACAACACCTTCTTCGTTCTGATAGAAGCAGTCGACCGGGCACACCGCCATGCAGGGCGCATCCGAACAATGCATACAGGCCACCGAGATCGAGCGTTCGCCCGGATTGCCGTCATTGATCGTCACCACCCTGCGGCGGTTGATACCCCAGGGTACCTCATGCTCGTTCTTGCACGCGGTTACGCAGGCGTTGCATTCGATGCAGCGTTCAGCGTCGCAGAGAAACTTTGCTCTAGCCATTAATCGTCCTCCTTACGCTGCCGAGATCTTGCAGAGAGTACACTTGGTCTCCTGCATCTGGGTCACTGAATCATAGCCATAAGTCTGGGCGGTGTTGGAACTTTCGCCCAGAACATAGGGGTCAGCGCCTGCGGGGTATTTGTGCCGCAGATCCTCGCCCTGGAAATGGCCGCCAAAGTGGAAAGGCATGAAGGCGACACCGGCACCGACCCGATTGGTCAGCATCGCCATCACCTTGACCTTACCGCCTTCCGGACCTTCGACCCAGACCTGTTGACCGTCCCGAATGCCAAGGTTGTTGGCATCGCGCGGATTGATCTCGACGAACATATCCTGCTGAAGTTCAGCAAGCCATGGGTTAGACCGGCTTTCCTCGCCGCCGCCTTCATATTCGACCAGACGACCTGACGTCAGGATTATCGGGTAATCCTTTGAAAAGTCGTTCTTCTGGATCGAAGCATAAAGGGTGGGCAGGCGATATGCGTGCCGGTCCTCGTAGGTTGGATAGTCCGCCACCAGATCGCGCCGGTTCGTATAAAGCGGCTCGCGGTGCAGTGGGATCGGATCCGGGAAGGTCCAGACAACCGCGCGGGCTTTGGCGTTCCCGAAGGGCGCACAGCCATGAGCGATCGCGACCCGCTGGATACCACCTGAAAGGTCGGTTTTCCAGTTGGTCTCGGGGCCTGCAACGGCATCGATTGCGGCGCGTTCTTCAGCCGTCAGGTCACCATCCCAGCCAAGGTCCATCAGCATCTGCATCGTGAATTCAGGGTATCCGTCCTGAATTTCTGATCCAACGCTATAGACCCCTTCGGCCAGCAGGTTGTCGCCATCGCGTTCCACTCCGAACCTGGCGCGGAAGGTCAGGCCGCCTTCGGCCACCGGTTTGGACATGTCATAGAGGTTCGGAGTCCCCGTATGACCCATCTCAGCGGTTCCCCAGCACGGCCAGGGCAGACCATAATATTCGCCGTCGTTTGGTCCACCAATGGCTTGCAGCGTGGTTCGGTCGAACGTGTGCTGATTGGCCATATGGCTTTTCAAGCGTTCCGGCGACTGCCCGGTATATCCAATGGTCCAGAGGCCTGAGTTGAATTCACGCGTGATGCTTTCAACATTCGGGGTCTCGGGGTCTTCCATCTCGATATTGCGGAACAGGCGATCCGCCCAACCGAACTTATTGGCGAACTTGGCCATGATGACCTCGTCCGGCAGGCTTTCGAACAGCGGATCAACCACCTTGTCACGCCACTGCAACGAGCGGTTTGACGCGGTGACCGAGCCACGGGTTTCGAACTGCGTACAGGCGGGCAAAAGGTAGACGCCATCGGTGCGGTCATGCAGAACGGCCGAGACAGTGGGATACGGGTCGATCACGACCAGCATGTCCAGCTTTTCCATTGCCGTTTTCATTTCCGGACCCCGCGTTTGCGAGTTCGGCGCGTGACCCCACAGAACCATGGCACGGACATTGTTGTCCTGATCCATGTTCGCAGGATCTTCCAGAACACCGTCGATCCAGCGAGAGACCGGGATACCGCTTTCATTCATCAGCGGTTTGTCCTTGCCGTCTTTGCCCTTGATCGTGGCGAACTGGCCCTTCAGCCAATCCAGGTCTTCACCCCAGACGCGGCTCCAGTGACCCCATGCGCCCGCAGACAGGCCGTAATAGCCGGGCAGGGTGTGGGACAACACACCAAGGTCTGTCGCGCCCTGCACGTTGTCGTGGCCGCGGAAGATATTGGTGCCACCACCCGAGGTACCCATGTTGCCCAGCGCAAGCTGAAGCACGCAATAGGCGCGGGTGTTGTTGTTGCCGTTGGTGTGCTGCGTGCCGCCCATGCACCAGATGACCGTGCCGGGGCGGTTGTTGGCCATTGTTCGGGCAACACGTTTCAGTTGCGAGCCAGGCACGCCAGTGACGCGTTCTGTTTCTTCAGGCGTCCATTTGGCCACCTCATCCTGAATCTGGTCCATACCCCAGACACGGGTGCGGATGAACTCTTTATCCTCCCAACCGTTGTCGAAGATGTGCCACAGGATACCCCAGATCAGCGCAACGTCTGTACCCGGGCGGAAACGGACATATTCATCCGCATGGGCCGCGGTGCGCGTAAATCGCGGGTCGCAGACGATCAGCGGTGCGTTGTTCTGCTCTTTCGCGCGCAGAACGTGCAGCAGAGAGACAGGGTGCGCCTCGGCCGGGTTGCCGCCGATGATGAAGATGGCGCGCGAGTTGTGGATGTCGTTATACGAATTGGTCATGGCGCCGTAGCCCCATGTATTCGCAACACCCGCAACAGTGGTCGAGTGACAGATACGGGCCTGATGATCCACGTTGTTCGTGCCCCAGTAGGCAGCGAATTTGCGGAACAGATAGGCCTGTTCGTTATTGTGTTTTGCTGAGCCCAGCCAATACACGCTGTCGGGCCCGGATTCTTCGCGGATCGACATCATGCCGTCGCCGATCTCGTTGATCGCCTCTTCCCAGCTGATGCGCTTCCACTCGCCGCCTTCCTTTTTCATCGGATATTTCAGGCGGCGCTCGCCATGGGCGTGCTCGCGAACCGAAGCCCCCTTGGCACAATGTGCACCCAGGTTGAACGGGCTGTCCCAGCCGGGTTCCTGCCCGACCCAGACACCGTTCTGTACTTCGGCAACGACGGTACAGCCGACCGAACAGTGGGTGCATACGGATTTGATGTTTTCGACGGCCTGATTGGCCGCTGTCTGGGCACTGGCTGGCGTCACGGTTCCACCTGTGGCGCTGATCGCGGCAAGGCCGCCGATCGTCAGGCCCGAGCCACGCAGGAATGCGCGGCGATCGACGGTTTTCTCGCCGACCTGGGACAGGATACTTGTCCGCTGGGGGCGTCTCGCAACCCCGTTGGTCTTTTTCCTAAGCATGTCTTTCCTCCCTTGCGCGCCGTGTCAGCCACGGCTGGCTTGGTACTGCTGAAACCGACGTCAGGGCCAATCGCAACCGTCTGCCGGGTGTGAAAGCGTCCGGTCCTAGAACCGGGTGCTCTCGATGTAGGCGCGTGTATGCGCAGTATCCTGAATGCGGGTTTCGTCGGTCGGCAGCGCGGCGGCTTCGGCCTTCCCGGTCAGGCTGGCGGCGGCAACGGCAGCAGGTGCTGCGGTTCCGGCCAGTTTGAGGAAGTCACGGCGGGTGGCGCCTTCTTCCTTGGTCTTGCTCATGGGAACCTCCTTTCCCAATTGCAGTGTAACGCCCGTTTGGGCGCTGGCGAATGACAGCGGTTCACGCTGTCGTCATCCGGAACGCTTCGCGCTCGATCTCCATGAACACCCGACCGGCAGTGCCGACGGATGCATAAAGAACCGAGTTCTCGGCTGCTTCCAAATCCGAATAGAAATGCGTGGCCCACGGGCCGATATGCTTGCTCCAGAATGCCTTTTGGTCATCCAGGGATGCCGGGCTGCCAAAACGCCCGACGATCATTCCGGCCATCATCTCCATCAATGAGGCGATGTTATCTTCGGGCTCGAATACGTTCTGGGCACGTGTGATCCCGCGAACCGCCATGTCATTGCGCAGCTGAGCCAAGGGTTTCTCGTTCAGGAAGCCCGTCAGGTAGAAACTGGCGTAAGGCAGCAACTCACCCCGGCCCAATCCGATGAACAACGCATTGAATTCCCGTTCGGCAGCGGCTGGCTTGGTCACCTTGGCAACCCGCGCCATGGATTGAATGGCCTTGCCAAGATCCGTGTCATCTCCGACCAGACCAGCCATTTGGTTCAGCAACATCTGGTCTGGAGGACCTGCCAGTAACAGACCCAGAAAGTTATAGAAATCCGCGCGCAGGCGATCCTCGGCTGAAACATCCAGAGTGTGCGCGTCACTTGCGGTCATTCGGTCATCCTTCAAATTCAAATGTCATTCGACGTGGCGACGGGGAACGTTCGAGTTCTTCGGGCTCTTCTACCTGAACCACTGAAACCGGATCTGGGGCAGGGTCGGGGTCAACTGATACGACCTCTGGTTCTGTGAGCGTCTCAGCTTCGATTTCGTCTACTTCTGATTCTTGCGCGCCGGCGGCCAGTGCTTCGACATGCGCCAGCATGCCTTTTCCAACCTGATAGGCGGTTTGGATGTTTTCGATCACGCAGGCGGCATCGGTGTAGTCCTCGCCGTAATCAACCAGCCCGTCGACATTGGCCAGAACAGGGTTCAGCCGCCACAACCGCCGCAGGGCGCGGCGCCGCAGGCGATCAGGCACTGCCTTGGACATAAAGCCCGAAACATCATCGCCGGGTCCGAGGGTATCGGGATCGGGAAGGTTGAATTCAGCCAAAATCTCAGCGTCACTCTTTTCTTCAAGTTCGGCGTGATGGGCTGCGATCACCTGTTCTTCAAGGGCCAGCGCCTCGGCTTCAGCTTCGGCTTGAACGGCAACCTTTCGGCGCGACCAGAAATCACGCCGCTCTGTCATTGCAGCACCCGTCTCGGGGCGCGGAAAACATCCGATGCCTGCCGGATACGCGCGTCGCCCTTACCATCCTCCACCAAATCGGTTCGCTTTCTGTCGCGACGGCGCTTGACGAACACTTCGTGCTGGTGATGTTTCAGGGTGAAATCCCGTACCCAGGCGATCAACCCTTCGGTCATTGGGATTTTCTCGACAATCTCTTCGCCGGTGTCCGCGTAATCCTGTCCCTGGAACGGAGAAGCGGTGATCAGAACTGCATTCAGGGGCGTGTCGCCCTTCAGCTCATTCCGCAGTACAAGATAGATCGAGGGCTGCCCGTCCGACAGGTTGACCAGGTAGGCTTCGGTCTCGTCCGCCCAGAGGGTCAGGGGAAGGGTGGCAGCGTGGTA
This sequence comes from Ruegeria sp. P8, assembly GCF_056534665.1. NCBI lineage: Bacteria > Pseudomonadati > Pseudomonadota > Alphaproteobacteria > Rhodobacterales > Roseobacteraceae > Ruegeria > Ruegeria sp. P8. The sequence goes on from NZ_JBQERC010000010.1 coordinate 62,573, forward strand.
TTCGACAGCCTCGCCTTCGCGGCGCAGTTCCTGCCAATCGGCTGGCCCTGCACCGGGCAACACGGCGACCGCGCGCCAGTTCCAGCGGGCCCAACGTGTGACCCCGGGTGTTTTGCGCACAATGACGCCAACCGGCATGTCGATCTGGCTTGCGGCCTTGGCCACTGGATCCTCCCCGAAAGGCTCTCCCCTGCCTTTCCATGTCCACTATGGTACACAAAATAGCCACGTGCCAAGCCTGCGCTTTAATACTTTGGTCGTAATCCCGGTAGCGTCTTCGTGATCAAAGCCTGAGAAGGCTTTTGTTTTATGGGATTTTGCCGCGAAACTCTGCCGGGCGCGCTGTGCACTTCGCAGGGTTGAAGTTGCCTCATCGGGAATGCAGCCTAAAGTGCAAAGGATCGGGACTGCTTCCCGAGGGAGGGGACATGGGCACGAAACTTTTGCTCTGCGATTGCGCGGGAACTCAGGCGCTGGATTCGGTCAGGATCGCAAGCGCCTGCGGAATTACCTGTTCAAAGGTTCATACCGCGCTTTGTACAAAAGAACTGCAATCCGCTGCGGCGTTGATGCAAGAGGGCGATATCGTCATCGCCTGTCTGCAGGAACAAGAGGTATTCCGGTCGCTTGCCGAAGATATGAATGTCGAAATCCCCGGCTTTGTCGACCTGCGGGATCGCGCCGGTTGGTCCGATCAGGGCGCGGATGCGGCGGCCAAAATGGCTGCCTTAGCTGCCGAAGCGTTCCTGCCGCAACCGGTGACGCCCAGCGTTGATGTTATCAGCGAAGGCACGTGTTTCATCATTGGTCCTGGTACCGTTGCCTTTGGACTGGCGGAAAGGTTGGCCCGAACACTGGCTGTAACCGTTCTGGTCACGGATCAGGCTGAGCCAGACTCTCGGGCCTTCGATGTCATTCGGGGACAATTGCGGTCTGTTTCGGGTGCTCTGGGTGGGTTTTCCTTGCGTCTGAACAATGTGCAGCAAGTGGTTCCCGCAGGCAGGGGTGCTTTCAATTGGACGGAACCAAGAGATGGGGCGCAATCGGCCTGTGATATCATCGTTGACCTGACGGGGGGCACGCCCTTTGTGCAGGCTCCGGCCAAGCGCGAGGGGTACCTGAGGGCTGATCCCAAGGATGCGGTGTCTGTAGAACGTCTGGCTTTTGACGCCGCCCAACTGGTCGGAACATTCGAAAAACCCCTGTACGTGCGACTGGAGGAAACACTTTGCGCCCATTCGCGGGCGGAACAGGTCGGATGCTCAAACTGTCTGGATATTTGCCCAACCGGTGCAATCACACCCTCGGGCGAGCATGTGGCGATTGATCCGATGGTCTGCGCCGGGTGTGGCGAATGCGCGGCGGTCTGCCCGTCAACGGCGATAACCTATGAAGATCCACCTGTTTCGGCCCTGTTGTCACGGATGCATATTCTGGCACGCACGTACCGAAGGGCAGGCGGTATCGCACCCCGGTTGCTTGTGCACGACGCCTACGGGGCCGAAATGATAAGGCTTACAGCAAGGTTCGGCCGGGGATTGCCTGCGGATGTTATCCCGCTGGAATTGAAAGTGATATCCGGGTTCGGCCATTCGGAAATGCTGGCCGCGCTGGCACATGGATTTGCGCGTGTGGATGTGTTGCTGGCCCCGAAGACCGAACGGGATGCGCTGGATCGCGAAATTGAACTGGCACGTGCCATAACCAGTTCGGATGCGATCGGGCTGATCGAGGAGGTGGACCCTGATGCGATGGCAGACTTGCTGTATGCGCAAAATGTCCCCGAACCGTTGGCAAATCCGGTCTTGCCACTTGGCAACCGCCGACAAATCGCGCGGCTGGCAGCACAGGCCCTGAACCCGCAGGCCAAAGCCCCGCTGCCATTGCCTGAAGGTGCGCCTTACGGTGCCGTTGCTGTGAATACAGACAGTTGCACGCTCTGTCTTAGTTGCGTGTCGCTGTGCCCGTCCGGAGCTTTGATGGATAACCCTGACAAGCCCCAGTTGAACTTTCAGCAGGATGCGTGCCTGCAATGCGGAATGTGCAAGACGATCTGCCCCGAAGACGCGATCACCTTGGTGCCGCAACTGGATCTGAGCGATGCCGCTCTGTCTCAGCAGGTGTTGAACGAGGAAGAGCCATTTGCCTGCATCGAATGCGGGGCTTTGTTTGGGGTTAAATCAACCGTTGAACGGATCATGGAAAAGCTTTCGGGCACGCACCCGATGTTTGCCACTACGGATCAGGCACGAATGATCCAGATGTGTGACAATTGTCGGGTGAATGCTCATTTCCAGCAGCAGGACAATCCGTTCCAGTCAAAACCCAAGCCTCGGGTCGTTACCACCGAGGATTACTATTCGGACAGAAAGGATCACTGAAGCTTTAGCGGCGCGCCCAGATCTGCGGCGTCAATGCGCGAAACAAATGCCAGGATGGCTTCAAGATCGTCCAATGTCATCTTGACCGGGTAAATTGGGGATGGACGTTCGGGATCAAAGGGGGGTGTCAACCCGTCGATCTGCGTGAATGCGGGGTGAGGGTTAAGGGCAAAGAACGCCTCGAACCGTTCCGACCAATCAGGCATCGCGCGCAGAACCGCGAAAGAGGGGGTTGATCCAAGCCCGCTCATCCGGTTGCGGGGGCCAATCACGTGACATCGACCACAATGGGTCACCGATAGTTCTTCACCCAACACGGTGTTGCCGTCCAGGGTATCGTCCGACTGGGTGATCTTGGGATCAAAACTGGCGCTGAACGGTTCACCCACCGCAGGAAGAAAACCTTCGACAGTGCGCTTGCCGATATCTGATTGCAGCCATTCAAGAAAACGGCCCTGGCGGTCGTTGTCTTCGATCCGCAGGTGATAGATCACGTCGTCGCGGGCAAAGACAGGATCGCCGGGCGGCGCGGTTTCCAGCACCATGACACCGGCATCATCTGCGACAACGCGTATCCCGGTCTTGAGAGAGAAGCGAGGAAGGATATGTTGCAACAGACCGGAGTCGTTAACCTCTGCCGGGGCCGCAAGGCCGATTGCCTCCTGCGACAAGGAGGGGGTGGCGGTGAGCGTCAGGCTCAGGCACAACAAGACAAGGCGCATGGTTTAGCCTAACTATGAAGGCCATTACGCGTCAAATGAACAGAAAGAGACGGAGACACATGCAATGAGCGGCGACCAATACATGTCGGCACGCACGCCCCTGTCGGCGGGGCAGATAAAGGAGAGAACAGCATGAGTGTTCGTGACGCGGTTCTGGCGAACCTGAAAAAGATCACTGATCCGGTATCCGGGCAGGACATTGTAAGCGCGGGCATCGTGCGTGCGCTGAACGTCGAGGGCGATACGGTTCGCTTTGTCCTTGAGATCGACCCGAAGCATGCCGAAAAGATGGAACCTGTGCGCGCAACAGCCGAAAAGGCCGCACAGATGGTTGAGGGCGTCGTAAATGTTTCGGCCCTGATGACTGCGCATTCCGATAAGGCGCCGCCGGACCTGAAGCCGAAACCCAAGCCTTCGCAAACTGGACCGCAGGCCGTTCCCGGTGTTGACCGGATCATCGCGGTTGCGTCTGGCAAGGGGGGGGTGGGCAAATCCACCGTGTCGGCCAATCTGGCCTGTGCACTGGCCGCAGAAGGGCGGCGCGTGGGTCTGCTGGACGCGGATGTTTACGGGCCGTCGCAGCCTCGGATGTTGGGTGTCTCGGGCCGTCCGGCCAGCCCTGATGGCAAGACTATCCTGCCGCTGCGCAACCACGGCGTCACCATGATGTCGATGGGTTTGATGACCAACGAAGGGCAGGCGGTTGTCTGGCGGGGTCCGATGCTGATGGGCGCGTTGCAACAGATGATGAGCCAGGTGCAATGGGGTGCCTTGGACGTGCTGATCGTCGACCTGCCGCCCGGCACCGGTGACGTGCAACTGACGCTGAGCCAGAAGTTCCAAGTGGACGGCGCAATTGTCGTCTCGACGCCGCAGGATGTGGCGCTGATTGATGCCCGCAAGGGAATCGACATGTTCAATCAGCTCAAGACGCCTATCGTTGGGATGATCGAAAACATGTCCACGCATATCTGCTCGAACTGTGGGCATGAAGAACACGTCTTTGGTCACGGTGGTGTCAAGTCCGAGGCCGAGGCGATGGGCGTGCCGCTGCTGGGTGAAATCCCGTTACATCTGGACATTCGTGTCGCCGCAGACGGTGGCGCGCCTATTGTGGTCAGCAAGCCAGACAGCCCTCAGGCCGAGGCTTTCCGCAAGATCGCCCGCGACATGATCGCCACAGGCACCGCATGAGCCAACCGGTCTTTCCCCCTTTGTTGACGGGCCACCCGGTTCAGGGTGGCGAAGACCCGTTTGAACGCGCCCAGGCTATGGCGGCTTTGGGCTGCGATGCGGGGGCGGTTATTTATAACATTCAGGCTGATTACCTGCGCGTTGCGATCGTATTTGCGCCCGAGGTGCCGCTTCGGGACGCGATGGCGATGCTGCCGCTTTGTGCTGTTGGGTTTCAGAATGCGCTGGGCGCTCTGGCCCCACCCGAAGTGGCGGTGCATTTGGGGTGGGACGGTCTGATCTGTGTGAATGGCGCGAAATGCGGTGTGTTCCGTGTTTCGGCCTCCGGTGAAAACGCGGAAGAAGAACCGGATTGGTTGATTGTCGGCTGGGAGCTCGCATTGATGCAAACCAGCACCGCGCCCGGCGAAACGCCGGATGTCACAGCCCTTTATGATGAAGGCTGTGCCGAGGTTTCGGCCACGCAACTGGTCGAAAGCTGGTCACGCCATATGCTGACCTGGCTCAACCGCTGGCAGGAGGATGGCAACGCGCCCCTGCATGCCGAATGGATGGGCCTGCTGCGTGGCGTAGGTGAGCCACTGGTCGATGGCGGTGTATTCCTTGGTACGGATGAGCGGTTTGGAATGCTGATCCGCGACGGGGTCAACACCCGTCTGCGCCCGCTGACGGAACTATTGGAGAACGGACGATGAAACTGGCCCGCGCGATCCATTTCGATGAAAGCGACATGAACGTGTTCCATTCTCCGGCACGTACCGGCGAATGGTGCGTTTCGGGCGGATTCGAGTTTTCGAACTGGAGCGGCGCAGATCTGGAAGGCAAGGCGCGTCAGGCTTTTGCGAATGGCTGGCTGGGGCTGGAAACCTTTGGCCGAGTGACGTTTGTGGCGGTAACCCAGATCGAAGCGGCTGAAAGGGATCAGATCACCCGCAATCTGGCAGAACATTTCGTGCAGTATTACGGAGCGCCCTCGGTCGAAGCTGCATTGATCGTGGCACAGAACGAAATCGATCACATGTCAGAGCTGTGTGAAGACCATGCCGCCAACACGCTGCTGACCGTCGCCAGAGAATTGTCTGAGACAGGAGTGCACGAAGCCTTTCGTGTGATCACTCCGCAAGACGCACAGCTAGAGGTTCTGGCGGTGCATGGGTCGCTGGACGACTAGAAAGGGTCGACAAACCCGCCGAACTGACCACGCTTGAAGATCAGACCCTTGCCGGTGCGGTACATGACCTGATCCACATGACCGACAATGATCAGATGATCTCCGGCTTCGTGCCGGGCATGCAACCGGCAGTCAAACCGTGCCAGACAATTGGCCAGCTGTGGGCGATCAGCCTCGTCCGCCGTCCACTCGGCATGGGTGAAATCCACACCGTCGCGGGCAAATCTAAGCGCCTGGTCCTGTTGATCCTGAGCCATCACGTGGATCGAGTAATGCGTGCAGGTGCTGAACGTGTCGAAGCGGTTTGACTCTCTGGCCAGACACCAGAGCACCAGCGGCGGGTCCAGGGACACCGACGCGAACGAGTTTACGGTGATTGCACGCGGTCCGTCTTCGGTTTGCGCAGTTATCACGGTGACTCCCGTTCCGAAACATCCCAGCGCCTCACGAAAGGCGTGGCTTTGATCCGGGGTCGGTGTGAAAATCTTTTCCGTCATATCGCGCGCGTGTTCCTTGGCCGCGCATCAGGTGCCATGCGTGGCCCGGATTGTCCACGAAAAGCTGAACGGCGTTTGCAAATTTCAGCGTTAATTCAGGTCTTCCAGAAGACGCCCGTGTTTGCGGGTCTGGACGATGACTTCGCCAAAGGTGTTCAACCCGCGGGCCTGCAGGATGGGCAGCATCTTGACCAGTGCCTCGGCTGTTGCCACTGCGTCACCCAATGCCGTATGGCGCAGCGCCTCGGGGATCGTGATGTCCAGCCGTTCACAAAGTGCGTCCAGTGTATGTGTATCGCTCGCACCGAACAAAACAGCCGACAACAGAACAGTGTCGAGTATCGGGTGATCCCATTCGACTTCCATACGCATGGCATGGCGGCGCAGGAACGCCATGTCGAACGGGGCGTTATGGGCCACGATCACCGCATCGCGTGAGAATTGGTGAAACACACGCCCGGCTTTGACGATATCCGGTGCGCCCTGAACCATGCGATCACTGATCTTGTGCACGCGGGTCGAGGCGGCAGGGATCGGAATGCCCGGATCAACAAGCATGTCCAGATGCTCGCCCGCGACGATCTTGCCTTTCACAACGCGGACCGCGCCGATTTGAACAATCTCATCCTTGTGTGGCAGCAAGCCGGTTGTTTCCGTGTCGAAGACCACAAAACACAGATCCAGCAAAGAGCGGTTTTCGAACGCGCCGTCACCCGGCGTGTCCAGCAACTCGAAATCATAGACCAGCGGGCGGGCCTCATCTGGCGACATACGGGCAACGCTGTCTTCGAACACCAGCATGTAACCGGGTGCGTCCCCCAGTGGCTTCATGCGGGCCGAATAGGTTTGTCGGCCGTCCACGCTGGTCAGGGTGCAGAAGACATCCTTACCAGATTTGCACAACTTCCCATACGCGTCCGTCAACCCGGTCGATTCGATGTATTCGAAGAGCGAGGCGTTCAGGCGGGGATGCGCGATCTGGGCCAGCACCTCGGCCGCCTGTCCGTCATACAAAACGATCTGGTGTTTCGGACTGGCCAGCAACATGGCGACCGGGATTTCGGTCAGAAGGGCAGTAAGGCGCTGTTTTTCCGCCGCCAGATGAGCGGTTTCGGCGGCCACCGCCTCGGCTGTGTGCATGGCATTTGCGGCAAGTTGCTCGGCCAGGCCAGCCGCTGCTGGGGCCAGATCGCCCAGGTATCGCGCGGCTTGCATGTCCAGATCGGTGCTGACACCGGCATGAGCGCGGGCCCGCAGTTGTGCTGAAAGCCGTTCGATCGGTTTGGCGACATTGTCGTCAAACAACAGCCAGATACCGGCGATCAAAGCCAGTAATCCAAACCCGATCAGAACCTCGGCAAAGATGAAGTCATCAAACAGGTCAGGTTGCGCTGCCCGGGCATAGGTGATCCACAGGGCGGCGGAACTGATTGATATCCCGCCGAGCGCGAGCAGACAGAAAAACAGAAATATCCTGAACCTCAGGCTTAACCCTGTGAGCATGGTCAAACCCCGCAGGTGGCGTCGATGATGGGGTCGGCAGGCCCGGCAGATATCCAGTCTGCATTCAGCAGACGTCCGTCATCGGAAAACTCAGCACCGTCCGCCAGATTGGCGCGACGATTCTCGGCACAGTTTACGGCTACGGGCAGTTTTGAAACCGGGGCCCAGCGGCCGAAGAAGTAAAGATCGACAAGCCGCTGGTCGGGCACGTTTTCGTTTGTGCGCACCGACACGGTGTCGATGGCGGCAAAGCGGTCGACGAAGGGCATGGCGTAGGTCCACGGGCGGTAGAGGGCGCGGCTTTCAACCTCTTTTACGATTGCCATTTCCTCGGGAAGCTGTTCGCGCGTGCGGTCATACCAGGAATACTCGCTGGAAATTGTCACAGCGATCATCCCCAAACCCGCCGCGACCGGAGTAACCCATTTGGGCAACCGCCCTCCGGTCAGCTTGTTCAGCACAAGTACGATGCCCGCAAACGCGAAGCCCGCAAAAACAGTGCCGATCAATTCCAGAAACATCGTGTCACTCCGTTCTTCAGATACGTGTCAGCCCAGCATTCCCTTGCCGTGGCCGACCGCCGATTGCATCGTTTTTACCACAACGAAGGCGTCACGAAGATGACTTCGCTCAAAGTCCGAAAGATCGGAAGGTGGCAGATAATTGTCTGGTTTCTTGCCTGATTTGACCAGTTGGACCTGATGTTCCAGCCGGGTTTCGGCGATCAGATCATAGGCGTCCAGTAAATCGCGTGCACCCGACGCGCTGAGAACGCTATTGGCCTCAGCCGCTTTAAGGCGGGCGCGGGTATTGGCCTCGGGCAGTTCGCCTTGCAAGGCGTAGATCCGCGCCAGATCCACGACCGGAACAACACCATTGTGTTTCAGATCCAGCGTATTGCGGTGTTCGCCCGACCGGATGGTTGCAAACCCACGCAGCAACCCCAGCGGCGGGGTGTGTTTCAACGAGTTCGAGATCATATGTGCGACGAAGATCGAATTGGACCTGGCCGCCGCCAATGTGTCGGCCTGCAGGTCGGCGAACAGGTCGAACGCGCCGCCAATCGGACGCAAGTCAAACATGACCGAGGCCAGCATCTGCGCTTCGGGGTTCGGTTTGGCGATCCATCCCTTGAAATAGTCGCGCCAGACACGCACCGGCTGACACCAGCGCGGATTGGTCGCCATCATGTCGCCGGGACAATAGAAATAACCACAGGTATCCAGCCCGTCCGACACGAACCTGGCCAGCTTTGTAAAGTATTCCATATCCGCATCGGTCACTCTGTCATCCAGCATCAGGCAGTTGTCCTGATCCGACACGCCTGTCTGCTCTTGCCGCCCTTGCGAGCCGCAGGCCAGCCACAGATACGGCACCGGGGGCGGGCCCAGTTTCTGTTCAGCAAGGGCCAGAAGGCGCCGGGTAACCGTGTCGGCAATGTCGGTGATCAGGCGCGTGACGATTTCGTGCCGGTTCCCGCCTGCAACCAGTTGCACCAGCAGCTGTGGGATTTCCGCCGTTACCCGCGCCATTTCTTCGGCGGTATGTGCCTGTGCGATGCGTCGCACCAGTTCGGCCGAGTTCACGGCCTGGTAGTGTGTCAGGTCGGTTTGTGTGACAATACCGACCAGCCGACCGCCCTCGCAAATCGGGACGTGGCCGATGCCGCGTTCCATCATGATGTGCAGAACGTCGGAACCGATGTCGCCGGGTGATAGGGTGACGGGGTTCGCGGTCATGATCTCGGAAATTGGCGTGGAAGGAGGCAGGCCGTCCGCAACGTATTTGCCCGAGATATCCCGCAGCGTCGCGATGCCCTGCAACGTGTCGCCGTCCGTGATGCACAGCGACGAGATGTGCTTGTCGCGCATGATCTGCGCCGCTTTCTGAACTGGCGTATCCGCGGGGCAGGTGGCCGGGTTATGTGCCATCAGAATATCAATGGAACTGGTCGCAAGGCTTTGCGGGCCACTTCTGTCGCCACGTGTCCGGTCGAAGAATTTGGCGACCACATCGTGACCATCGATCAACTCGCGCACCAGATCCGGTGGCAAAACAATCAGGACTGACGGAGTGTGCGCACGCGCCTTGGTGGCTGCCTTGCCGTCTTTCAGCAGCCCGCGCTCTCCAAAAGAATTGCGCAAGCCCAGTTGAGAGACAACGGCACCATTTTCATCGGTGATTTCAACCTGTCCTTCATAGATCACGAACACACCGGGAAGCGCATGGCCCAGTTCATAGACTGAGGTGTCTTCCTCGACTTCCCAGACCTCGATCTGTTTTACGATCTGATCCAGGGCATCAGCCGGTAACGCGTCATAGGGATGAACGGATTTCAGAAACCGGGCGATTTCATCGTGGGACAGGGGCATCTGATGTCTCCGATGTTTTGGTGAAAAAATCCCGCCCAGTGGTATGCCGGGCGGGAGTAGTGGATCGAAAGACGCGGGCGAAGGCAAGAGCCAACGACCGCATCATGCTCACTTGTTCTGAGCTGCACCCGCACCACGGGGAATGCGAACGCTTTCGACCAGTTCCTTGATCTCCTGCGGAGTTTCCTTGGTCATGCCAGCCACAACATAGGCGACAGCGAAGTTGACCATGGCACCGACAGCGCCGAACGAGGTCGACTGGATCGGACCCAGCAACGGATCAGCATCGGTGAACGAGTTGGTGTCCGGAATGAACAGCCATCCCTTGTGCAGGAAGATGTAGACCAGTGTAACGACCAGACCTGCCAGCATACCGGCAACAGCACCGGTGTTGTTGATGCGGGTCGAGAAGATCCCCATCATCAGTGCCGGGAAGATCGAGGCTGCCGCCAGACCAAAGGCCAGAGCAACAGTCTGTGCCGCAAAGCCCGGAGGATTCAGACCCAGCCAGGTCGCTACAGCAATCGCCACAGCCATCGCAATCCGTGCCGACAGAAGCTCGCCTTTTTCCGAGATCTGCGGATTGATTGCGCCCTTGATCAGGTCGTGAGACACGGCCGACGAAATCGCCAGCAGCAAGCCGGCAGCAGTCGACAGAGCAGCCGCAAGACCACCAGCAGCGACCAGACCGATCACCCAACCGGGCAGGTTGGCAATCTCGGGGTTGGCCAGAACCAGGATGTCGCGGTTGAACTTGGTCAGCTCGTTACCGACCCAGCCTTTTTGTTCCGCAATCGCCTGCATCGATTCAGACTTGTCATTGTAGTACTGAATCTTGCCGTCGCCGTTCTTGTCTTCCCAATCCAGCAGACCGGTTTTCTGCCATGTGGCCATCCAGTCGTACCGAGCATCATTGTCGATCTGTTCGACTGTAACGGCACCACCTTCGATGCCACCATTGGGCCACATCATGTCGGTGATATTCAGGCGGGCCATTGCGCCAACAGCCGGAGCGGTCAGATACAGCAGCGCGATGAAAACCAACGCCCAGCCAGCCGACCAGCGTGCATCAGCAACTTTGGGAACGGTGAAGAAGCGCATGATAACGTGCGGCAGACCGGCGGTACCGATCATCAGCGACAGGGTGAACAGCACCATGTTCAGCGTGTTCGAGTGATGGGCCGTGTATTCGTTGAAGCCCAGCTCTGTCACGATGCTGTCCAGCTTAGTCAGCAGCGGTACACCGCTTGCAGTGTCGCCAAACAGACCCAGCGCCGGAATCGGAGTGCCGGTCAGCTGAAGCGAGATAAAGATGGCAGGGATGGTGTAGGCGGTGATCAGCACGCAGTACTGAGCGACCTGTGTATAGGTCACGCCCTTCATCCCTCCGAACACCGCGTAGGCAAACACAACGCCTGCACCGATCAACAGCCCGGTGGTGTTCGACACTTCCAAGAAGCGGCCAAAGGCAACCCCAACACCGGTCATCTGACCGATAACGTAGGTCACCGATGCAACAATCAGACAGATCACCGCAACGATGCGTGCTGTCTGGCTGTAGAAGCGGTCGCCGATGAACTCCGATACGGTGAACTTGCCGAACTTCCGCAGGTAAGGCGCAAGCAGCAGGGCCAACAGCACGTAGCCACCCGTCCATCCCATCAGGAAGGTCGAGTTGTCATAGCCGGTAAAGGCAATCAGGCCCGCCATCGAGATGAACGAGGCCGCAGACATCCAGTCTGCCGCTGTCGCCATACCGTTGGTGACCGGGTGTACGCCGCGACCGGCGGCGTAGAACTCTGATGTGGAACCCGCGCGGGCCCAGATCGCGATGCCGATGTACAGCGCAAAGGATGCGCCGACAAACAGCAGGTTGATGGTAAACTGATCCATTATCCCCGCTCTCCCTTACTCTTCATCCACGCCGTGTTCGGCGTCCAGCTTGTTCATGCGCCAGGCGTAGTTGAAGATCAGCACCAGAAAGACCAGGATCGATCCTTGCTGAGCGAACCAAAAGCCCAGATCAGTACCACCGACGGCGATGCCCGACAGCAGCGGACGCAGCAGGATGCCGAATCCAAATGACACCAGCGCCCAGATCACGAGGCTGATGTAGATGAGGCGCAGGTTGGCCTGCCAATAGCCCTTATCGGCTTCGGCTGCCTGCGCGGAGTTTGTAGATTGATCCGCCATTGCGGGTTCCTCCTTCGCTTCCTCGTTTGGCGGCCCGGTGCCCAACTCCTCCAGTGCGTCGGTCCGCTTCTCGACAATGCCCAACACCGTGTGGTGTCAGGCAAAACTCCACCAGTCCGCCAAAGCGGTCTTTTGAAGTATTCTTTTTAGGATCAAAGCCTTGCGGCTTATCTCCTCCCCTTAACTCATTACGTCGCCGACGATCCCTTCGAGATCGCCCGCGATATCCTCGATCCTGCCCATGGCATTGATGCGTTTCAGAACACCGTGACCGTCGTAATAGGTGATCAGCGGCGCGGTCTGCGCATGATAAGCTGCCAGACGCGAAGCCACGGTTTCAGCGTTGTCATCCGCGCGGCGCTTGAATTCGGTGCTGCCGCACTTGTCGCACTTACCGTCTTCGGCAGGCTTCTTAAACTGGTCGTGGTACCCTTCACCGCAGCCCGCGCAGGTGTAGCGGCCCGAGATGCGGATCACCATTTCTGCATCTTCCACTTCCAGGCTGATTGCTGCGTTGATCTTTTGGTCATTGGACGCAAGCAAACCGTCCAGTGCCTCGGCCTGAACCGTTGTGCGGGGGAACCCATCCAGAATGACACCTTTGGCGCAATCTGGTTGCGCCATACGGTCGCGCAGGATCGCAATGACGATCTCGTCACTGACCAGATCACCGGCTTCCATCACGGCTTTGGCGGTTTTGCCTGCTTCGGTACCTGCGGCAACGGCTTCGCGCAGCAGGTCACCCGTGCTGAGTTGAACAAGTCCGAATTTTTCTTCCAGCATCCGGGCCTGCGTGCCCTTCCCGGCGCCCGGAGGGCCGAGAAGGATAAGAACTGCGGGTGTGGTGATTGTGGCAGCCTCCATCACATCCTCACTTGTTCGCGCGGTTTTCGATCAGGTCTTCGACCACAGATGGGTCGGCCAGCGTCGAAGTGTCACCCAGCGAACCGAAATCGTTTTCGGCGATCTTGCGCAGGATGCGACGCATGATCTTGCCCGAACGTGTTTTGGGCAGGCCCGGGGCCCACTGGATCACATCGGGGCTGGCGATCGGTCCGATCTCGGTCCGGACCCAGGTGCGCAACTCCTTGCGGAGCTCTTCGCTTGGTTCACGGTCGTTCATCAAAGTGACATAGCAATAGATGCCTTGCCCCTTGATTTCATGAGGATATCCGACAACAGCGGCTTCTGCGACGGCGGCGTGTGCTACCAGTGCGCTTTCCACCTCGGCCGTTCCCATGCGGTGGCCGGACACGTTGATCACATCGTCCACGCGGCCGGTGATCCAGTAGTCGCCATCTTCATCGCGGCGGCAGCCATCACCAGTGAAGTAGTAGCCTTTGTAATCCGAGAAATAGGTCTTTTCGAACCGCTCATGATCGCCCCAGACGGTGCGCATCTGGCCCGGCCAGCTGTCTTTGATGCAGAGCACACCCTCGACACCATTGCCTTCGATCTCGACGCCGGACTGCGGGTCCAACACCACCGGTTCGATGCCAAAGAACGGCTTCATTGCCGATCCGGGCTTCATTGCATGGGCACCGGGCAGGGGGGTCATCAGGTGACCGCCGGTTTCCGTTTGCCACCATGTATCCACGATGGGACATTTGCCCTTGCCGACGACATCGTTGTACCAGTTCCAGGCTTCGGGGTTGATCGGCTCACCCACGGTTCCCAAAGTGCGCAGATCGCTGAGGTCGCATTTCTCGACAAACTCTTTGCCCTGACCCATCAGGGCGCGGATCGCTGTAGGCGCGGTGTAGAATTGGTTCACCTTGTGCTTTTCGCAGACCTGCCAGAAACGCGAGGCGTCCGGGAAGGTTGGTACACCTTCAAACATCAGCGTGGTCGCACCGTTGGCCAGCGGGCCATAGACGATATAGCTGTGGCCGGTGACCCAGCCCACATCCGCAGTACACCAATACACGTCGCCTTCATGATAATCGAAGGTGATCTCATGCGTCATTGCGGCGTAAACCAGATAGCCGCCGGTTGTGTGAACAACGCCTTTTGGCTGACCGGTCGAGCCAGAGGTGTATAGGATGAACAGCGGATCTTCAGCGCTCATTTCGGCTGGTGCGCAGTAGTCGTCCGCCTCAAGGGCCATTTCGTTGTAATCAAAGTCACGACCGTCGATCCAGGTGGTCTGACCACCGGTGCGTTTCACGACAAGGCACTTGACGGTATCCTTGCAGTGCAGCAGCGCCGCGTCGGCATTGGATTTCAGGGGCGTTTTACGACCACCGCGCGGAGCCTCGTCCGCAGTTATGACGACCTTGGCGTCACAGCCATTGATCCGGGCCGCCAACGCGTCCGGCGAGAAGCCTGCAAAAACGATAGAGTGAATTGCGCCGATCCGCGCACAGGCCAGCATGGCATATGCAGCCTCGGGGATCATCGGCAGATAAATGACAACGCGGTCGCCTTTGCGCACACCCAAAGATTCAAGGACATTTGCCATGCGGCAAGTGCGGCGGTGCAACTCCGCGTAAGAGATATGCTGAGCCGGATCATTTGGATCGTCCGGCTCCCAGATGATTGCCGTTTGATCACCGCGGGTTTTCAGGTGGCGATCCAGACAGTTGGCCGAAACATTCAAGGTGCCATCGGCATACCAGTTTATCTTAACCGAACCGAAATCGTAGTTAACGTCTTTGACCTGGGTGAAGGGTTTGATCCAGTCAACGCGCTTGCCTTGCTCGCCCCAGAATGCGTCGGGGTCACTGATCGAAGCGGCGTACATGTCGGCATATTTTTCGGCATCAACATGCGCACGGGCGACGGTTTCTGCGGATGGCGGATAGGTCTTGGCATCTGCCTGGGCAGCGGTGGTCATTTTTGAGGCTCCTCCCTCTGGACTGGATTGCGTTGGGACATTTTTTGCCACTTGGTCCGGCAATGTCGATCCCGTTCCTCCCCGAGTTCGAATATTACCGAGTTCTGAAAATAAATAAATAAATTGCCGGAATCCCTGAATTTATTTGTAAAGAAATTTCTTACTGCGACCATTTCTAGTAAAGAAAACGCACTAATTCCGTAAAAATTCATTTAAAATATATGGATAGGTGTAACACATGTCCTACTTGCAGTTCCTAACACAAGCAGGTGTCAGTCCACGGATGTCGGGTTTTTCTACATGCGCAATCCAAGCGGGAACTGCTTCTGATACCAGCGGAAAACCAAGGCAGGGTTGGCACAGTAGAATGTTGGCGCTAGCTTGATCCTCAAGCGCCTCGGGAGGAGGCGCATCAATGGGAGATCAAATGATGAAAAAGATGTTGAGCGGCGCCGCTGTCGCCGCCCTGAGCTTTGCCTTTGTCGGTGAAGCTTTTGCTACTGAGTGGAACGCATCGGTCTGGGGCAAGCGTCGAGCCTTCACCGAACATGTTGAAAAACTGGCCGAACTTGTTAGCGAAAAAACCGGTGGTGAATTCACCATCAATGTCAGCTATGGCGGGTTGTCCAAGCCGCGCGAAAATCTGGACGGCATTGAAATCGGCGCCTTCGAGATGGCTCAGTTCTGTGCAGGTTACCACCGCGACAAAAACCGCGCGATTACCGTTCTGGAGCTGCCTTTTCTCGGCGTGAACAACCTGCAGGAGGAGGTGGCGGTCAGTCATGCGGTTTATGACCACCCCGCAGTCAAAGATGAGATGGCGCAATGGAACGCCCGCATCATCATGACCTCACCGATGCCGCAGTATAATCTGGTCGGCACTGGCGAGCCGCGCGATGAACTGGCCGATTTTGATGGAATGCGGGTCCGCGCCACTGGTGGTCTGGGGCAAGCCTTCGAGGCGGTCGGAGGTGTTCCGACATCAGTTCCCGCAACCGAGGCTTTCAACGCCATGGAATCCGGTGTCGTCGACACAGTGGCCTTTGCCCAGCACGCACATCTGTCTTTCGGGACAATCAACGAAGCCGACTGGTGGACGGCAAACCTGAACCCGGGAACGGTAAATTGCCCGGTCGTGGTCAACATTGACGCCTATGAGGCCCTGCCAGCCGCGCATCGCGAGGCGCTGGATAGCTCGATTGATGAGGCGATTGACCACTACCTGACTAATTACGACGGATTGCTCGAGCAATGGGACAGCGTTCTGCAAGAAAAGGGTGTCCAGAAAGTCATGATTGATGATGCCGTGATTGCAGATTTCCGCACCAAAGCAGCCGACCCGATCCGTGAAAAGTGGATCGCGGAAATGACGGAACAGGGGCTGCCAGCGCAGGATCTTTATGATCTCGTGCAGATGACGCTGACGCAACAGCGCGGCGGCAACTGATCCTGAGCCCGGGTGCCTGCTAGGCACCCGGTACACCAATATTGGGGAAAACTGGAATGGCAGGACAGGCCACAGTGCTGGTGGACGGAAGTCGTCTGAGCCAGCTGGATCAGCAGTTGTTGAAACTGGAGCGTTTTCTAGCGCTCATCAGCGGTTTGGCAGTATTTGGCCTGATGGTCCTGGCCGTTATCTCGGTCAGTGGGCGCAATGCCCTGAATGCCCCATTGCCAGGATATGTTGACTGGATCGAACAGGCGATGCCATTGATCGCATTTCTTGGCATTTCTTATGTTCAACGCGACGGTGGCCACATCCGCATGGACATCGTTCTGTCGCGCCTTCACGGCAGAGGGTTGTGGTTGTTCGAACTGATCTCGGTGGTTTTGATCCTGCTTCTGATGCTTGCACTGGTTTGGGGCAGCTGGTCTCACTTCGACCGCTCCTTTGATTTCGGTGCACCATTGTGGAGCCGCGACAGTTCCATTGATATCGGGATTCCATTGTGGCCCGCCAAACTACTGGCCCCCGTTGCGTTTTCCGTACTGTGCCTGCGGCTTGCCTTGCAGGCTTGGGGCTATGGCCGCGCATTATGGCTGGGATTGGAAACTCCGGTGGCCGTTCCGTTGATACAGAACGCGGCAGCACAAGCAGCGGCTGAGGCCGAACAGTTCGAAGGGCAGGACTGATTTATGGACACGATAGAAATTGGCCTCTGGGTCACGGGCGGGCTTCTGGTCTTTGTCGTGGTCGGCATGCGCGTGGCCTTCGCTGCGGGCTTGGCCGGGCTAATTGGACTTGTTTGGATTTTTTGGGCCAAGTTTGGGTATGATCCGGCGCGGTTCGGTAAAGCGCTGACTGTTGCGGTCAAAACCGCCGGGCAAGTGCCGCATTCCAAAGTTGCCTCTCATACTCTTAGCCTGATCCCGACCTTTATCCTGATCGGGTATCTGGCTTACTACGCAGGTCTCACGCGGGCATTGTTTGAGGCTGCAAAACGCTGGGTCGCATGGGTTCCCGGAGGGTTGGCGGTTTCAACCGTATTCGCCACCGCTGGTTTCGCCGCGGTATCGGGTGCCTCGGTTGCCACCTCTGCCGTCTTCGCCCGCATCGCGATCCCGGAAATGCTGAAGGTCGGCTACAACAAGCGCTTTGCTGCTGGTGTGGTGGCCGCCGGAGGAACGCTGGCATCACTGATTCCACCATCGGCTATTCTGGTGATCTACGCGATCATCGTCGAGCAGGATGTCGGGAAGCTGCTGTTGGCGGGGTTCATTCCGGGCGCGTTTTCAGCGATCATCTATGCCGTGCTGATAGTCGGGATCGCTGTGATCTTTAAATCCGTCGGTCCTCCGGTCACAGGCTTTACATGGAAACAGCGCTTTTCGGCCCTTCCCGGAGCCATTCCTATTGTCGCCGTCATCCTGATCATCATCTGCTTTGTCTATAACCCGTTTGGTGAAAAAGCGTGGGGCACACCGACGGAAGGCGGCGCAATCGGCGCCTTTATTGTCTTCTGCTTCGCGCTGTTTCACGGCATGCGTTGGAGCGAGTTCAAATCCGCGTTGCTAGAGACGGCCAAGCTTACTGCGATGATCTTTTCGATCATCTGGGGCGTTCTGATCTATGTGCGGTTTCTGGGGTTCGCAGACCTTCCCGGCGCCTTTTCTGACTGGATAACTGGGCTCGAGATGGCGCCCATGTTGATCCTGATCTGTATTCTTCTTGCCTACGCCGTGTTGGGCATGTTCATGGATGCGATTGGAATGCTGCTCTTGACCTTACCAGTTGTTTATCCGGCGGTCATGGCGCTGAACGGTGGTGAATCTGTCAGTGCCGCAGACAGTGCGTTTGGCATGTCTGGCCCTATGTGCGCGATCTGGTTCGGAATTCTGGTAGTCAAAATGGCCGAATTCTGCCTGATCACACCGCCCATCGGACTCAACTGCTTTGTCGTCGCCGGGGTGCGCCCGGATTTGAGTGTTCAGGATGTCTTCAGGGGTGTGACACCCTTTTTCGTGGCCGACGCCCTGACCATAGCAATGCTTGTGGCATTTCCTGGTATTGTACTCTACCTGCCATCTCTTGCGGGGTAGGTAGGATGCGAGGCTCTGCCTCGCGCTCCGGGATATTTAGAGCCAGATGAAGAACGGATCCCCTGCTTCATCTGGCCAATAAATATCCCGGGGGAGGCGCCCGGCACGGGTGGCGGGGGCAGAGCCCCCTTAGGCGCGCCTAACCGGCCCGCATCAGCATTCCGAACAGGTCACGCGGATCGTCCGGGTCGGCCAACATGTCCAGAGGCTCAAAGAATGCAGTGCCTTTGATCGCCTGCTTGACATAGCGTAGGGCTGAGAAATCTTCGATTGCGAAGCCAACACTGTCGAACAGGGTGATTTGGCGGTCGTCTGTGCGCCCTTTGGCGGCACCGGTCATAACCTGCCACATCTCGGTCACGGGATGATCAGCATCCAGCGCTTGAATTTCGCCCTCGATCCGGGTTTGCTCGGGGTATTCGACGAAGATGTCAGAGCGCAGCAGGATATCGCGATGCAATTCTGTCTTGCCGGGACAATCACCACCGATGGCGTTGATGTGGACGCCGGGACCGACCATGTTGTCGGTGAGGATGGTGGCGTATTTCTTGTCGGCCGTGCAAGTAGTGATGATCTGAGCACCTTCAATAGCGTCTTCCGGTGTCTTGCATGGGATGACCGTCAGGCCTTTGCCTTGCAGGTTTGCGGTGCATTTCGCTGTTGCACCGGGATCGGTATCGTAAAGCCGGACAGTGTCGATCCCGCACATTGCCTTGAAAGCGAGGCATTGGAATTCGGACTGCGCCCCATTGCCGATCATGGCCATGGTCGTGGCATTCTTTGGGGCAAGATAGCGCCCGACCAGAGCCGACGTTGCCGCTGTGCGCAATGCAGTCAGCATCGTCATTTCGGTCAGCAGAGTGGGATACCCGGTGTAAACATCCGCCAGCAATCCGAATGCGGTCACAGTTTGCAGACCCTCGGAGGTGTTTTTGGGATGTCCATTCACGTATTTGAATCCATATGCCTCCCCATCCGAGGTGGGCATCAGTTCAATCACTCCGTGGGGTGAATGTGCCGGAATGCGCGGGGTCTTGTCAAAGCTTTCCCACCGTTTGAAATCGGATTCGATCTGATCGGCGATCTGTACGATCATCTGTTCGACTCCTATGTGGTGAATCAGCCGCATCATGTTGTCGACGGACACAAAAGGCACGAGCGCCTTTTCAGAAGGTTGGGTCATCAGAAACTCCGGGTGGGGCGGTCAAAGATGCGACGGCCCATAAGTGAGGCGGCCAGATCGACCATCAGTTTTGCGGTGCGGCCACGTTCATCCAGGAACGGGTTCAGTTCGACAAGATCCAGCGAACTGACCAGTCCGCTTTCATGCAGCAGTTCCATGACCAGATGAGCCTCGCGCTCGGTCGCACCGCCGGGAACAGTGGTGCCGACGGCAGGGGCAATGGCCGGATCCAGGAAATCAACATCCAACGAGACGTGAAGAATAGCGTTTTCGGCTTTCACGCGATCCAGGAACGCCAGCAACGGCGCCTTGATCCCATGTTCGTCAATGCTGCGCATGTCGGCCAGCATGGCGCGGTCCTGTTCCAGCGCCAAACGTTCCGCCGGGTCGACAGAGCGCAGGCCAATCATGCCGACTCGATCGGTTGGCACGACAGCGGGTAAGGGCGGAAGCGCCTCGAATCCCGACCTTCCTGTGAAATAGGCGACAGGTGTGCCATGCAGGTTGCCGCTGTCTGTACTGTCGGGGGTGTGAAAATCACTATGCGCATCCAGCCACAGAACGAATAGCGGGCGGTCGACCTTAGCAGCATAGGCGGCCATCCCGGTCACGGTTCCCATGGACAATGCGTGATCGCCGCCCATGAAGATTGGAATGCCCTGTTTAGCTGCTGTCAGTGCGGTCTTGCTCAGCGCTTGCGTCCATCCGACGCATTCGGGCAGCGCGAACAGGTGCGGATGCTCGGGCAGGTCCGTTTTTTCAGGTTGCACGTCGCCCCAATCGCAAACGGAGTGACCAAGATCGGCCAAGGCCTGATCCAGCCCGGCCACGCGATATGCGTCAGGACCCATTCGGCAACCCTGACGCCGTTTCCCGGCGTCCATCGGCGCGCCGACTAAAATGATGTTTTTGCGTTCCATGTGGTCCATTTAGGCCGTCACTGTGTCTTGCGTGAAGAGCACAAAATGCTCAAAATGGATCAGGAAACTCCTTAATGAGAAGGTAATATGGACGAATTGGATAGTCGTCTGCTGGGCGCCTTGCAACGTGACGCGCGCGCCAGCCTGTCAGAGCTGTCAGAAACACTTGGTGTGACCCGCACTACGGTGCGCAGCCGTTTGCAACGGCTCAAGCAATCCGGAGAGATCGTTGGTTTTACCGTGTTGACGCGTCGGGATCTGGCGCAAAGCCCGGTACGTGGGCTGATGATGCTGGAAATCGAGGGGCGCGGCACCGAGCGCGTGATGTCCCGGATCGGAGCCATGCGGCAGGTCACGGCGGTCCATTCGACCAACGGCAGTTGGGATTTGATTGCCGAAATCAGTACTGAAACTCTGGCCGAACTGGACGAGGTTCTGTTTCATATTCGCAGGATCGACGGCGTTACACGTTCGGAAACGAACCTGCTGCTGTCAACACGCAAGGGGCGGCTCTAGTGCTTTGAGATGAATGCGACTTGTGCCAGAGTTTGTGAGTAGACAGGGTGCGACTTACCCTTAGGTAGGCCGCTTGCTGACTAAGGGTTCAGTATTTCCGGAAGGCTTGCGGCATGACCACATCTGAAAATGGTGACGAACCTTTGGCCGGTCAGTGGGCGGAACGACTTGCTGATCTGCTGGAAAAACCCTGGCTGCGCATCGCGATACCTGTCGTTATTACCGGGATTGCCCTTTCGGTTTTGCACGATCTGTCGGCCCATGTGAAATGGTCGGATGTCCAGACCGATATTTCGGCGACATCATGGAAATTGATGGTTTTTGCGATGTGCTGGACAGCGTTCAGCTTTTTGTCGCTGTCGCTCTATGATGTGTTCGCGGTACAGAGCGTGGCAGATGGCAAGGTGCCGTTACCTGTGGCGGGGATGGCCGGAGCCAGCGGATACGCGGTGTCGAACTGCCTTGGGTTTTCCTACATCACGGGAACCGCGATCCGGTATCGGATATACGCGTCGCTTGGCTTGGACCTTGGCCGGGTGGCTGGTGTAATCGCGACCTCGTGGGTGGCGTTCTGGATGGGTCTGATCCTGATTTTGGGCTTATTGCTGACCCTGCACCCGGATGGAATATCCAAGGTGATGCCCGTCAGCGAAACGGTCGAAACCACCATAGGGTTGTGCTTGCTGGCTGCATTTGTTGCGATGTTCATTTGGCTGTCCAGCGGTGGCCGGCGGTTGGCCGTTGCAGGCGTCGGTTTCGATCTGCCCGGAGGGAAACTGGCGGGCCTGCTGACGTTGGCTGCTATTGGCGACCTGTTTGGCGCATCCATGGCGCTTTACGTACTGATGCCGGATGATCTGGGTGTCGGGTACCCGTATTTCTTCACGATCTATATCGCTGCCATTGCCGTTGGAATCCTGAGCCATGCGCCGGGTGGGATCGGCGTGTTTGAGGCGACATTGATTGCCGGTCTGGGGGCGTCAGGCCGTTCGGATGTGATTGCTGCGTTGCTGCTTTATCGGGTGGTTTACACTTTTCTGCCATTTGCAGTCGCCAGCCTTTCCATTGCCGTTGCATCTGCCTTGACCCAAAGACACATGATCGGCGGTGCCGCCATCTGGGTCTATCGCGTGATCCGTCCCATGGTTCCGATGGTCGCGGCCGGGGTTGCCGCGGTGGCCGGGGTAATCTTGCTGGTGTCGGGCGCGCTGCCAGCGGGGGCGCAAAAGCTCAGCACACTGAAAGATATGCTGCCGCTTTCGTTTGTCGAGGCTTCGCATCTTGCAGGCAGTGTCGTTGGGGTGTTGCTATTGCTGGTGTCGCGCGGGTTGTTCCGCAAGCTCTACCGGGCATGGGTCGTTGCGATGGTGTTGATGGGGGTGGGGTTCTTTGCGTCGCTTGCAAAGGGGCTCGACATCCACGAGGCGTTTTCGATGCTGGGAACGATTGGGCTGCTGGCTATGTTTCGTGGCGCGTTCTACCGGGTCAGTGGTGCGTCGATATTTCGGCTGAACATCCCATGGCTGATCAGTGTCGTGGTTCTGTTGGCGGTGATATTCTGGATCGGGCTGTTTGCATATTCGCATGTCGAATACCAAAACGATCTGTGGTGGCAGTTTGCCTGGAACGGTGACGCCTCGCGCTTTCTGCGGTCCAGCCTTGTTGTAGCCGTGATCGTGGGCATTGTTGCCGTGAACTCTCTGTTCGGGCGTGAGATTCCGACACCACAGCGGGTTGAAATCCCAGAGGTTGTCGAGCGGCTGGTGATGGAGAGTGAGGATACGGAGTCGCAAATCTCGCTCACCGGTGACAAGCAATTCCTGATCTCACCGGATGAGACCGCATTCTTAGCGTATGCAGACACGGGCAATGCGCTGATTTCAAAAGGAGAACCGGTTGGTGACGAGAGGGCCGGGCAGCAACTGATCTGGCAACTTCGGGAAATGGCGGATCGCGAAGGTAAACTTTGCGCGTTCTACAGTGTCTCGACCAAATATCTGCCGACTTTTCTGGATCTTGGACTGTCGATCCTGAAGATTGGTGAGGTTGCGCGGGTGTCATTGCACGACTTCTCGCTGGACGGAAAGTCGCGCAAGCGGTTCCGGCAGGCCAAGAACCGTGCTCAACGCGAAGGATATGTGTTCGAGATCATTCCGAAAGAAGAACTGGCGCCTCTGTTGCCAGACTTGCGTGGGATTTCAGACCGCTGGCTTGCGCAAAAGGCCGGTGCAGAAAAGGGCTTTGCGCTGGGTGGATTTGATGATCAATACCTGTCCTATTTCGATCATGCGATCCTGCGTGATGGCAACACCGGCAAGATCATGGCCTTTGCCAACCTGTTCCAAGGGGGAAATAAATCCGAGTTATCACTGGACCTTATGCGCTATGAACCCGATAGCCCAAGTTTCGTCATGGACGCTCTTTTCGCCGACATGATGGATTGGGGTGCGCAGCAGGGTTTTCACTGGTTTTCACTGGGTGCCGCACCGTTCTCAGGGATTGAGAACCGTCAGCTTGCCTCGCTTTGGAACCGGATTGGAGGGTTCGTTTACGAACATGGCGAACAGTTCTACCATTTTGAGGGTCTTCGTGCGTTCAAGCAGAAGTTCGATCCGGAATGGAGCCCGAATTATCTGGCCAGCCCCGGCGGGCTGGCCGCGCCCCGCATCCTCTATGAGGTCAATATCCTGATCTCGGGCGGGTTGCGCGGGTTAACCAAATAGCACCTAATTCAGGCTCGCGCGGGTTGGGGTTTTCTGCAGCAGATCGCCCCAATCCGTGCGATAGGCCATCTCGGCCAGAACGGTTTCAGGCAGGAATTCCTGATTTTGACGGATTTGCCATCCGCCGCCCAGGCCCTTGTAAACCGCCACCAGGTTGCTGGATACTTGCTGCCGCGCCTCGATCAGGTTGGCCTGTGATCGCAATAGCGCGGTCTGGGTGTTCAGAACACGCGAATAATCGGCAATGCCGTCTGTATACTGGTTGACGGCGATTTCGGCAGCTTTGCGTGAGGCCTCGACACTTTGCTGATAGAACCCGACCTGCTTACGTGCCTGCGCATAAGCGACCATGGCACTTTCAACTTCGGAATAAGCGGTCAGCACAGTGTTCTGATAATTCGCAATCAGCGCCTGGTAAGCGGCGTCTTGCGCGCGAACATTGTTCTTGATGCGGCCATAGTTCAGCACATTCCAGACCACACCAGCACTGGCCAATCCGGTTGTGCTGCCACCGCCGAACAGATCGCGCCCGCCGGATGCCTGCAGACCGATCGCGCCCGACAGGATAAATTGGGGATACAGATCCGCCATCGCGATGCCCACCTGTGCTGATTGCGTGGCTGCCGCCAGTTCAGCCGCGCGCACATCCGGGCGGCGGCGCAGCAATTCAGCGGGAACGCCCACAGCCACATTTGCTCGGGCCGATGGAATGCGTCCGGTATTGCCCAACAGACCGGTCATGCGTGAAGGTGTCGTGCCCAACAACACCGCAAGCGCGTTCTTGGTCTGTTGCAGGTCGCTTTCCAGTTCCGGTACCAGCGCTTTAGTGTTGTTCAGTAGGGCGGTGGATTCTTGCACATCCAGTTCCGTGGTGACGCCATTGTTGAACCGCAGCTGAGTCAGGTCTGCCGAGTCCTGCTGCAATTTGATGTTCTCGCGCGCAATTGCCAGCGTCTCCTGCAACGCCCGGATATTGACGTAAAGCGCGGCGACATCCCCGGTCAGCGTCACCAGCGCGTCGTCGTAGTTTGCTACTTGCAGGGCCAGATTGGATCGCGCGGCCTGAACGCCGCGCCGCTGCGCGCCCCAGACGTCCAACTCCCACTGGGCATCGAAGCCGACTTGCGAGGTCGAGAACTCGGTATCCAGCGGGATGACGCGATTGACATCCGAAATTGGCCCTAGATTGTCGCTGATCTGGCGCCGTTCAAGCGAGCCGCCTATGGCCTGCGACTGTGGATAAAGCTCGCCAAAGGCGATACCCAGTTGTGCGCGGGCCTGCAAAACCCGCGCGCCAGCGACCTGAAGTGTCAGGTTCTGGGCGTAGGCCTCGGCAATCAGTTTGTTGAGGGTCGGATCATTGAATGTCTGCCACCATTTCACGACAGGCGCACTGCGCGAGGTCAGCCCGCTTTGACCAGTGCTGGGGTTGTTGACCTCGATCCACTGTTTCACGACCGGTGATTTGGGGCGCACGAAATCCGGCCCAACGGGTGTGCAGGCCGCAAGAGTGGCGGCACAAATGGCGGTTCCCAGCAATCTGCGGAGTGTCATGGCGTGCATCCTCAGATATCCAGAGGTCGGATGAAGTTGGCGAAAGAATAGAGGCGGATGTTGATGCGCCTCAGAAACTCAAAACTCTTGCCTTGACCTGTATAGATCGCCACAGCGGCATGGCCGCCCGCTGGGAAAATGTGGTCTTCTGGCACATCGACGGTGATTTGAACCGCAATCCGACCGGGCAGTTTGGGCAGCTCGAAACCGGGCAGGCGGCCCGACGGGATGAGTTGCCCTTGCCGGGTCGCCCACCAGATCGCTTCGACCTTGCCCGTCAGGATTTCACCGGGATAAAGATCAAGCGCGACTTCGACCTCTTGTCCCGGTTCGACAAATTTCAGGTTTTGCTGGCGGAAAGTTGCCAGAATATAAGGGCTTTCTTCGGTCACGAAGCTGGCAATCGCACCCAACCGGACGTCACCGACTACCAATCCGGGGCGGGCCTGCTGTGAGACGATCATGCCATTTTCAGGCGCATAGATTGTTGTGTTTTCCAGAAAATACTCGGCTTCGGCCAATTGCGCCTGCGCCTGAAGGATGCCCGTGTTCACGCCGTCAATCTGCGATTCCAGCGCCAGTTGAGCCTTGGTCAGGTTGGCCCCAGCCTGTTTGACGGCGGCCTGATCTTCCGTCACCTGTTCGTTCCATCGATCCAGATCGTCCTGACGGGCGCCTCCGGCCGGAACAAGATTCTCATACCGCGCCTGTTGGGTTTGCGCATAGGCCAATTGCGCATTGGCCCGTTCGACAGCTTCGGTCGACGCAATGACATCCTGTTCAAGGATTTTGGCGTTCTGCTGTGCCGCCACCAACTGGGCCTGCGCATTATCGACCGCCAGCGAAAACACCGTATCATCGAACCGATACAGCGGATCTCCCTTTGTTACCGGTGTGTTCGGTTCGACAAGTACCTCGGACAGGATCGTCGGCTGTGTCAGCTTGGGGATGATCTGTATGGTCGAACGTACCACGTGGCTGTCTGCTGAAAACGGCTGAAAGAAGCGCAATGCCACAAGGAAGATCAACAGCAGATGTGCACCCACCCAGAACGAAACAATGCCCCAGGCAATGTTGAACTTCAGCCATTCCAGCTTGAAAAAAATGAGCCAGACGAAAATGATGTAGAACAGCGTGATGCCGAGGGCGACGAACATAGGAATTAGGGTCCTTCGGTCTTAACTGGGTTGTGTGTCATCTGTGTCCAGACGATCCTGGTATTCGGGTTTGACCTTGCCGCCCAGGCGTTTGATTTCATCGCGAATGGCATCTTTTTCCTCGTCCGGGCCCCGGCGAATATCGACCGTGACGCCATCGTGAAAAGCCCACATGAAGGCGTGAACCCAAGGCACGACAGCCAAAAACCCCATCCATCCCATGATCTTTACGGCTTCGGCATGGGGATGATTACGTTTGATCGCGATCCGCCCCGGAAGGCCCATAATGAACAGGAACAGCGCCATAACTGCTGCAAGCAGCAGGATCAGCGCGACTAATGTCAGATAGTCATAATAGCCCAGCGGCTGGCCCAATAGTCCCATGTGTGTGCCTCCATCAGGGGAAGGTTAGGGTATCCTCAGTCATTCGTTTTCAGTTCGTCAATCAACTTGTAGTCCGTTGGCGGGTCATCACAAATGCCCGGTCCGCATTCCAGCAGAGTTGAACCAGCGTTCAGTACGGCAAGTGCCAGCATGACAAAGAAGGCGGTTTTGGCCAGCTTGTTTCCCCCAAAATGTACCTCGCTGGCCGCGCCCGAGTCATATTGGCGATCAAACAGCAGCATGAACGACGTACCCAGCAGGACAAGGAAAAAGGCGATGCCCGCCCAAGTGTAATAATGCAGCCCCAGAACGGGCGATCCGTAATGGCCGGTTCCAGGCACAATGTGCAACAGGATTTGCCGGATCGAAACACTGCCGCCATACAAAGCGGCAATGAGCATGATGGCATAGTGCTGCGGTCGCGCGCCATAAAGCAGGTTCAGGC
The DNA here is from genome assembly GCF_056534665.1 of Ruegeria sp. P8. Classification (NCBI taxonomy): domain Bacteria; kingdom Pseudomonadati; phylum Pseudomonadota; class Alphaproteobacteria; order Rhodobacterales; family Roseobacteraceae; genus Ruegeria; species Ruegeria sp. P8. The sequence goes on from NZ_JBQERC010000010.1 coordinate 89,864, forward strand.
CCAGCCCGACGCCGACGGCTACAAAGCCGACACGCTGCAACAGGCAAAGCGGACAGGGCAGTTCGTAAAGGACAAGTTGATAGAAGAACGCCAGCGCCAGAACGAGACTGACGGCCAGCATTCCGATCGCGTTTAGTGTACGTGACAGTTCGGGTGTCATGATGAGGCCCTCAAAGCTGAATTGTCAGCTGACTGGTGGCGTGGAATTTCAACCAGTAGATACTCAGGGCAATCGTAAGGAAGAACAGCGCATTGCCTGCCTTTGTCATGTTGAAATAGTTGAGCCCCATCGTGGCAGTAAGTAATGCAAATAAAAACGCAATCATGGCCCGGTGCTCCCCTCCCGTGCACATATCTTTATGCAAACGATAGTGTCAGGCCGGGTGGCATCTGGCAAGCGGCGCGGTAAATTGGAGACTATTCTTAATGTCCGCTAGTTACACAGGACGATGTCCGTTTGCCATTCCTGACCGCGCAGGTGCAGATCGCCAGGTAACGGCGCATCCGTGTAAATCGCATCGATTTCAGCCAAAGAAGCGATGCGCGCCGGGGCCGAGCGGTGAAACTTGGAATAGTCGGCAACCAGAAATGTGCGGCGTGCCTGCGCAATGATGGTCTGGCTGACTTGTACCTCCTGAAAGTCGAAGTCCAGAAGATCTCCGTCAGTGTCCAAAGCTGAACAGCCGATTACGGCAAGGTCAAATTTGAATTGCCGAATGGTCGAAACAGTCAGGTTCCCGATCAACCCGCCGTCGGTGCGCCGCAGGACGCCACCGGCCATGACGACCTCACAATCCGGGTTCTCAATCAGAATGTTTGCGACATTGATGTTGTTGGTCACAACCATCAGATTCTTGTGGTTCAGCAATTGCCGCGCCACGGCCTCGGTCGAGGTTCCGATGTTCATGAAGATCGATGCGCCGTCGGGGATATCGGTGGCGCAAGCCTGCGCAATACGGGTCTTGGCGTCGGCGTTCAGGGCACGGCGGTCTTCATATCCGATGTTTGACACGCCCGAGCGCAGCACCGCGCCGCCATGCACCCGATCCAGTTTACCTGCCTCGGCCAACTCGGTCAGGTCGCGCCGGATCGTCTGGACCGTGACACCAAATCTTTCGGCCAACCCGTCAACGGTGACGCGGCCTTCGGCCCCGGCAATGTCCAGAATGTCAGATTGGCGAAAAGACAGGGACATGGTGTTTCCAAACTTGAAGTGTTTCTTTCGTTTTTGTTCTTTTTGGCCGATTTTGCAAGAACGGTATTAGGAGATTTCAGGTTAGTGTTGCAAAGCGAAAAAATTCGAACATAAACATTGACCATACGAAGGATGTTCTGGCAAATGCCTGTCATCCATCCTGACAAGGAATCATTGGCATGCAGTCAGCGGACGTTCAGACAACGGACCTTTTTATCATCGGGGGCGGGATCAATGGTTGCGGCATCGCTCGGGATGCTGCTGGTCGCGGGCTGTCAGTTGCTTTGGCAGAGATGAATGATCTGGCCTCGGCCACGTCATCAGCCTCGACGAAATTGTTTCATGGCGGTTTGCGCTATCTGGAGTATTTCGAAATCCGTCTAGTCCGTGAGGCCCTGATCGAGCGTGAAACCCTGTTGCGTGCGATGCCGCATATCAGCTGGCCGATGCGCTTTGTGCTGCCCTACCACAAGGACATGCGGTTTGACTCGGAAACGCCGACCTCACGGCTGCTCAGCACGGTCATGCCGTGGATGCGGGGGCGGCGTCCGGCCTGGCTGATCCGGTTGGGTTTGTTCATGTATGACAATCTGGGTGGCCGCAAAATTCTGCCGGGCACCACATCACTGAACCTGCGATCGGCTCCGGAAGGCGTCCCGTTACAGGACAAGTTCGAAACGGCTTATGAATACTCTGATTGCTGGATCGAAGATTCACGGTTGGTGGTCCTGAATGCCCGCGACGCCGAGGCGCGCGGTGCGCAGATCATGGTGCGAACCGAGGTGATTTCGGCCGAGCGGGTGGACGACCTTTGGCAGATATCCATTCGTAATCGCAACAGCGGCGAAACCCGTCTTGTCCGGGCCAGAATGCTGATCAACGCGGGTGGCCCTTGGGTCGGTGACATCATCCAGACCAAGATCCGTGTCAACTCACGCGAGGGTGTTCGGCTTGTTCGGGGCAGCCATATTGTGACGCCCCGGCTGTATGACCACGACAAGTGCTATTTTTTTCAAGGCGAAGACGGCCGCATCATTTTCGCCATACCATACGAGCAGGATTTTACCCTGATCGGCACAACGGATCAGGATCACCCAGACCCTGACACGAAACCCGTCTGTACCGAGGCCGAGCAGGAGTATCTGTGCGCTTTCGCATCGAAGTATTTCAAGCGCGCTGTGACCCGCGAAGATGTTGTGTGGACCTATTCCGGTGTGCGGCCGCTTTATGACGACGGTGCCAGCAGTGCCACCGCAGCAACGCGAGATTACACGCTGAAAGTCGATGCGCAGGGTGGGGCGCCTGTATTGAACGTGTTTGGCGGCAAGATCACCACCTATCGCAGGCTTGCGGAAAGTGCTTTGGAGAAGGTTGGTGAATTCTTTCCGAATATGCCGGGCCCCTGGACCGCTGGTGTGGCGCTGCCGGGCGGTGACTTTCCGGTTGACGCTGTTGAAGCCCTGACTGATCAGCTTCAGGCCGCGTATCCTTTTCTGGGTGCCGCCTGGGCTGCACGCCTGATCAGGGCCTATGGAACCGAAGCAACAGATGTCCTTGGGGATGCGCAACAACTGACTGATCTGGGCGAGGATTTTGGCGCAACCCTGACCGCGCGGGAAGTCGCGTGGCTGATCGACAAGGAATATGCACGGACCGCCGAAGATGTCGTCTGGCGGCGCAACAAGCTGGGCCTGCGACTGAATGCCGAGCAGATCGCGCGGATCGACGGCTGGATGGCTGAACGGCTGGCCCCCGGCTCGACCTGATCCATCTTTCTATCCTCTTGGCGGGTGATGAGTGTTGTGCTAGCCGTTGGATACGGTCGGCAGACACCGAGGCGTCGCTGCTCTTACCCAGAGTGCTAAACCTGCCAGTGTATGTGAAACTATCGCAACCATCAGGGCGTTGTTTCGTCAAGTCAGCGACCAACGATCGCGCAAAACGCCCGATATGGATTTGTGATGAGCAAAACTCCTGTACCCTTGCACGCCGATGATCTGACCGGATTCGTGCGTATCCTGTCCCAACAACTTGGCGACTCCAGCCCGTCGCACCTGAACCTGATGAACATGGTCGCCCGTGCCGCCGGGTTTCAGAACGTGCAACATATGCGCGCCACCAGCGCTGCTGCCAGGCGGATCAAGGCCCGTCCGAAACAACCGGCAGCTGACATGCGCACGGTTGAGCGCACATTGCACCTGTTCGACGCACAAGGCAGACTTCGGCAATGGCCGTCAAAACGATCGGTGCAGACTTTGTCCTTGTGGGGGCTCTGGTCTGCGGTACCGGCAGCCGCGGTGCTGCAAGAGGGTGAGGTCAACGCGTGCCTCAATGCCGAACATTGTTTTGATGACCCTGCAACCCTGCGCCGGACCATGATCTCCTGTGGGCTGCTGACACGGAACCGGGATGGATCGGATTATCGCCGGGTCGAGCAGGCACCGACACCAGAGGCAAAGGTGGTGATCCGCGAACTCTCTGAACGGCGGTGCGGAAGACCAGACTGACGCCAGAAAAAAGCCCCGCTGATGGGCGGGGCTTTGATCGGATCAGGCCGCTTCTTCTGAAGGGCCGGGATCGTTTTTACTGCCTTTCAGCCACTCACGCATGCTTTGCATCAGGGCGTAGAGGACAGGCACCACGATCACGCCAACCAGCGTCGCGGCCAACATGCCACCGAACACGGCGACACCGATGGCTTTCTGGCTGGCCGCACCCGCACCATTGGCAGCCAGCAGCGGTACGACGCCTAGCAGGAAAGACAGGGCAGTCATCATAACAGCGCGGAACCGCTGATGAGCGGCCTCGACGGCAGCTTCCTTGATCGAAAGACCCTTGGCGCGCTGTTCCATTGCAAACTCGACGATCAGAATGCCGTTCTTCGAGGCCAGACCCACCAGCATGATCATACCGATCTGTGTATAAAGGTTAATATCACTGCCAACGATGGCAACTGCCGCCACCGCCCCGAACAGGGCCACGACCACTGACAGCAGGATCGAGACCGGCATAGTCCAGCTTTCATACTGTCCAACCAGAAACAGGTAACCGAATAGGATAGCCAGCCCCAGAATGACGATCACCAGGCTGCCTGACGCCAACTGTTGTTGTGCCGTTCCTGTCCATTCGAACGAGTATCCCGGCGGCAGAGCCGAAGCAGAGACCTCTGTCATCGCGGTGATCGCATCGCCGCTGGACAGGCCCGGTGCTGGCACCGCTGTCACCGTTGCCGACCGGAACAGGTTATGCCGTTTCAGCAGAACCGGCCCCAAAACGTTTTCCACGTCAATCAGGGTACCCAGTGGCACCATGTCGCCCTTCTGTGAACGCACATAGAGGCTGGCAATGTCATCGACATTGTCGCGATAGCTGCCTTCCGCCTGGATCATTACGCGATAGACGCGACCAAACAGGTTGAAGTCGTTGACATAATACGACCCCAGCTGGGCCTGCATGGTTTGGAAGATTTCAGCCACCGAGACGTCCAGTGTCTTGGCTTTCTCGCGGTCCAGATCCACGAACAGCTGCGGAACGTTAGCACGGAATGTCGTATAGGCTTGCCCGATCTCGGGTCGTTGGTTGGCCGAATAGACAAACGACCCCACAGCCGATGCCAGATCCTGCGGTGAACCGCCACCGGTTTGCTGCACCTCCATCTCAACCCCGGCAGACATGCCGAGACCCTGAATTGGTGGCGGGTTGAAGGCAACGGTCGAGGCTGCGGTCTCGTTATTCGCGATGGCCAGCACCTTGGCCAAAATGGCCTTGGCGCTCAGGTCTTCCTCCTGCCGTTCGCTCCAGTTGTCGAGGTTCACGAAGATGGCAGCGCCGTTGGTGATTGTGCCGTTCAGCAATGAAAAGCCATTGATCAGAACGGTGCTGGACACACCCGGGATCTCGCGTATTTGGTCATCGAGGCGCTTTGTCACGGCCTCGGTCCGTTCCAGTGTCGCGGCGTCAGGCAGTTGCACGTCGACAAAGAGATAGCCATTGTCTTCCAGTGGGATGAACCCGGCGGACGTGTTCGACATGATTGCCCCTGTTCCCATACCGAGCCCAACCACGATGGCCAGCGCGATAGCCGGAAAGACAAGCAGTTTGCGAACAATGGCGACATAGCCGTTGCGAACGCCACCAATGAAGTTTTCGAACAGTGCAAGCAGCCCTTTGGGCGGCCCTGAGCGGGCCTTAAGGACCAGCCCACACAGCGCGGGCGACAGTGTCAGCGCGTTGATGGACGAGATCACAACAGCGGTCGAGATCGTGACAGCGAACTGAGAGTACAGCCGCCCTGAGATGCCCGGCATGAAGGTCACGGGCACGAATACCGCCAGCAATACCAGCGTGGTCGCGATGACCGGGCCTGTGATCTGCCCCATCGCCTTACGGGTGGCTTCGGCTGGGGGCAGCCCCTCATCAGCGATGATGCGCTCGACGTTTTCGACCACGACGATGGCGTCATCAACCACGATCCCAATGGCCAATACCAGCGCGAACAGCGAGATCGTGTTCAACGACATGCCGAAGGCCAGCAAGAAAGCAAACGTGCCGATCAGTGAGACCGGGATGGCAACCGCGGGGATGATCGTCGCGCGCCAACTTCCCAGGAACACAAAAACGACCGAGATCACAAGTGTGAAGGTCAGGATCAGTGTGGAAACAACGTCATTCAACGAGGCTTCGACAAAGTCGGTCGTGTTGAAGGGGACATCATATTCGACATCCGACGGGAATGCGCGGGACAGCCGCTCCAGTTCCGCCTGCACGCGCTCTGAAACGGCGAGGGCGTTTGCGCCGGGGGCTTGATAGATGCCGATGACGGTGGCAGGCACGGCCTGAAAATAGCCGGATGCCGAGTAGAACTGTGCGCCAAGCTCAACTCGGGCGATGTCCCTTACGCGGACAATTGCGCCAGCATCTCCGGTACGGATCACGATATCGCCAAATTCTTCGGCGGATGTCAGTCGACCTTTGGATTTGATCGTGTATTGAAAGGTCTGCCCTTCGGGCACAGGCGGTGCACCGATCGAGCCTGCAGACACTTCGATATTCTGTTCGCGGATCGCGTTGATCACATCACCTGGTGTGATGGACAGGGCGGCCATCTTGTCAGGGTCCATCCAGACCCGCATGGCGTATTCAAGGTTGGTCAGAACATCAGCCTTACCCACGCCTTGCACACGCGCCAGCGCATCGCGCAGGTTGATCGAGGCATAGTTGGAAAGAAACACGCTGTCATAGGTGCCATTGGGCGAGGTCAGCGTGACCAGCATCAGCATATTGGTCGACGATTTTTGTGTGACAACGCCCGAAGATGTCACTTCGGCGGGCAACGACGACATTGCCTGCGCCACCCGGTTCTGCACGTTGACCGAGGCGATATCGGGGTCGGTGCCAACTTCGAAGGTTACGTCCAACGAATACGAGCCGTTGTCAGACGATCTGGATGTCATGTAGATCATGTCGTCCACACCGTTGACCTGCGCCTCGATCGGTGCGGCAACGGTGTTCTCCACTGTTTCCGCATTTGCGCCGGTGTATTTGGTGGAGACGTTGACCACGGGCGGGGTAATGTCCGGGAACTGCGCGACCGGCAGCACCAGATAGCCGATGCCACCCATGATGGTCAGCACCAGCGAGATGACAAACGCCAGCTTTGGCCGGCTGATGAACAGGGCTGAGAACATCGATTACTCTCCCGGCTGTTCAGAGGCGACGACCGCGTCAACAGCCACGCCGGGGCGGACCCGTTGCAGGCCCTCGACAATCACGCTTTCGCCCTCACGCAAGCCTTCCGTAACGATGATGGCAGTACCTTCCGTGTTGCCTGTGGTGATGTATCGCTGCTCCACCATCTGTTTGTCGTTTACTACAAGAACAAAGTCACCACGCTGGTCGCGTTGCAGTGCAGCTTGCGGCACCAGAACTTGCAGGGTTGGTTGCAGCGCTTCAATCTGCACGTTCACGAATGCACCATCCAGGATCAAACGGTCGGCATTTTCGAACTGGGCGCGCATTGTGATCGCACCGGTCAACGGGTCGATACGATTGTCAACGAATACGATCCTGCCCGTTTCATCCAACTTGGTTCCATTTGGCAGCGTGATATGCACATTGGGGCTTTGCGGGCTGTCAGCAAGAGAGGCGGAATTTGCGCCAACGGTCTGAAGAACCGAAGTGAAGATTTTTTCGTTGAGCGAGAAATTCACATAGATCGGCGTCTCGCTGACAATGTTCACCAGCGGGGGGTTGGTCGGGCCTACCACATCGCCGACACTGGTGGTGATGCTGCCGATACGCCCATCAAAAGGCGCGTGGATCTGTGTATAGCTGAGGTCCAGTTCGGCCTGCTGGATCGCTGCATTTGCGGCCTTGACCTGAGCCTCGGCGACCAGTTCGTTTGCCCGCGCGATGTCACGTTCGGATTCAGGTGTCGCGTCGCGCTTGTAAAGCTCTTCCTTACGCGCCAGGTCAACCTTGGCCAACTCAAGATTTGCCTCGGCCCGGTTCAGATCAGCTTTTCGGGCCTCCAATGTCGCTTCGTAAAGGTCCGGTTCGATGGTGAACAACAGGTCGCCTTCTTTGACCGTTGCCCCATCCTCGACATTTCGGCTGTTGAGAAAACCGTTCACGCGGGCGACGATGTCGACCTTATTGATCGCCTGAGCGCGCCCTATGAAGGAAGCCTCGTCGGTGATTTCTTCGGTGTAGGCGGCCGCAATCGTAACTTTCGGTGCCGCTCCTTCGTCCTGTGCAGTTGCAGGTTGGGCCAGTCCCAGGGATATCAGCAATAATGCGGTGGCAATTGGATTGCGGGCCTGAGTTGGAAAAGGGAAAACTTGGGACATGGCGAAAGCCTCGTGCATTTCAGAAACAATTGGTGTCCATCCCGGCGGTCACAATCGCGCGAGTCGACAAAACTTGTTTGCAGGATGGCTTGTTTACCACGATTTCTCAAGCGCGATGAATCCCGAGGTGGTTCGCGATGACGCCAAAAATTTGAGCAAGTAAGCTGGTTTAGGTGTCGGCCCGTTCCGAGGTGCCGAACGAAAACAGGGGCCAACGGCCCCCGTTTGAGTATCCGAATATCAGGGTGGTCAGCCGCGTTTACCAGCGAATTTTGCCTGCCATTCTTCGCGCTGTTCGTCTGTGATCTTGGCGAACAGAACGTCTGGCACGGTAAGGTCGTGACCCGCGGGTAGCGCGTTCAACGCTGCGGCTACGTCTTCCGGCCAGCTGGTATCAAGCGTGTTCATGGCGCTTAGCATCTTGGCCGAGGTATCAGGGATGAACGGCGCGCTGAGCACCGCATAGAACCGGATCAGGTTCAGGCCCAGACGCACCTGCGCAGCGGCCCCTTCGGGGTCTTCCTTAAAGGTTGACCACGGCGCCGCAGCTTGCAGGTATTCATTGCCAGCCACCCAGATGGCCCGCAGTTCCTGAGCCGACTTGCGGACGTCCATTGCTTCCATATGCGCCTCATAAGCACGGACGCGTTTGGTAAGTTCATTGATCAGAGCGTTCTCACGCTCGCCAAACTCACCGCCTTCTGGCACCACCTCACCAAATTTCGAGCGACAGAACTTGGTGATGCGGCTGACGAAGTTGCCCAGAACATCGGCCAGATCCTTATTCACGGATTGTTGGAAGTTCTCCCACGTGAACTCGCTGTCGCTGCTTTCCGGCGCATGGCTCAGCAGCCACCACCGCCAGTAGTCGGCTGGCAGAATCTTGAGCGCCTGATCCATGAAAACGCCACGCCCCTGCGAGGTCGAGAACTGGCCGCCGTCGTAATTCAGGTAGTTGAAGGATTTCAGGTGGTCGACCATTTTCCACGGCTCGCCCGACCCTAGAATAGTGGCGGGGAAAGAAAGCGTGTGAAACGGCACGTTGTCCTTGCCCATGAACTGGACATATCGCACATCGTCCGCACCCTTATCGGTGCGCCACCAGCGTTCCCACTCGGAATCGGGTTTCCCGGTCGAATCCGCCCATTCCTTGGCACAGGCGATGTATTCAATCGGCGCATCGAACCAGACATAGAAGACCTTTCCTTCCATACCGGGCCAGTCCTGATCGCCTTTCTTGACCGGAACGCCCCAGTCCAGATCGCGGGTGATCCCCCGGTCTTGCAGCCCGTCGCCATCATGCAGCCATTTCTTGGCAATGGATGTGGTCAGGATCGGCCAGTCAGTTTTGCTGTCGATCCAGGCATCCAGCTGATCCTTCATTCCCGACTGGCGCAGATAGAGGTGCTTGGTCTCACGCACTTCCAGATCGGTCGAGCCCGAAATGGCCGAGCGCGGTTCAATCAGGTCGGTCGGATCCAACTGCTTGGTGCAGTTTTCACACTGGTCGCCACGTGCGTTCTCGTATCCGCAATTGGGGCAGGTGCCCTCGATATAGCGGTCGGGAAGAAAGCGACCATCTGCGTTGGAATAGATTTGCTTTTCCGTGACCTCGCGGATCAACCCGGCCTCATCCAGCTTTCCGGCAAAATGTTGGGTCAGCTTTTTATTCTGCTCGCTGGATGAGCGGCCAAAGTGATCAAAGCTCATCCCAAAACGTTTGGCGATGTCGGCCTGAATTTCGTACATGTCCGCGCAATACTCGGCCACCGGCTTTCCAGCTTTGGCAGCGGCCAGTTCGGCCGGGGTGCCGTGTTCGTCTGTGGCGCACAGGAACATGACCTCGTTCCCCCGGCCACGCTGGTAGCGTGCATACAAGTCGGCAGGCAGTTGCGAGCCGATCAGATTGCCGAGATGCTTGATCCCATTGATGTAAGGGATCGCCGAAGTGATGAGAATCCGAGCCATATTCCGTTTCCGCATATCTAACTGCGCGTTCGTCTAACCTAAGTCACCGCTCAGCAAAAGCCCGGTTTCGTAGATGACTGGAATAACTCTGATTTGTAACGCGCGCCTGATGGGACGACCAAGCCGCCGATGGCCGTTGTAATACTGTCAGACTGTGGTCAGCCAATACGCAGACTCTGCGCAATGCAGGGCTGCGGGTCCGCTTTTCATTCCTCGCGGGCGCGTTTCAGCAACCTTCCGACCGTAAAGGATGTACGTGGTGCGTAGACGTAATTGGTTCTTTCCGCGGGTGTCGGACGCGACCGCATCCGGGCCAGGCCGAAGCCGATCAGGAATACGTGGCCGACCGCAACAAATGCAAACAGCGCGCTGGGGCCGAAATCCTGGATCAGTGTTGACGTGATATAGGGTGACGCAATAGCCCCCAGCGCGTACCAGAACATCAAGGCGGCAGACAACTCGACCCTTTGTTCGGTTGTCGCAAAATCGTTGGCATGTGCGGATGATACTGAAAAGATCGGGAATGTCGTGAACCCAAAAAGCGCCGCTGCAAGCATGACACCGACGGTTCCCGTGTCGCTTGCCGCCATTGTGACCCCGCAGCTTAGTACCGCCGCGACCGAAAGCCAGATCAAGACCCAGCGCCGGTCGTATTTGTCCGCGAGCCATCCCATCGGATACTGCGCCAGTGCGCCGCCCAGAACGAAAGAAGCTAGGAAGAAGGCGATTTGATCCACTCCCAGCCCGACTTCCTGACCGTAGACGGGCCCGACCATTCGGAAAGATGCTGAGCTGAGTGCAGAAACAATGACGCCTGCAACGGCCAATGGCGAACTGTGCCAAGCCAGTTTCGGGCGCAGCCGAGGTGCGTCAGGCGTCCTCGGTTGACTTGCGCGTGTCAGCGTCAGCGGCAGCAACGAGGCGCAGCACAGGATCGCCAGGAGGTTATAGGAAACATACGAGGCGGGTGGCAGGACGGCGATGATCAACTGAGCACTCAGCGAGGCACCCATATCGACGATGCGATAGGTGCCCATGGCTCGTCCACGTGTCTCATTGGTCACTTTTGCATTCAGCCAGGCTTCGATGACGGTGTAACTACCTGCCACACATGTGCCCGAGGCGATGCGCAACGCCGCCCATACATAAGGATTGTCTGTCAGGGTGTGCCCGATCAATCCCATCGCGCCCAGCGCCGTGCATACAGCAAATGCGCGGGAATGCCCGACGCTGCCCATCAGTCGCGGCGCCCACCAGCAACCTATGAAAAAGCCGAGGAAATGTGCCGAACCCAGCATACCGATCTGTTCGGTCGAGAAGTTCAGTGTGATTCCGGAAATGGCATCAAGTGGCCCGACGCCGCCCGTTGAAAGCTGAAGCAGAATGACCGAAAGAAACAGAGCGGCAAATGAAATGATCGTGCGCATGGTTTTCTCAGATAGGCGGCGTCACCGGACAATGCGCGCATCTATTCGACTTTATCCAGTCATTTTTTGCTTTTTGTGGTTTAGGTTGCGCGAATGATCTCGGCATGGATGTTCAGTCCGACGTTTTTTCCGACCAGATCATGATAGCCCGAAGCGTCGAAGTCGTGCCGGTTCAAAGTCCCCGTCAAACCTATGGACAGGCGGTTCAGGTCGTTCGCGGCTGTTCCGGGCTGGCGGTAGAGGTTGGCCTCCAAGGTGACCGGGCGCGTGATACCGCGAACTGTCAGTTCCCCCGTGATACGAGCACCATTCGATATGCGCCCATCCGCGCCCAGTTGAATGTCAGTCGATACGAACTGAATTGTCGGAAAGGTTTTGGTGTCCAATACACTGGGACCGAGCATTGGCATGCGGGCAAAGGGCAAGCGAGTCTTGGCCATGTTAACATCCAGAACCACTGTGACCTGGCTGTTTTGCAGGCGGTGCATGTCAATCTGTACGTCAGCCTGCCGGATCGGCATTGAACCGGTCTGGGGAATGCCAGACAGATCAAAGGTAAAACCAACCACGGTGGTTTTCGTTGACAAAATGTATGGCTGCAACCCGGCTTGCACGGTACGGGCCAAAGGCAGAGCCACCATCCCTGCAAGCACCAAGCGGCGGGACAGGTGTGTCATGCCATGACCGTGTCCCGTCTGGGGCGGGATCTTTTGATCAACATCAGAACGATGGCAATGTTCAAACCGTTCCAAAGAATTCCGTTGACGAAGGCCAGTTGGTAACTTCCGGTGACATCGTAAATCCAGCCTGACATCCATCCGCCAAGCGCCATGCCAAGGATGGTCATCATCAGGACGAATCCGACTCGCGCACCGGCTTCTTGCGGCGGCATGTATTCGCGGACAACCAAAGCGTAGCTGGGCACGATGCCACCCTGCGCCAGACCGAATAGCAAGCTGATCACGTAAAGTGAGACCATCCCGTCATATGGCAGGAACAGGAACAGCGCGATGCACTGCAAGACTGAGCCGATCAAGAGCGTCATGACGCCGCCCAGACGGTCGGCCAACAGGCCCGAGAGAATACGGCTGGCGACGCCACCTAGCAGCATCAGCGATAGCATTTCAGCCCCCACTGCGGGGCCATATCCCAGCCCGACGCAATACGACACGATATGGACCTGTGGCATGGACATTGCGACACAACATCCAATGCCGGCCAGACCAAGAATGTACTGCAACACGCGTGGTGAAACGCCGACAGTGCGCGCGTTGATCTGGGCTGTGGCCGCGGCTGTGCTGTGTGCTTCGACCGGGACCTGACGACGCAACAGCAAGGACAGGGGGATGACAATCAGCAGCGTCAATAGCGCCAATGTCAGGTAGACCTGTTGCCAGCCATCCCGTAACAGAATGCCGGACAGCAGGGTGGGCCAGATTGCGCCAGAGATATAGTTTCCGCTGGCCACCAATGCGACGGCGAACCCACGCCGCTTCATGAACCAGTGCGAGATATCGGCGATCAAGGGGCCAAACCCGATCGATGTTCCCAGCCCGACCAGCAGATGCGCCGCAGATAGTAGTGTTATATTCGGGGCCAGCGTTGCCAATAGATAGCTGAAGGCGCTTAATACAGCGGCACCGATCAGGGCGCGTGTCACGCCCAGCCGGTCCACCAGTTGTCCTAGCCACATATTGCCCAGCGCAAATCCGATCATCGTAAGCGTATATGGCATCGAGGCTTCGGCGCGACTGGCGTCGAATTCTGCTTCGACAGTAGGCATGACCACGATGACCGCCCACATCCCTACATTCGCCACAGTTGCGATGGCGAGCGTGATCAGAAGGCGAATCCAGGAATAGCGGCTGTCATGGATCGGATGGCTCATGCGGCGACGCTAGGGTGCGATCCGGAGTTTGGCGAGTCACATCTTGCGTGATCCTTGCGGCTTCACGTCAGAATGTCCTCTGTTTCAATGCGTTTCAGGTGCAGACCGGTGCGGGCAGCAGTCTGAGTGGCCTGCCAGCTGACCGGGGGCAGGGCGCGGGCGCGGCGGCGGGTCAGGGTCCAGTGTCTGGTATCTCCCTGATGGGCGGCGGCCATGTGCCAGCGTGTCTCAACCCCTTGTGCGCCGCCATCACCGGGCGTCAGCAGCAAGCCAAGCGGGGCTTGGCCCATCGTACCGCCTTGTTCTGCGGCCAGATGCATCCGCCGCACCGGCGTCAGCCCCGGCGCGCCGGGCAGGTCGCCTATGACCAGCGGGATGGCCCCGCTGCGCAGCGCCTCTTCAATACACCATAGCAGATCTTCGGCGCGGGTGGGGTGGACGAACAGAAAACGCGCCGGATCAGCAAAGGCCATAATTCCGTCGGGGTTCAGTTGAGCGGGCTCCCACGCGGGGGAAATCCACAGCACGGGACCCTGTGTCTGACCGGCCAGCCAGATGGCAAAGCTGCGTCGGGCAGGTCCGCAAGCCTCGTGCACGCGACCCGGTTGCAGGGTGATCTGCGAATGGAGATTTATCCCCGGGATCTGACGTGCAGGTTTGGGACCAAGAAGCTGAGCAGACATGCCCGCAAGCTATCATGTTCCACTTTTGTTCTCAAGAGGTGAGGAGCATCAACGGGACAGGATCAGCTTGCCATCCGCAAACTGAATGCTTGAAAAACGGTGCAGATATTCCATCCCCAAAAGAGACTTATCCAGTTCGCCCTCGTTGACCCAGGCCGAAACGTTCTGATCCGTAATGGGTCCTATCGTCAGGGTCTCAAGCCGCACCGGCGCGGTACGCACCTCACCGTTTGCAGTCAAGGCGCGCCCGAAATAGTTCAGCTGATCGGGATCAATGCCTGCCCGTTTGGCATCCCGCGCGTTCAACACGATCTGGCTGGCACCGGTGTCGACAAGAAAGGTGATCAGCTCACCATTCACCAGAACCGGAAGGTAATAATGGCCATCATAAGCGCGGGGAACCTCAACCGAGTTACCGGTGACACTCATCCGCGGCGCGGGAGCGACCGAGGAACGAATATCCTCCCACAGACCGACCAGTGCAATGACCCCGACAAAAATGAACACCCATGCCATGACCTGCTGAAACGTCTTGCCAAGCGACTGCCGATTATGCGTGACAAACCACATCAGCAGCGCCGCCCCCAGCAGGGCCAGATAGATCAGGCGTCCAATATCGAAACTGTCCATGCGGTTCCCGGAAATCCCCTTAACCTTGTTAATATGGGGGCTTAAGATGCGAATCCAAAGGCCTTGAGGCCATCAAGAATAAACTGAACAGACAATGCAGCCAGCAGCATCCCAAGAAGCCGGGTCAACACATTCAGCCCGGTTTTCCCCAAAAGCCGTGCCACGGCCCCTGATGAAAGATACATCACAAAAACCATTGCCAGAACGACCAGCATAACGCCGATGACAACCGCCAGACCCTGAATGCCGGGATGTTGACCGGCCAGCAGGATCATGGTGGCAATCGCACCGGGCCCTGCAATCAGTGGGATGCCCAGCGGAAACACTGACGGGTCTGGATGTTCTTCTTCTTCGGCACTGTTTTCACGACGTTTGGTCCGGCGTTCAAACAGCATGTCGAGCGCGGTCAGAAACAGAAGAACACCTCCCGCAACGCGAAACGCCTCCATCGAGATGCCGACAAAACCCAGCAACGCTTCGCCAAAGGCCGCGAACATGGCCAGAATGCCGCCTGCCGTCAGGCACGCGCGTATCGCGACAGAGCGGCGCGTGTGCCAATCCATGTTCTGGGTCAGGGCCACAAAAATCGGGGTTTGCGCCGGTGGATCAAGAACCACGAAAAGCGTTGTGAACGCAGTGATCAGAAATGCGGTGTCAATCACTCTTTGCTACTCTGTTGCAGATGTTTCAAAATTTTTAGGGCGTCTTCGGCCCGTCCGGAGGGAACATAAACATGATCGTGGTGATAGCCCGCAACCATGTTCGCCGGAATTCCGGCCTGTGCCAACACCCCCGAGACCGCAGCGGTCAGACCCACGCCTTCCAGCGAGGAGTGCACCTGAAGCGTGATACAACGCATAGCAACCGCCTCTTTTGATGCGCAACGGATCGGAACGATTAAAGACAGCCCTTCGGCCTCGACATAACTGGCGCGTGTCCCGTCGGGCCAGTCGATATCTTCGGGCCAGACCACAAATGCGAATTCGTCGGGTTGAATTTCGGGGTGCATTCCCGCGATCATCGCTTTGGTTTCAACTACGGGATCGCTCATACCGTTTCTGCCTGTTCCAGTCGCTCGGCAGCGGCGATCCAAAGCGCTTCTGCTTTTTGCATGGCCTCGACCACCTCGGCGAATTTGCGGTTCCAGGTTTCCAGATCGTTGATCTTGTCGTCTTCGTAAAGCGCCGGGTCGGCCAGTTTTGCCGCGAGCTTGTCGTGCATCTCTGTCAGTTTCTCGACCCGGTCCTCGCATTTGCGCAGGTCCGCCCGCAGTGCCTGCATGGTATCGCGCGAGGCACGTTTGGGCTTCTCTGTTTGCGGCTTTTCTTTCACCGGCTTGTCACGCGCCAGCAAAAGGGCCCGGTAGGATTCAAGGTCACCGTCATAAGATTTGACCGTACCGTCCGAGACCAGCCACAACCGATCGGCAACAAGCGACAGAAGGTGCATGTCGTGGCTGACCAGCACGACAGCGCCGGAATAGGCGGTCAGTGCTTCGACCAGCGCCTCACGGCTTTCGATATCCAGATGGTTCGTCGGTTCATCGAGGATCAGCATATGCGGTGCGTCGATGGTGGCCAGCAGCAGCGACAGGCGTGCTTTTTGCCCACCCGACAGGCGGCCAACCTCGGTTTCCGCCTGTGCTGCGTTCAGGCCGAACCCCGCCAAACGCGAGCGCCACTTGCCCGGCGCCTCGTCCGGGCGCAGGCGGCGCAGGTGGTCCAGTGGCGTTTCGTTCACATAAAGCTCGTCCACCTGATGCTGAGCGAAATACCCGATGCGCAGCTTGTTGCTGCGGGTCATCTTGCCTGCCATCAGGGGCAGGCGGTCTGACAGCAGTTTGGACAGGGTCGATTTACCCTGACCGTTCTTGCCCAGCAGCGCGATGCGGTCATCCTGATCGATGCGCAGGTTCAGGCGGCGCAGTACTTCGGTTTCGCCATAACCCGTCACACCGCCTTCAATCTGGATGATCGGTGGCGACAGTTCCTCGGGCTCGGGGAAGGAAAACGCACGCAGCGCGGCCTCTTGCGGGGTTGAGACCAACTGGATGCGTTCAATCATCTTCAGGCGCGATTGGGCCTGTACGGCTTTTGACGCCTTGTAGCGGAAGCGATCCACAAAGCTTTGCAGGTGTGCGATGCGGGCCTTGGCCTTTGCATTCTCGGATTCCGCCTGCGCTAGACGTTCCGCCCGCCGTTCGGCGAATTTGTCATAAGGCACGGCGTAATAGGTGAGTTTGCGATCCTCCAGATGCAGGATCGACCCTACGGCGCGGTTCAGCAAGCCCCGGTCATGGCTGATGATTATGACCGTGTGCGGATATTTCGCCAGATAGCTTTCCAGCCACAGCGCGCCTTCGAGGTCCAGATAGTTGGTCGGTTCGTCCAACAGCAACAAATCCGGCTGCGAGAACAAAACCGCCGCCAAGGCCACTCGCATCCGCCAACCGCCCGAGAAATCCGAGCAGGGGCGCAACTGGTCTGCGTCGTCAAACCCCAACCCCTTGAGGATCGAGGCCGCGCGGGCCTCGGCCGACCAGGCGTCGATATCGGCCAGCCGCGTCTGGATTTCGGCAATTCGCGTGGGATCTGTTGCGTTGCCAGCCTCGGCCATCAGGGCGCTGCGTTCGGTATCAGCGGCCAGAACAGTGTCGATCAGCGAAACGTTGGACGAGGGGACCTCTTGCGCGACCCCGCCAATGCGGGCGCGCTTGGGGACCGAAATATTGCCCGATTCCAGCGCCAGTTCCCCGCGGATCAGGCGAAAAAGCGTGGTCTTTCCCGTGCCATTCCGGCCCACAAGGCCAACCTTGTGACCGTCTGGTATGGTTGCGCTGGCGCCATCAAACAATGGGCGGCCTTCAACGGCATAGGTGATGTCTTCGATCCGTAACATGGAGCGCTCTTAGCAGAGGTGTGATGCCGCCGCCAGCGGCTTGGCATTTTCAAGTGTCAAGCAATGTGTTAGCGCTGTCTCGTTTGCTTTTTGAAACGGGTTTCCACATGCGCGCGGCCCGGACGCCTCCATCCCTGATCGCGTTGATCTTTGCTACGGCGCTGTCTGTACTGACGCTCAACATGTTCCTGCCGTCGCTGGCACATATGAGTGAAGATTTCGCTGTGGATTACGGTCTGATGAACCTGTCGGTCGCGGGGTATCTGGCGGTTTCGGCAGTATTGCAACTGATTATGGGCCCTTTATCGGATCGCTTTGGTCGCAGACCTATCCTTTTGATTTGTATATCAATATTTGTCCTTGCGTCGATCGGATGCACATTGGCTGGATCGATCTGGGTTTTTCTTGGCTTCCGTCTGCTTCAGGCTGCTGTTGTCGCGGGCTCGGTCCTGTCCAGCGCGTCGATCAGAGACCGTTACGCACCGAATGAGGCGGCAAGCAAACTCGGTTACGTCGCGATGGCCATGGCTTTGGCCCCGATGCTTGGGCCGATGTTGGGTGGGGCGCTGGATATGCTTTTCGGTTGGCGCTCGGGGTTTGTCCTGTACTCATTGCTTGGGGCAGGGTTGCTGGTGCTGCTTTGGTTCGACATGGGCGAGACCAACACCAACCGCTCGTCCACATTTGGTGCCCAACTGCGCGAGTATCCCCATCTGTTCCGTGCCCGCAGGTTCTGGGGCTATGCCTTATGCGCAGCGTTTTCGATTGGAGGGTTCTACAGCTTTATCACCGGTGCGCCGCTGGTTGCTGCAGCGTGGTTCGACCTGAGCCCTGCAATGCTGGGGCTGGGGATTGGCATCATCACCGGCGGGTTCATGGTTGGCAATTTTGTCACCGGTCAGATTGCGGCCCGGACGCGCCTGACGACAATGATCTTGTCAGGGCGGATCGTGGCCTCGACCGGGCCGTTTTGTGGATTGATGCTGTTTCTCGCTGATCTGGGATCGGTCTGGGTCTTCTTCGGCTCGGCAATCTGTGTCGGCTTTGGCAACGGTTTGACCAATGCCAATGCCGCGGCTGGCGTCATGTCAGTACGCCCCGGACTGGCAGGAAGCGCGGCAGGGCTGTCGGGGGCAATGATCGTGGCTTTGGGCGCTGTTCTGACCTCAATGACCGGCGCGTTCGTTTGCCCCGAAAATGGGCCGTATCTGGTACTGGGCATGATGTGGGCGTGTAGCTTTGCTGGCTTACTGGCGGTGCTTTACGTCCGTCGACTGGACCGCGTCGACCCTTTGCCGGACACAATCTGAATTGCAAAGCCACGGGCAAGGCATCATTACACTTTTCATGGGCCAAAGTCCGTGATACCCGGCGCGCGATGGATTTCGGCGCGGGTCCCGCGTCACATTATAAGGAGAGGCCGACATGGCACTGGAACGCACATTCTCGATCATCAAACCCGATGCAACCCGCCGCAACCTGACCGGCAAAATCAACGCCAAGTTCGAAGAAGCTGGCCTGCGCATTGTGGCGCAAAAGCGCATTCACATGACCAAAGCTCAGGCTGGCAAGTTCTATGACGTTCATGCCGAACGTCCGTTCTATGACGAACTGTGCGAATTCATGTCGTCGGCTCCGGTTGTTGTTCAGGTTCTGGAAGGCGAAGGCGCCATTGCAAAGAACCGTGAAGTCATGGGCGCAACCAACCCTGCAGACGCAGCACCCGGCACCATCCGCGCCGAGTTCGCGGAATCGGTCGGTGAAAACTCGGTCCACGGTTCGGACGCTCCGGAAACCGCAGCGGTTGAAATCGCATATTTCTTCTCGGGCATTGAGCTGGTCGGCTAAGCCACAGCCATTGCTGACAGATTGGGGCCGCATCCTTGGTTGGGTGCGGCCTTGTTCGTTCAGACCTGCTTTAGGTCCTTTTGTGCAACACGAACTCCGATAGCGTCCAGATCTGCAATCATCTGGTTTTCGGGGGCAGCCGCGTTACCGGCTTTGATTGCGTCGAACCTTTCGCGCAGGGCTTTTTTCTCGTCGCCCTTGCAGTCGTTCCACGGCCGGCCCTGCAATCCCATCACCAGAACGTAATATCCGATGAAATGCGCCCTGGTGCCGGCGCGCAACAGGCGAGCATAGGCTTCGTCCGGCCCCAGTTCACGCAGCGCCTCGGCCGAATGAATACCAGCACGGGCGCAGGCCTGTTCAAAGGCGGGGCCAAGGTTTCGGATTGAAGATACTGGTTCGCTCATAGCGGTGTCTTACTTCGGCGCCCGGGGCCTGTCACCCCGTGAATACACTCGGTCGCAGTCATAATGCCTTGATGTCCTTTCGGGTTCCGCCGAGACTGAACAAGAAAACCCAGAATGGCGTTGGGGCAGCCCACCAAACAAAGGGGCGGGCGCGCAAATGACCGTTGAGAAACCTGTAAAGGGGTTTCTGAGTTTGAACTGGAAAGGCCTATCATGACCAGATCGTCAGGCGATCAGTTCATTTTCCCAGCGAAGATTGACGAAACGGCACTGGCACATGCCATTGCCGGGTTTTCCCCAAAAGCTTCACCCGATAGTTCCGTCGCAGCTTTCGCATTGCTCGATTGTCACGATCAGTCATTGCGCGCCTCCGGTCGTGCTTTGATCCATACTGGCGGGATGTTGCACCTGCTGCGGAAGGATCATGGCCCTTTGTCTCAGCAATACTCGGGGTATCTGCGGTTTGCGCGGGACTTGCCAGAAGGGCCGGTTCAGAAGGCGCTGAACGACTTTCCTGAACTGCGGGCGCTGACGCAGATCGGTGTTGGGGAGATCAAGGTTCAGACCTTTGCCGTACTAGATGATCTGCAAAAGACAAAAGTCAGGGGAACTTTAACGTACATGTCGACGCCATCAGGGCAGGCGACTATTGTACGAATTCAGAAGTTGCGCGGGTACAAGAAGGCTTATCAGTCGGTCTGTTCCTCTATCGCCAGCATTACGGGCGGTGTTCATGATATTGAAACGCTCTATTCCAGCCTGGTTCCAGACATGGTTCCCTATCAGGCCAAGCCTGAATTGAAGATTGGTCAAGCAGAACCTTCCTGCGAAGTCGCTGCAAAAATCATTCAAACATATCTGCGGGTTGCGCGGCAAAACGAAGAGGGCGTGATCGCTGATATCGACACTGAGTTTTTGCACGATTACCGGGTATCGTTGCGCAAGATCAGGTCAGTGATCAGCCTGTTCAAGAGTGTGTTGTCCGTAGCCCAGACGGCCGAGCTGAAGCGGGTCTTTTCCGACCTCATGACCCGTACTGGACCTCTGCGTGATTTGGATGTCTACCTTCTGGAAAAAGACAAGTATTTCAATCTTATCCCGCCGAATCTTCACTCAGGACTGTCCGAGATGTTTGATCAGTTTCAAACGGAACGTACACAAGAGCAACTGCGCCTGTCACGCTGGTTGCGCAGCGCCGACTACACGACGTCCATGACCGACCTGACCGCAATGTTCGCAGGTTCAGATCACTTGGACCTTGGGCCAAACGCGCATCTCGGTGCGTATGACTATGCCTGCGCGCTAATCTGGAAGCGCTATCGCAAGGTGTGCAAACTGGCGCGCGGCATAAGCGACGATAAACCAGACAGGACGGTGCATGACCTTCGTATCGAATGCAAAAAACTAAGATATCTGATGGAATTGTTTGCCCCATTATTCGATTGGAATGGTTTGAAAATGATCCTTAAGCCATTGAAAAAACTTCAGGATAGTCTTGGTTTGTTCAACGACTATTCTGTTCAGCAAGATGCGTTGATGACCTTTGTTGCGTCTCGCGCCGATACGCAAGGCCGCGTGGACGCGCAGATCGGTTTGTCCGTGGGCGGCCTAATCGCTGTGCTTGATCAACACCAAAAGACGGAAAGAAAGCGCGTTGTCGCAAGTTTCCATCAGTTTGACGGGCAAGAAATCCGGCACATGTTCCGCAGTCTGTTTCACCACAAAAAGGAGTAAGGAATGAAAATCATTGCCTTTTACTGCAATAAGGGCGGTGTTGGACAAACCGAGACTTCCGTGAACCTTGCCTATGTCTGTGTGCAAACCGGTCGGCAGGTTTTGCTGTGCAATCGCGATTCTGGGGGTGCGTCTGGGGTCCTTTCTCGAGCCGCCGATGAAATCCTTTTTCCTGCCATTCCCACAACCCTGTTCGAGCGGTTATTTGGTCAACCGGTTAGCATTTTCGACAAACACAATATGCATCAGATAAGCTGCGGGCGTTCTTTTCAATGGCGCAGCATCGGGCCTTTGCCAATACTTACGCAGGTCGCGGCGCGGCTGGCAAGCATACCGGGCGCAGTTCGATGAGCTGGAAGAAAGAGTGGGGGCGCTCCGATGAGCACAGAAATAGAGCGCAAGTTTCTGGTGGCAAATTTACCGGACTTGAGCCGCGCAGAAAAAGCAGTGGTGCGTCAGGGTTATCTTACCTCTCCGGAGGATTCGACCGAATTGCGCCTGCGACAAAGGAACGATGTGTTTTTCCTGACCTTGAAAGGGGGAGGTGATCTTGTACGTGTTGAGCGTGAGACAGAGATAACCCGGGACCAGTTTGAAACCTTCTGGCCGGAAACTCGAGGACGCCGGGTCGAGAAGGTACGTTACACGGATCAAATGCCGGACGGCCACCAGTTCGAGCTGGATGTTTTCTCAGGCGGCCTGGAACCCCTGTGTTTGGTTGAAGTTGAATTCCATACCAGTGAAGCCGCAAATGCCTATGTCCCACCGGATTGGTTCGGTGCGGATGTCACCGAGGATAAACGTTATAAAAACATGATATTGGCGGTAAACGGACTGCCGGGTTAACTCTGAATTGCCAGATTGATCGTGGTTTCCAAACCTGGGTTGCAGTTTCGGGCTGCGAATGTCCCGCCATGCATATGAGAAATCGCGGCAACCAGCGCGAGCCCCAATCCCGCATTGCGTTCCGTGCGCGCCGGATCAAGCGTGACGAACGGAAGCTGAAGGCGATCCAACTCTCCGGGCGGAACACCCGGACCACGGTCCCGAACCCGCAATTTTGCAAATCCGCCTTGGGTACCGATTGAGATCGTGATTGCGGTATCTGCCGGTGCATAGCGCATAGCGTTTTCCAGCAGATTGGAAAGAGCCTGCGAGAGGAGGGGCCGGTGCCCCTGAATGGCTGGGGCAGAGCCCGTAACCTCAAGACGGATGTCCTGATCCGCGGCCACCGGATCGTAAAGCTCTACGACATCGCCAACCAGTTGCTGCAAGTCAATGTCTTCGAATTGCTCGCGACCCAGACCAGCCTCGGCCCGCGAAATTTCGGTAAGCTGCCCCAAGACCCGCAAAACATGGTCGATTTCTCCCGTTGCCCGCGCAATGTCGATTTCGCGGTCCAGATCGCTTTTGCCGGGCTCGGAAAGGGATTCGACCCGTTGACGAAGGCGGGACAAAGGAGAGCGCAAATCATGTGCGATAGAGTTTGAGGTGGTGCGCAGATTACTGACCAGCTCTTCGATCCTGTCGAGCATGTTGTTCAGCGTTCCAGAGACCTGATCGAACTCGTCCCCGGTTCCGCGCAGGGGCATCCTTTTGGAAAGATCGCCGGAAACGATGTTTTCGGCTGTGCTTGCAATGTCCGACAGGCGTGAAAACACCAGGCGTGTGAACAGCCAGCCGGTGATCACGCTCAGAACAAATGCTATCCCTAGCGCCAGTGCCAGAGATCGGAACAATACACGGTCGAATTGTTGACGGGCCGCCGCATCCCGTCCCACCAGAAGGCGTTCGCCACCGGGCAGGCGGATCGATGCCGCCGAGATAGGCACCAGTTGGTCATTGTCAGCCCTGCGCAGCTCAAGGTCGACCCAACCGCTTCCGGCGGTCACATTGACCGGCCATGTTTTCAGGTTACCCACAAGCTTGACGCCTTGCCGATCCGCCAGAAGATACAGCGCGTCTCGGTCGGGCGCGCTTGGAAGACGGCGTTCGATCGCTGTGATCAGCCCGATCAGCCCGCGCCGTTCATATTCATCTGCAAGCCCGGTCAGTTCGGCGGACACGACTGATCGGGTCTCGGATTCGATGCTTCTGTTGGCCGTCACATAGACCAGTGCCAGCACGGACGCGGTCAGGAACGTGCTTAGCACCATGCTGGTGGCGACAAGTCTTGTTCGTGAATTATTAAGGGAAAGCCGAAGGTTATCCATCGGACATCATGTAACCTGCTCCGCGAACAGTTTCAATCAAAGGTGTGTCTCCGCCTTCATCCAACTGGCGGCGCAGCTTTGAGATGTGAACATCCACAACGTTGGTGTTCGGGTCGAAATGATAATCCCAGACGCCCTCAAGCAGCATGGTACGCGACACGACACGGTTCTTGCGGCGCAGAAAGAATTCAAGGATCTGGAATTCACGGGGCGTCAGCGTGATCTCATGGCCGTCCCGCGTAACCTTGCGGGTCAGAAGATCCATTTCAAGATCCTTGCAGGTCAGAGTCGGCGTTTCCTCGGATTCCTGCGGACGTCGCAACAGGGCTTCGATCCGTGCATGAAGTTCCTGAAACGAGAAGGGCTTGACCAGATAATCGTCGGCGCCTGATCGCAATCCTTTGACGCGCTCGTCCACTGCACTCATGGCCGTCAACATCAAGACCGGTGTTTTCAGCCCTGCTGCACGCAGGGATTTGATCAGGGACAGCCCGTCCAGACCGGGAAGCATCCTGTCCAGCACAATGGCGTCAAACCCGCCATCCGTTGCGTGGTACAATCCCTCGCGGCCATCAGCAGCCGTTTCGACAACATAGCCTTCTTCGCCAAACCCTTTGGCAATGAAATCCCTGGTGTCAGCGTCATCTTCGACGATCAACAGACGGCGGCTCATGATCTGGCTCCTTTTCCCTTGGGATTTAAACACATTATCCAAACAAAGCCCATGGAATGCAGAATATCTTGCCGGGTGCTGGGCACGCACCCGGCAAGCCCGACGGACAGCGGACAACTCAGGTCCGCCGGGTGAGGCGCGCGCCGGATCTCCCCATCAAGCGACGCGCGCATAGTGTTGGTCAGACCAATTCGACGGCAACGAAGATCTGGCTGCCGGCCCGATTGATCAATACCAGTGCCGGGTCCGTCTTTTCGCTGTCCAGTGCCGCCTTCAGCGCTTCGGGTGTGAACGTGTCTTGGTTGCCCAGTTTGACGATCACGTCACCACGTTGCAGACCCGCCCGAGCCGCAGGGCTGTCCGGTTGCAGGTCTGTGACGACCACACCTTCGACGGCTTTAGCGATACCTGCCTCGGCCCGCACCGTTTCGGTCAGGGGGGCCACGGTGACACCAAGCGACGTGCCTGCCGCCTCGGATTCGACAGGGGTGTCGGACTGGGCCGCCGCTACCTGATGCTGGCCAACGGTCAAAGTGACCGTTTCCTGTTTGCCATCGCGCAGAATGGTCAAATTACTGGCGGTGCCGACCTTGGTTGTGCCCACCAGAATGGGCAGGTCACCACTGGAGTCTACGGCTTCGCCGTTGAAGGACAGGATAACATCGCCTTGTTCCAGAACTCCGTCTGCGGGGCTGTCGGCGACAACATCTGCCACCAGTGCACCCGAGGAGGCATCAATTCCCAGCGCCGCAGCAAGCTGCGGGCTGATATTCTGGATCGAAACACCCAGCCAACCACGGCTGACCTGCCCATCATCCTGCAGATCGGCTGCAATATGTTCAACGATGTTCGAGGTTACGGCAAATCCCAGCCCGACAGATCCGCCACTGGGGGAATATATGGCCGAGTTTACACCAATCACTTCGCCGGCCATGTTGAAAAGCGGGCCACCAGAGTTGCCCTTGTTGATGGCGGCGTCCGTTTGAATGAACTCGGCATAAGGCCCGTCCGAGATATTGCGACCTTTCGCCGATACAATGCCGGTAGTGACTGTCGAGCTCAAACCAAACGGGTTGCCGATCGCAACGACATCTTCGCCAACGCGGATTGCGTCGCTGTCACCCAGTTCGACAGCTTGCAGGCCCGGGCCTGCATCAATCTTCAACACCGCGATGTCGGTCAGCGGGTCGGTGCCAACCACCTCGGCCTCAAATGTCCGGTCATCACTTAGGCGAACGGTTACAGTCGCTGCATTGTCCACCACATGGTGATTGGTGACGATATAACCGGCTTCATCCAGTACAAACCCTGACCCGAGCCCTTGTGCCGGCCCGCGTTGAGGCATGTTGAACCCTTCAGGCCCACCAAAGCGCTTGAAGAATTCCCCAAACGGATGACCGTCGAAATCAAAATTCTGCCCCTGTGCGGGGCTTGAGGCGGCCTTTTGTTCGGCAATGATGGTTACAACCGAAGGGGAAACGGATTCGACAAGATCGGCAAGCGCCTCATCCGCCATCGAAGGTAAAGCGGTTGTGGCCAGCATGGCTGTGCCCAATGCGCTGACCCCCATCCAGTTGGATGTGCGGGGAAGTAAAAGCGAAGATTTTCGGATGCTCATTTCTGTCTCCTGGTTTGATCACGCAATTTCCGTTGCGCGTTGAGACATGAGATGCACTGGCAGGATTGGGGTTTCCTGACTGATCAATTAATAAATCTTAATTTTGCCACAAAGCAGATGTTTTGTGGCGAAGGACGTTGATCAGGATTCGCTGATTTAACCGGGTAGGTCGAAGGCGAATCGGAGGATTGTTGCCAAAACAGACGTCAAACTTTCAAAAAAGTTGAATTTTCATTGTTTTGTTGACAATGCTTTCACTGAACAGTGGGGAAAAATGCTGCTCTTCCAATGGTTGTGGGCGAGTCCGGGAGTCATCGGACTTGACGCTGTAACTTTGCTGACAGGCAGCTGAATGGGTGCATAAGTTTGCGCTTAATCCCGAATCGTTGATATGCGCACCGGACTTGGATCGCCTATAGGTTGAGCAAGCCCTGGGGCTATGTTGCCTAAAAGCCAAATCGAGGTGCGCGAAATTAACCTATTCTTCCAATTTTACGTTGTTTCTAAGGATCGGATAAGTGAGGATGAAATTGCCCAAGTGAGGGGAAGCCAAAAGCGCTAGGGGGCGCTGGCGGCTAACTCAGTTACCGGAAGTTTTAGCGGCGTGTTAACGAGGGGGTCTTGTTTAGGTTTAGCTGCTAGGGAACCAGAGTGTCTTTAAGACCTATTGGTCAAACTTTTGGAATTGTGGAAAGTGGTAGTCCTGTATTGGGCACCGGCCCGGTCGATATCGATCGGGCCGTGTTTATTCAAGAAGTGCGCTTCTTGCACCAAGCATCCCAATCTTCCGGCGTATCCAAATCCATAATCGCGTTTTGACCGGGAAGGGGTTGCAGGAATACGCCACCCTGTTGTGACCGAACCACCGTCTGCGCGCCGTGATCGCCGTGCAATGCCAAGAGCTGACGGAAAAGCGCCCGATCGAAGATCACCGGGTGCCCGGGCTTTCCATCTGCGGTTGTTCCGCGCCAGATTACATTGTCGGGATGTAATTGACGTGCATTCAAGATCGTTCTCAGATCAGCCTGGGTCAGGTCAGGTAAGTCGGCCAGCAAAACCATGACAGCGGGTGCGTCTACAGGAAGGTATTCAATGGCGGTGCGCAAACTGGCGTTCATTCCCTCTGCCGCGTCCGGAACCGGAACGGTCTGAACATCCAGTCCCGCAAGTGCATCATATCTTGGGTGTGGACGCGGTGGCAGGGCGACAAGGACAGGTGCCACACCACGCGCAAGGGTCGCCGTACGGGTCAGCAGTGGAATGCCGTCGATTTGCTGCAAAAGCTTGTCCAACCCGCCCATACGACTGGATTGACCGGCGGCAAGCAGGATGATTGGGATTTCGGTCATTGTGCCTCACTGCCGTCAGTCATGTGTGCTGTCATCCCCTCATGCGTGTGCCATCTGGGTCAAACAAAGGTGTCGAGATAACCTTCGCTTTGCACATCTGCCCCAGAATCTCGATTTCAACCTCCAGACCATCTTCTATGCACCCGGACGGCAGAAAGCCCATGGCGACGGATTTTTGCGCAAAATGAGAGTAGCCGCCCGAGGTACAGAACCCGACAACCGAACCATCCAGCCAGATCGGTTCATAGGCGTTGACGTCTGCATCGTCTGTTTCAACTTCGAAGGCTGCCAGCTGGCGGGTGGTTCCGTTGGCCCGTTCTGCTTCCGCTGTATCGCGGCCGATGAAACGGGCGCTTTTGTTGAAAGCAATGAACCGGTCCAACCCCGTTTCTGCGGCGGTGTAATCTGGCGAATATTCCCGCATCCATGAGCCAAAGAACTTGTCTAGCCGCAGGCTCATCATTGCGCGCATTCCGAACGGAACAATGCCGTGGGGTTGTCCGGCCTCCCACAGCGTCCACCAAAGCTGACGCTGCGCTAAGGGGTCGCAATAGATTTCATAACCAAGATCACACGTATAGCTGACACGCTGAACGATACAGTCGGTCATGCCGACAGTCATCCGGCGCACGTTCAGGAAGTTGAAATCGGCCAAGTCGTCTCGGGTGCAGGCTGCCAGAACCTGCGTTGCCTTCGGGCCGGCAATCTGGAAGCCGTTCAACCGGTCGCTGACGTTTTCAATCCTCACGCCGTCCTGAGCGTTTTGCTGGAACCACCGCATGTGGAAGGCCTGACTGCCATAAGACGCCGTAAGCTGGAACTGGGTGTCAGTCAGGCAGGAAACGGTGAAATCACCGATTAGCTTGCCCTTGTGCGACAGCATCGGGGCCAAAGACAGCCGACCGGGTTTCGGAATGCGGCCAGCCATGATCCGGTCCAGCCAGTTCCGAGCATCGGGTCCGGTGATGCGGTATTTGCCGAAATTGTGGACTTCGTTGATACCCACAGCTTCACGAACTGCCCGCACTTCGCGCCCAGTCGCCGCGAACGCGTTCGAGCGGCGGAAGGATGGTGTTTCAAATCCCGGCTCATCTTCCTGCGCAAAATAGTTTGGCACCTCAAGGCCGTATTGCTGCCCCCAGACCGCGCCCAGCTCGCTGAAGATGTCATACATTGGTGTTGTGCGGTTGGGGCGCGCGGCAGGCAGTTCTTCGTTCGGATAGGCGACGCTGAAGCGTTTCTGATAATTCTCGATGACTTTGGGGCGGGTGTAGCCTGGGCTGATCCAGTCGCCGAAGCGGGCAACATCCATGGCAAACACATCGCGCTCGGGCTCGCCTTCGATCATCCACT
Source organism: Ruegeria sp. P8 (assembly GCF_056534665.1). Taxonomy (NCBI): domain Bacteria; kingdom Pseudomonadati; phylum Pseudomonadota; class Alphaproteobacteria; order Rhodobacterales; family Roseobacteraceae; genus Ruegeria; species Ruegeria sp. P8. Next base: position 118,596 of record NZ_JBQERC010000010.1, read on the forward strand.
GCGCCAGCGTCAGGCCAACGCCGCCACCCTGACTGAACCCGGCCATAACACCGCAGGCCGACCAGTAGTTGCGCAGCCCGGGTACAGGGCCGACCAGCGGGTTGCCATCAGGGGCAAAGGTAAACGGCCCATGGATCACCGATTTTATCCCAGCCTCAGCCAGCACAGGAAAGCGGCGATACGCGAATTCGATACTGTCGGTGATCTTGTCATAGTCATCGGGCAGCAACTCGTGCCCGAAATCCCACGGGGTGCCGTCCACTGCCCAGGGCTTGCAGGGCTGTTCGTAGAACCCGATGCACAGGCCACGCCCTTCCTGCCTTAAATAGCTTTCACCTGCCGGATCCATGACATGCGGATGCTCGCCACCCGCATCGATAATTGCTTCGATCTGTGGGATCGCGTCGGTGACAAGATATTGATGCTCCATCGGGTGCAGGGGAAAATAGACACCGGCCATGGCGCCAACTTCACGTGCCCAAAGCCCGCCTGCATTAACAATGTGTTCGGCATGGATTGTGCCCTTGTCGGTGACGACATCCCAGCTTCCATCGGGGCGCTGGTTGGTTTCACGCACCATACAATGGGTTTCAATTGTGGCACCGCCCATTCGCGCGGCCTTGGCATAGGCATGGGTGGTGCCTGAGGGGTCCAAATGTCCATCCAGCGGATCATAAAGAGCACCGATAATTCCGTCGATATTTGTAATGGGCGCGATCTTTTTGATTTCTTCCGGGCCGACGATTTCTGTTTCAAGCCCCATGAACCGATGCTTGGCGCGTTCCGCCAGCAGCATATCAAACCGGTCCTGATTGTCGGCAAGTGTCACACCGCCCACGTGGTGCAGGCCACAGGACATGCCGGTGATCTGTTCCAGTTCTTTATACAGCCTGATCGTGTATCCCTGTAGCGCCGCCATGTTGGTGTCGCCGTTGAGGGTGTGAAACCCGCCTGCCGCATGCCAGGTCGAGCCGCTGGTCAGTTCGGACCGTTCCAGCAACATGACGTCCGACCACCCGAGCTTGGTCAGGTGATAAAGAACCGAACATCCGACCACACCGCCACCAATGACGACCACCTGGCATGTGTTTTTCATCCGCTCCTCCTTTTCTGGTAGGACGGTGCAGATCAATGGCAAAGCATTCTGTCAAACGAGCGACAGAGCGCGTCGTTTTTGTCTAGCGTCCAAACCCTATAAGGGCCGCACTTTCAGGGCTGTGATACGATTGCCTTCGCGTGCTGTAACCTCGAACCGGAAGCCATGGAACGAGAACACTTGCCCAACAACCGGGATCATCTGGGCTTCGTGGATGACCAGACCAGCAAGAGTGTTGGCTTCTTCATCCGGTAGCGACCAGTCCAGCGCACGATTGACATCGCGAATGGTCATAGCACCTTCGACAAGGAATTGGCCATCATCCGTCCGCACGACCGGCACCTCTTCGGCGATATCGAACTCATCGGCGATTTCGCCCACGATTTCTTCCAGAATATCCTCAAGCGTGATCAGTCCACGCAATGAGCCGTATTCGTCCACCACCAGCGCAAAGTGACCGTGCATTCGCAGAAACTCGCGCATCTGGTCATCCAGAGTTGTGGTCTCCGGAACGAAATAGGGGGCATTTGCGACCTTGCCGATGTCGAAGCTGGCCAGCCGGTCGGTGCCGCCATCGCTGCTGCCAGCCTGTGCATACATCGCGCGGAACAAGTCCTTGGCGTGAACAACGCCAACTATGTTCTCCTGCTCGTCCCTGAAAACAGGCAGACGAGTGTGAGGGCTTTCAAGGCATTGCCTTAGGATAGCTTCGGGTGGGGCGTTCGCATCGATCATTTCGATGTTGGAACGGTGGAGCATGATCTCTTCCACCGTGCGGTCGCCCAGATCCAGTGCGCCGAGGATGCGGTCGCGATCTTCTTTTTCGACAACCCCTTCCGAATGGCCCAGTTGCAGGGCGCCTGCGATTTCTTCGCGCACGGCCAGAATGTTGCTGTCAGGATCGATCTGAACTCCGAACAGGCGCAATACGCCACGCACTAACAAACGTACGGCCGCGACAACAGGCGAAAACACTGTCACGACCACGCTAATGATCGGCGCAACGGCCGCAGCGGCCTTTTCGGAATTGGTGATGGCGTATGTCTTGGGCAGCACTTCGGCAAAGATCAACACCAGAAAGGTCATGACCAGCGTTGCCAATGCCACGCCGCTTTCACCGAAAAGACGTGTGAACAACGCCGTCGCCAGTGACGCGGCCAGAATGTTGACGAGGTTGTTGCCCAGCAGAACCGACCCGATCAGACGTTCGTTGTCGTCGGTTATTTCCAGCGCCTTTTTAGCCCCGCGCGATCCCTTGTCGGCCTGAACGCGTAGTTTCCCCCTTGACGAGGCGGTCAGCGCCGTTTCCGAGCCCGAGAAAAATCCGGACAGGATAAGCAGGAACAGGATAGCGCCGGTCGTAACCCAGAATGCGCCGTCGAACATAGAAGGTGAGGGTTCCATTGGTCCTTGATAGATTTGTGTACTGCATCCGTTATGGGGACGTCGCCCCGCTGAATCAAGGTCTTAGCCCTTGTCCTCATTGCGGTCCTTGCTCAGCGGGTGATGTTGCAACACCAGTTCCGCCAGACGTTCATCCAGAACATGCGTATAGATTTCGGTCGTCGCCACGTCTGCATGGCCCAATAACGTCTGGATCGATCTCAGATCAGCGCCGTTGGCCAGCAGATGCGTGGCGAATGCATGGCGCAGCGTGTGTGGTGTGACTTTTTCAGAAGAAACACCACCCCGTACAGCCAGCTCTTTCACCAGCAAAAAGAACCTGTGCCGTGTCAGATGACCGGACTTTCCGCGTGATGGGAACAGAAAGCGCGAGCGCTGAGCGCCTTTTTCCGCGGCCAAGTCCTCGGCCTCGTCCCGCGCGGTCAGCCACGCGGCCAAAGCATCCCGGGCCGGGGGCGACAGGGGGACCATTCGCTCTTTACCCCCTTTCCCCAGCACCAGCAGCATCCGGGGATCGCCACGGGCCGAAGAGACGGGCAGGGAGACAAGCTCAGTCACCCGCATTCCTGTGGCGTACAAAACTTCCATCAGGCAGGTGTTTCTTAGCCTGTCAGCTTCGGTTCGCCCGGTTTGTCTGGCGGCCTCCAGCAAACGGTCAACTTCGAGCACATCCAGCGTCTTGGGCAACCGTTTCTGCCGGCCGGGACCTTTGATCTGAATGGCAGGATTGGTCGCGCGCCAGCCTTCCTCGAAGGCAAACCGGTACAGCTGTTTGATAGCAGACAAACGCCGCGCGCGGGTCGAACGTGACAAGCCCTGTGCATCGCAGTCGATCAGGTAGGCTTCGATCAGGTCGCGATCTGCCTGATCAAATCCGGATTTCTTGCGGTCCAGCCATTCGGCAAAATCTTTCAGGTCGCGCCCATAGGCCAGCAGCGTATTGGTAGCCGCGCCAAGCTCTGCCGCCTGCGCCTGCAAGAACGTTGAAATCCACAGGGCGTCTGATGCCGGAGAGCCCATGATCAACGCTTTTGCAGGATCAAAAGGGACAGGGCCGCACGTCGCGCGGTGTCTTCCAACCCAACGCGCCGGAATGTTGCAATCGCCGCTGTCAGGTCCACCAGATTGCCCCGTGCGCCATGTGCAAACAGTTGCATGGCTTCAATAATGGCTTCGCCCAATTGACCGTTGGCCAGCAGCGCATCAATGTCGCCCGGCACAGGCGCTGCCCATTCAAACCCCTGAGCGACAGCATCAGCCAAAGGGGACGGGGACACCGCGCGCCCGGGGTCACCTTGTGCCAAAGCGGCAAGAAATCGGGTTTCGTTGGATGTGTCGGGCGCTGCCAAGGCGGCCTGTTCGTAAAGCCCCGACAGCATCAGAATACGCCAGCGCAGGATTTCGGTGGTGGCAACCGGCAATGTGACAGACGACAAGCGCTCGGCGAACAGTTCGGCAAACGGAACCTCAAGCCCGACACCGCGCATCTGTTGCCAGACCGGTTGCAAAGTCTTTCCGATCGCTTCCGCGTTCCCGGTGTCTAACGCGCTTTCAAAACGCTGAACGGCGGCCACCCGATCCCAGACAGCACCTGAGGCTGCCGGATCACGCTCGGTATAAAGGCCCAGCAGCTGATTGGGGGTTAATGCGCCAATACGGGTCAGCCGTTCCGCTGCTTCGATCTGTGCCTTCCAACCCGCGACATCGCGCAGATCCGCATTGGCAAACGCCCGTGGCAGCGGAGCGGAGGGGAGTCGTTCGCCAATTGCCTCAAACAAACGGAACGTCAGGGGATCAGGGTTTTCCGGCTGCGGCAGGTAAGCTGCGCCTTCATACAGTTCCGGGCTGAGGAAACGGTCCAGAACCGCCAGATCCTCGGGTGGAAGGATTTCAAGCGCATGTGCCGCCTCAAGCGTCAGCGCAGCCGAAGCCCAATCCCCGCGGCGGGCCTTGCAAAAGATCTGAGCCGCATAGTCCTGCGAAAGATACGGTTCGGCAATAAGGGCGGTACAACTGCGATCCTCATCCCCGGTCAAGAGCGTCGCATCGAACCAGCGCTTGAACCGGTCCTGCGTGTCAGTGGGTCCGGCCAACTGAACAAGCGACTGCGCCGGATCAGCGGCACCCAGTTGCATCAACCGATCCAGCCGGGCCAGCAAAAGGGTTTCTTCGGCCAGAGGCCCCGACGGCGCGCGGGTTTCAGACAAGAGCAACGTGAACAACAAACGCTGCATGGCCGGGTTGTCACGCACGTGGACGTCGGCGATCAGTTCGGCCAGGCGATCCGCATCGCTGCCCTGCCAAAGGTCGACGGGCAGACCGGTGACAGAGGACGAAACAAGGCCCAGCGGCTGCGACAGTGCCTCAAGCGAAGTCACCTCAATTTCCGGCAATGCGCCATCTTGCGTAACCGGTGGTTCCAGCAGAACGGTTCCCGGCAGGTTTTCCGGCGGGTCTGTCAGCCATTCGATGGCGGATAAGGGTTCCTGCGCATGTGCCGACCCGGCCAGTGTGATTGCCAAAAGCAGTTGCTTAGTTGACATCCAGTACAACCGGCTCGCGAATTTCACTTTGAGGCGCAGAGAAATCCACACCAAAGAATGGACCGACATAGGCATAGGCAACCAGCCCGATGAATGTCAGGCACAGAACATATATCAGGAACTTGATCAGACGGCTCATGGCGTCACGCTGCCTCAATTTTTGATTTTGACCAAGTTATAACTGGCATTTTTCCCAAGATCACGTCATTCACGGTGAAATGAGCGAAATTAAGCATAACACGCACTCAGCGGACACGCAGACCCGATTTGATCTGCACAAAACCGTGGTTCTGGTGGGCATGATGGGGGCCGGCAAGACGGCCGTGGGCCGCGCTTTGGCCGCGCGTCTGGGTGTTCCCTTTCTGGATAGTGATGCCGAAATCGAATCAGCCGCCAACATGACCATCCCCGAAATCTTTGAGCGGGACGGGGAGCCGTTTTTTCGCACCAAGGAAACACAGGTCATCAGCCGTCTGCTGGACGAAAAAAAAGGCATCCTTTCAACGGGTGGCGGGGCGTTTCTTCAGCCCGACAACCGGCGTTTGATCACCTTGCGTGGGGCGTCTGTCTGGTTGCGGGCAGACCTGAAAGTTTTGTGGAGCCGAGTTCGCCACAAGGACACGCGCCCACTGCTGCGCACCGTTGATCCGTATGCGACATTGAAAGCCCTCTACGAGGCGCGTGTTCCGATTTACGCCGAGGCAGATTTGATCGTGGATTCGGATGGCGAAACGTCGATCGAGAATATGGTGGACCGGGTTGTCGACGCCTTGTTGGCGCGCCCTGATGTTTTGGAAGTCAGATAATGCATCAAACAGTACATGTGGAACTGGGTGACCGGTCGTATGACGTTGAGATCGGTCCGGATCTTCTGGCGCGAGCTGGCGAATGGATTGCACCGCTATTGGCGCGTCCCAAGGTGGCCGTCCTGACAGATGAAAATGTCGCTGATCTACATCTGGACTCGCTGCGTGCGGGTCTGAAAGTCGCCGGGATCGAAATGTCCGCGCTGGCCTTGCCCGCCGGCGAGGCGACCAAAAGCTGGCCTCATTTCGAACGCGCGGTTGAGTGGCTGTTGGCTGAAAAGGTTGAACGCAGGGACGTTGTTGTGGCCCTTGGTGGTGGGGTAATTGGTGATCTTGCAGGCTTTGCCTCGGCCGTCCTGCGCCGAGGCGTTCGGTTCGTGCAAGTCCCCACGTCTTTGCTGGCGCAAGTAGACAGCTCCGTCGGGGGGAAAACAGGGATCAACGCCCCTCAGGGTAAGAACTTGATCGGCGCTTTTCATCAGCCATCGCTGGTTCTGGCAGATACATCTGTCTTGCAGTCCATGACCCAGAGAGACTTTCTTTCAGGGTATGGCGAGGTGGTGAAATACGGCTTGCTTGGGGATGCGGAATTCTTTGAATGGCTTGAGGTGAACGGGCAAAGCGTCTCCTCGGGCGACATGGCCGCACGTGTGCGTGCGGTAACCCGCTCGGTTCAGATGAAAGCCGATATCGTGGCCCGGGATGAAACCGAACAAGGTGACCGCGCTCTGCTGAATCTGGGGCACACCTTCTGCCATGCCTTGGAGGCCGCCACAGGTTATTCGAACCGTCTTTTGCATGGCGAGGGCGTGGCCATTGGCTGTGCACTTGCGTTCGAGCTTTCATCCCGCCTTGGCCTGTGTTCGCAAGAAGACCCAAGCCGGGTACGTGCGCATCTGCGGGCGATGGGCATGAAAACGGACCTGGCTGATATTCCCGGTGACTTGCCAAGTGCCGAGGCGCTGGTGGATCTGATGGGGCAGGACAAAAAGGTCGTGGACGGCCAGCTGCGGTTTATCCTGGCCCGCGGAATTGGTCAGGCTTTTGTGACCTCGGATGTGCCGAAGGATACGGTATTGTCGGTTCTGTCGGACGCGCTGGCCCCGGTGTGACGCAGGGGATTAACGGCCCTGAATAACCATCAGCTCGCCAATGTTTTCGCGGGTTATGTAACCGATCATGTGACCGCCATGGGTCAGAACTGCAATGGCTGGCGCCCCATTGTGCAGGTGTTCCAGCACGTCCTCAAGGCCGGTTGTCAGCAAGACTGCGGGAACGTTGGCATCCATGATCGAGGTCGCGGGCGCAGTTCTGGGCTGGTCGCTTGCCAGGGCAGTGAACAGGCGATCGCGTGTCACAAAACCCAGCAAAGTATGATTTGAGTCCAGTACCGGAAACTCGTGCTGCGTGGTGTGAATGACGGCTTGCGCAGCTGTGCTCAGCGTATCGCTGGGGGATAGGGCATGAAATTCGGTGATCATCGCGTCACGGGCCAGAACGCGGCGGACAGCGGATCGCAAAGCGACTTCCTGGCTTTCTGCATTGGCCGCAAAGAACACAAATACGGCGATCAGCACAAGAATTGGATTGCCGGAGCTCAGCCCTAGAAATCCAAACCCGATGGCGACAACCTGGCCACCAACGGCTGCAATTCGGGTGGCTTTGACACGATTCATGCGTAAACACAGAAGGGCGCGAAAGACGCGGCCTCCGTCCATTGGGAATGCCGGGATCAAGTTGAAGATGGCCAAAAGCAGATTGATATAGGCCAGCTTGTCCACAATCCTCACATTTGGTGACTCCAATTGCGCGAGGGTCTCAAGCGGCATACCTGCGCCAAGCGCGGCAAGGCCGATAAAGATAGCGATATTCACTGCCGGACCCGCAAGCGCCACCAGAACCTCTTGCATCGGTTTTTCCGGCATTCTCTCAAGCCGGGCCAGGCCGCCGATGGGCAAAAGGGTGATGTCGGGGGTTTTGATACCATAACGCCGCGCCATAAGGGCGTGACCGAACTCATGCGCGACAACGCAGGCAAACAGCGCCAGAACAAAGAGAAGGTTCTCAATCGCGGCTGGCATTCCACCGGCTGAGAAAGCGGCAAAACCGACCCATGCAAGCAGCAGAAAAAAGGTGACATGGACCCTCAATTCGGACCCGAGCAATCGGCCGAGAGAGAAGGACCATGTCATGTTGTTTCTCCGTTTTACTTAGAACGGAATCTCGTCGTCGTCGATTCCGCCCGATGCAGGCGCCGGAGAGCTGGATGGACCGCCATAGGGGTCACCGTAACCGCCACCGGCCTGGCCGCCACCATAACCGCCGCCGCTGCCGCCACCGCCTTCGCCACGACCGTCCAGCAGGGTCAGTTCCCCGCGATAAGGGCGCAGGACAACCTCGGTCGTGTACCGATCCTGACCGGACTGATCCTGCCATTTGCGGGTTTCCAGCTGGCCTTCGATATAAACCTTGCTGCCCTTGCGCAGATATTGCTCGGCGATGCGGGCCAGCGGTTCCGAGAAGATAGCAACCGAATGCCATTCTGTCCGTTCACGACGTTCACCCGTGTTGCGGTCTTTCCAGTTTTCCGAGGTGGCAATGCGCAGGTTGCACACTTTGCCACCGTTCTGGAACGACCGGACTTCGGGGTCGCGGCCAAGATTTCCCACCAGAATGACCTTGTTGACTGAACCCGCCATGTAAATCCTCGTTCTGTTCTGCGTAAATGCGCCGAATCTGGCGCAATGAGTTTCGTGAGACCCTATACGGCCTGCATCATGGTTGAAAACAGTTGATACAACACTGTCGAACAAGAGTCTTACTGTACTATTTACCAAGCTTTCATTTTTTGCGGGAATACCTATACTCCCACTGGTTTTGATCGAGCAGGATAAGCAAAGATGCGTTCTTGGGTTGCTGGGTTTTCCGTTGCCTGCCTTGTATTGGCCGTTGCGCCGGTGCAGGCACAAACATTGTCCAGCAAAAGCCGCAAGGATATTTTCCTGAAACAGGCGAAGGTTCTGGATTCTCGTGCGGCAACCCAGTACCGCGACTCGGCCCGGCTGAAACCCAAAACAACGCGCGATCAGGTCAGCAAACGATATTCAGGAAAATATCGCGGAGAATATCTGGAAATCGCGCGGCGTGTTGCCCGCCTTCACAACATTCCTGAAGATCTGTTTTTGCGTCTCGTGCAGCAGGAAAGTGGATGGAACCCTCAGGCGAAGTCACATAAAGGTGCGTTAGGATTGGCGCAGCTTATGCCACAAACGGCCGAGCTTTTGGGCGTAAACCCGCATGATCCCAAGCAGAACCTCGAAGGCGGTGCCAGATATCTGTCCTGGCAGTACCGCAAGTTCAAATCGTGGCCTTTGGCGCTGGCGGCCTATAACGCGGGACCTGATGCGGTTGAAAAGCATGGTGGTATCCCGCCGTACAAGGAAACCCAGAACTACGTGAAGGTTATCTGGGGCGGCTGAAACCGATGCTGCGCCGCAGAGTGTCGTATTCTTGATTCAGTGTAACGCCTGCAACTAACCTGACAGGGTATCGCCCAGTAACTGGTGAGGCCCCTTATGCCTGCTGATCATCCGCAGATTCCCAAAGAAACGCTGGCAAACTGGCAGCAACTTGTTGATCTGGTCGCAGAACTGGCCGACGTGCCCGCAAGCCTGATCATGAAAACCGACGCGCCGGATCATGCGGTTTTGATCACATCCGATCACCCCGAGAATCCATATCCGGTCGGTCTGAGTTTCCAGTTGAACCCCAAGCTATATTGCCAGGGTGTTCTGGAGCGTGACGGAGAGTTGGTGGTCGAGGACGCCAAATGTGATCCGGTTTGGGCGGATAACGACGACCTGGAACACGGAATGACCTTTTACATCGGCTTACCGCTGAAATGGCCCGATGGCTCGGTGTTTGGCACAATCTGTGTTCTGGACCGTAAACAGAACCGGCGGGCCTTGTTGTTCCGAGAGGGGCTGGCGCAGTTCGCGCGCATGGTCGAGTCGGATTTGGCTTTGTTGCAAGAGGTTTATCTGAGACGCGCGTTGGAGGAGAAACTGAACGAAACACTTGCCCAGCTTGAAACGCGTGTTTCGGATCGAACCCGAGAGTTGCAGGAGACGAACACAGCGTTGCGCGTATTGCTCTCAAGTCTCGACGATGACCGCAAGAACCGGGATCACGAAATCGTCGAGCAGGTTCGTAGCAGAGTTTTGCCGTATCTTGAAAAGGTTCGGGCGCAGCTTTCCGGCGACGAGGCGCAATTTGTCTATCTTGAGCTGGCCGAAAAGAACCTGAACGAGATCACGTCTTCGCTGTCTGACAAGTTGACGGATGCCTTCGCGGCAATGACCCCGACCGAAATGGAAATTGCACAGATGGTCATGTTTGGGAAAACCACGAAGGACATTGCCAAGGCCCTGTCCCGAGAGACGTCGACAATCGATTTTCACCGCAACAACATTCGCCGAAAACTAGGACTTGAGGGACGGGATCAAAACCTGCGCAGTCATTTGCTCTCGATTTCGTGAATGCCGAATATGGGGATTGCCCCCATATTTCACCCCCATTTTTTCGGTCTGAGCCGATGTGCTTTGGCTTGTTACCCTCTGGGTTGAGGTGCGGAAAAACGGCGCACGTCCAACAGAGAGGTACAAAGATATGGATCGCAAGGATCTGAAACCGACCATCCTGAAAGGGGACAGGGATCATCTGGCACCGGGGCTGTCTCGGCGGTCATTTTTCATGGCGGCAGGTGCTGCCGGTGTTGGCGCGACAGCTTCAGTGCTGGGGGCAAAACCGGCCGAGGCGCAATCGCAAGCCTGGTTGCAGCCAGGAAACAATAACCACGTGATCGACCTGCAGGGATCGACGGGTCAGGCCAGTGCCGGAGTTGTCGGTATCGACTATTATGGCCATTGCGCCGTCAAGATCACCTCGCCCAACGGCGCAACGGTCCTGTTCGACCCCTGGCGTGATGACCCGTCGGGCGCATGGGGGCTTTGGTTCCGCAATGAATTCCCCCAGATCCCGGTGGACATTACCTTGTCGACACATGCGCATTTCGATCACGACGCGATCGAACGACCAAGCTCGACCATGGTGCTGGACAGGATGGTGGGCAATTTCGAGTTCGCCGATATCAAGATCACCGGTTTTGCAGATAAACATGCCTGCGTGGCGCCGGGGTGGTACAACTGGACCAATGCACTGGCCGAGTTTGGGGTCGAAGCCTGCCCACCGAACAATGTGGGTCATATGGATATGGTGGTCTATCTGGTGGAAACAGGCGGCATTCGTACGCTGATCTGGGGTGATAATCGCCACAATCCGCCTCAGGAGTTTTGGGACGCCGTCGGACAGGTCGATGTTCTGACCCTTCCGGTAGACGGGTCGCAACATATCCTGAGTTTCGATCAGGGTAATGACATCGTGGCCAAGCTAAAGCCCAAGATCATTATCCCAACTCATTACCTGAACGAAGTCACGTCTTATACGCTGACCACGCTGCAATCAGCAGACGAGTGGGTAAAGGGACAGCAAAGCTATCAGATGCTTGACAGTGCCAGCCTGAAACTGGAGGCCGGAGAGATTGCTGGTATGAACCAGGAGTTCATGCATTTCGGCAACAATGTCATGACCGGCTGAGAGTCTTACAGGGAACCACCACTCACAGGCGCCGCCAGTTTCCTCGTGAAACGCGGCGCTCACAGAAAGGGCCGGTCAACGACCGGCCCTTTCCAGTGAAGATCCGCAAACCTACTCGGCCGCGACTTTGATCACGGGTTGCATCCGTGCCAGCACCTCTTCGGACAAGTGGCACTTCACCTGATGACCCTCGGCCAATGTCTGCACCGGTGGCACATGTGACTCGCAGCGGCCGTCAGGCACTTCGGATTTCCAGCGACACCGTGTCTGGAACGGGCATCCCGGTGGCGGGTTCATGGCTGAAGGAATATCACCTTCCAGTACGATGTGCTGCTTTTCGACCGATGTATCGGCGATGGGAACAGCACTCAGAAGCGCTTCGGTATAAGGGTGGTAGGGGGGGGCAAAAACCTGATCAGTTGTGCCCAGCTCGACCACGTGGCCCAGATACATCACCATCACTCGGTCGCTGAGGTATCGCACGATGGAAAGGTCATGGCTGATGAACAGCAACGTGGTTTTGTGCTCGCGCTGAATTTCCATCAGCAGGTCGGTCACCGCAGCTTGCACCGAAACGTCCAGTGCCGATACGGGCTCGTCGGCTACCACAATGCGCGCATCGCCGGCAAAGGCGCGCGCGATACCTACGCGCTGCTTCTGGCCACCCGACAGCTGACGCGGCATTCTGTCGGCAAAGGCGCGCGGCAGTTTTACCAGATCCAGCAGCTCCAGCATCCGCTTCTTGCGCTCGGCCTCGGAATTGCCAACACCGAAGATTTCCAATGCCCGGATGATCTGGCGCCCAACGGTCATCGACGGGTTCAGCGTGTCGAACGGGTTCTGAAACACCATCTGAACTTCACCAACGGTCTTTGCGTCGCGCTCTTCTATGGGCACCTGTTCGATATTGCGGTTGTCCAGAAGAATCTGCCCGTCCGTGGCCGTCTCAAGACCCATGAGAACTTTGGCAAAGGTGGACTTGCCGCAACCGGATTCGCCCACAATGGCCAATGTCTCGGATTCATGCGCCTCGAAACTGAGCGTTTCGTTTGCCTTCACAACCTTCTTTTCGCCACCGCCGAACAGGGCATTTGCTGCAACCTCATAGTATTTCTTTAGGTTGTCCATCTTCAGAACGACCCTGCCGATCTCACCTTTCTCTTTCTGTTCACCCACCGTGATTGGTGCGTTCCAGTCAATCTCTTTGAATTTAAGGCAACGGGTATGGTGCCGGTCATTTCCGGGCACCGCCTCCATCAGGATGTCCTTGGCGTCACAGCGACCTTCTTCGAAATAGTCGCAGCGCGGACCGAAGTTACAACCAGGGGGCCGCTCATGGGGTAGGGGAAAGTTCCCCGGTATAGCCACCAGCGGACGCGAATTCTTGTCGGCCCCCGGCAGCGGGATCGACCGGAATAGGGCCTGCGTGTAAGGATGCTGCATCTCGTCAAACACATCCTTGATCGAGCCGCGCTCGACCGCCTCACCCGAATACATCACGCAAAGCCGGTCACAGGTTTCCAGAACCAGCCCGAGGTTGTGCGAAATGAACAGCATCGAGGTGCCGTATTTCTTGCCCAGATCCTTCACCAGCTCGACCACGGCAGCCTCAACCGTCACGTCAAGTGCCGTTGTTGGTTCGTCAAGGATCAGCAGCGCCGGTTTCGACATCAAGGCCATCGCGATCACGATGCGCTGCTGTTGACCGCCTGACAGCTGGTGCGGGAACGAGTTGAGCATTCGCTCGGGGTCCGGCAGGCGCACATCGGTGACAACTTCCAGCGCGCGCGAATACGCTTCTTCCGCGCTGACGCCCTCGTGAATCATGGGCACTTCCATCAGCTGCTTACCGATCTTCATTGCCGGGTTCAGTGAGGCCATCGGCTCCTGATAGATCATCGCGATCTCATTGCCGCGTATGTCGCGCAATTCGTCTGAACTCAATTCCGCCAGATCACGACCCTTGAACTTGATCGTACCACCAACGATGCGACCGTTCTTGCCAAGGTCCTGCATGACACCCAGCGCCACCGTGGATTTGCCGCAACCGGATTCACCGACCAGACCAACAGCTTCACCGGGTTGCACACTGACAGAGAAATCCATCACGGCCGGAATTTCCCGCAGGCGGGTAAAGAAGGAAATCGACAGCTTGTCGATCTCAAGGATCGGGCCGTCATAATCCGCCATCTTGCTCATCTTATATCTCCTCACCAGATACAACCGGTTGACGATCAAACGTTCGGAATTGGAGGACCGTGTTCTCTCCGGCCTCAAAGAACAGTTGCTGCACCCTGATCTGATTGCAGA
>NZ_JBQERC010000011.1:0-118599 GCF_056534665.1 Ruegeria sp. P8
CCCGCCGCCCGATCCGGGCGCCTCCCCCGGGATATTTCCGGCCAGATGAAGCAGGGATCGTGCATTCATCTGGCTCTAAATATCCCAGAGACCGAGGCAGAGCCTCTCAAAATACTCCCTAAAGACATTCAATTGGCCTTATCAGATGACCAAAAGTGGCAATGCATTTGCCAAATTGGGTCTTGATTCCAACCGCTGACCCTGAAATTGTCCGCGACAACCGTTGGGGTGTCCTGTGAAAGGGCTGAGAGGCGCGACCGCGCTAACCCATCGAACCTGATCCGGGCAATTCCGGCGTAGGGAACGGTCTTATGAACACAGACGTTTTCCCCACCTCGTTGCCCAAAGAAGATGGAGCAACGACATGGCGGCAATTGCCCTGACCATTGCAGGATCTGACAGCGGCGGAGGCGCCGGGATTCAGGCCGATCTGAAAGCGATGTCGGCGCTGGGTGTATTCGGCGCAAGCGTCATTACCGCTGTTACGGCGCAGAACACGCAAGCCGTCACTGCGGTGCATGGGGTTCCGCTGGATGTCATTGCTGCGCAAATCGACGCGGTGCTCAGCGATCTGGATGTGACGGCCATCAAGATCGGTATGCTTGCCACGCCAGAGATCATTCACACAGTGGCCCGAGGCCTGGAAGCGTTCAAAGGTCTCGTCGTTCTTGATCCTGTCATGATCGCAAAATCCGGAGATGCGTTGTTGGCGCAGGAAGCGGTCCGGACACTGCGCGAAGTGATGGTGCCAGCAGCGACTGTGCTGACACCCAATCTGCCCGAAGCGGCATGTTTGCTGGATGCGAAACCGGCGCAATCACCGGACGAGATGGCTGCACAAGGCAAGGCCCTGTGTGCTCTGGGCGCGGGTGCGGTTTTGATGAAGGGCGGGCATGGGTCGGGCGATGTCTGCCACGATCTGTTGGTCGACCCCTCAGGCGTCGTGGCCGCATTTCAGGCCCCGCGTCAGAACACGAAAAACACCCACGGAACCGGATGCACTCTGTCGTCTTCGATCGCCGCCGGTCTGGCCAGGGGTCTGCCGCTGAGGGATGCGATCGCGCAGGCGCATAATTATCTGCAAGGGGCCATCGCGCGGGCGGATGAGCTGAAGATTGGTGCCGGGCACGGTCCTGTGCACCACTTCCACCGGATCTGGCCCGCATGACACTCTGGTCGGTTATAGGTGCGGGCGTAACGGGTCTGGCCGTGGCCAGCGAGCTTGTGTCACGCGGGGCAAAGGTGCAGGTTTTCGATCCGGGCGGCCCGCCCGGCCCGCATGGGTGTTCCTGGTGGGCCGGTGGGATGCTGGCCCCCTGGTGTGAATTTGAAAACGCGGAAGAACCGGTGCTGCGGCTGGGGCAGGAAGCAATCGAATGGTGGGCGCAGCGAACGCAGGTAAACAGACATGGAACTCTTGTCGTTGCCAATGCGCGCGACCTGCCCGACCTGCGCCGGTTTGCACGCCGGACCGAAGGGTTCAGCGAGGTTGATCGTGCGAAAATACTCGAATTAGAGCCTGATCTGAGCAAGTTTGGCAAAGCTCTGTATTTTGAAAACGAAGCGCACCTTGATCCTCGTCAGGCGTTGCGCGATCTGCATCGTCACCTGCAAGGCGCAGGCGTGGAATTCCACCGAAAGCTGGCTCCGGCGCAACTGGACAACGCCATAGACTGCCGGGGTTTGCACGCGCGCGAATATCTGCACGACCTGCGCGGCGTGAAGGGTGAGATGCTGGTTCTTCGTTGCCCCGATGTGACCCTTTCGCGCCCGGTGCGGTTATTGCATCCGCGGATGCCGCTCTACATCGTTCCGCGCGGGGATGGCGTCTACATGCTGGGCGCAACCATGATCGAATCCGAGGACAGCAGCCGCATCACCGCCCGCTCGATGCTGGAACTGCTCAGCGCGGCCTATGCCGTGAACCCGGCCTTTGGCGAGGCCGAGGTGCTGGAGATCGGCGTCGATCTGCGCCCTGCTTTCCCGGACAACCTGCCGCGTATCCGGCGATTGGGCCGGACAATTTATGCCAACGGGCTTTATCGCCATGGCTATCTGCTGGCCCCTGCACTGGCGCGGGGTGTCGCTGATCTGGCATTGAACAACACACATTCGGAGATGGTCGATGAAGATCGTGCTTAACGGCGAGACGCGCGATGTGCGCGCGGAAACCCTGTCGGATCTGTTGCTGGAATGCGGCTTCTCAGGCCGTGTGGCCACCGCCGTGAACGAAGATTTCGTGCCGTCAAGCCTACGTATTGGGCACAAACTGACCGATGGCGACCGGATCGAAGTTGTCGCACCGATGCAGGGGGGCTGAGGATGCGAACGTTCTACGGCATCGAACTGCCGAACCCCTTGATGCTGGGCACCGCCCAATATCCCAGCCCCGCCATTCTGGAACAGGCCTTTCGCGAAAGCGGTGCGGCGGTTGCAACGGTATCGCTGCGGCGGGAATCCGGCGCGGGGCAGACATTCTGGCAGATGATCCGTGAACTGGGTGTACTGATCCTGCCAAATACGGCTGGCTGTCATACGGTGAAAGAGGCGGTGACCACAGCCCATATGGCGCGCGAAGTGTTTGATACCAAATGGATCAAGCTGGAACTGATTGGCCACACCGACAGTTTGCAGCCGGATGTGTTCCAGCTGGTCGAGGCCGCGCGCATCCTGACCGAAGACGGGTTTGAGGTGTTTCCCTACACCACCGATGATCTGATCGTGGGCGAACGCCTGCTCGAAGCGGGGTGCGAAGTGCTGATGCCGTGGGGGGCGCCTATCGGGTCCGGGCGCGGGCTGAACAACGAATACGCCCTGCGGTCGATGCGGGCCGAGTTCCCTGACACGCCGCTGGTGGTGGATGCCGGGATCGGCCTGCCCAGCCACGCGGCCCATGCGATGGAACTGGGTTATGATGCCGTTCTGCTGAACACCGCTGTGGCCCGTGCCGGTGACCCCGTTCTGATGGCCAAGGCGATGGCGCAGGCAATCCATGCCGGACAACTGGCCCATCAGGCAGACCCGATCGAGGCACGCGATATGGCCGAACCTTCGACCCCTGTTGTTGGAAAGGCCTTCCTGTCATGACGCTGGACCGTTTCTATCCGATCTTCGATCACTCGGACTGGCTGCGGCAGATGCTGCCCCTGGGTGTCAAACTGGTGCAGCTGCGTATCAAGGATCAGCCGGTTGAAGTGGTGCGCGATCAGATTGCCGCCTCGCGCGATCTGTGCCGCGACTATGGGGCGGTTCTGGTGATCAACGATTACTGGCAGCAGGCCATCGATCTGGGTTGTGACTGGGTTCATCTGGGGCAAGAAGATCTGGATGTTGCCGACCTGAAAGCCATCCGAAAAGCGGGTCTAAAGCTGGGTGTTTCCACTCATGACGATGATGAGCTTGAGCGGGTTCTGGCCATGGATCCCGATTACGTGGCGCTGGGTCCCGTCTATCCGACCGTCCTGAAAAAGATGAAATGGCATCAGCAGGGCCTGCCCCGCGTGACCGAATGGAAGGCGCGGGTTGGCGACATTCCTCTGGTCGGCATTGGCGGTATGAGCGTCGCGCGCGCAGCAGGGGTGCTGGCTGCCGGGGCCGACATTGTCTCGGCTGTCACGGACATCACGCTGAACGCCGACCCCGAAGCGCGGGTGCGTGCTTGGATCGAGGTCACGAGATGAACCGGTACGCCCGCCAGACGCTGCTGCCCGAGGTTGGGGCTGAAGGACAGGCCCGCCTGACTGCGGCCCGTGTTCTGGTGGTCGGCGCAGGTGGTCTGGCCGCGCCGCTGCTGCCGCTATTGGCCGGGGCCGGGGTGGGGCATATCACGATTGTCGATGGTGACATCGTCGATCTGTCGAACCTGCATCGCCAGACATTGTTTTCAGAAGAAGATTGCGGGCTGTCAAAGGCCGAACGCGCCGCTGACCGATGCCGTGCGTTGAATGCCGAAATCGATGTGATTGCCAAGAAAATGGCTCTAACAGGGGAAAATGCGCCCGATCTGGTGTCGCAGGCAGATATCATTCTGGATTGTGCCGACAGCTATGCGGTCAGTTATTTGCTGTCGGATACCTGTCTGGCACAAGGCAAGCCACTGATCAGCGCCTCGGTACTGGGGCTTTCGGGTTATGTGGGCGGCTTCTGCGGCAGCGCGCCTTCTCTGCGAGCCGTTTTCCCCGATGCGCCGGATAGCGGCGCAAGCTGCGCCACGGCGGGTGTTCTAGGCCCCGTTGTCGGTGTGATCGGGTCCATGCAGGCGCAGATGGCGCTGAACCTGATCTTGCGGCTTGACCCGTCCCCGCTTGGGCAGATGGTGCAATATGATGCGCGAACCCTGCGCAGCACCGGGTTTCGTTTTGATGACGCGCCGGAACCGTCAAGCTGTTTCCGCTTTCTCTCCGCCAGTCAGTTGAGGGAGACAGACCAGATTATCGAACTGCGTGACCCGAACGAAGCTCCGGTTCCGGCTCACCCGAATGCAACGCGCATTTCACCCGAAGAAATACAAAAAATAGACCCAAACAAGGGGCAACGCCTCGCCCTTTGCTGTGCCACCGGGCTGCGCGCATGGCGCGCTGCCGAGAAAATCCAACCGATTTGGCCGGGCGAGATTGTCCTCGTCGCGGCCTCAGCCTCCTGAGAAAAGGAAACGTGAGATATGAAAAAGCTGATGACAGCCCTTGCCCTTCTGGCCGCCGCGCCGGCCTGGGCCGAAGACAAGATGACCGTCCTGCTGGACTGGTTCATCAACCCCGACCACGGGCCCATCATCGTGGCACAGGAAAATGGCTATTTCGCCGAGCAGGGGTTGCAGGTCGAAGTCGTTGCCCCCGCCGACCCGTCCGCGCCGCCGCGTCTGGTGGCCGCTGGTCAAGCGGATCTGGCGGTATCCTATCAGCCGCAACTGCATTTGCAGATCCACGAAGGGCTGCCACTGAAACGGGTCGGCACGCTGGTCGCGACGCCCCTGAACTGCCTGCTGGTTCTGAAAGACGGCCCGATCAAATCGCCCGCTGACCTCAAAGGCAAGAAAATCGGCTTTTCCGTCGCCGGTGTGGAAGAGGCCATTCTCAGCACCGTGCTTGGCAAATACGACGTCGCGCTGGATGATGTTGAGATGATCAACGTGAATTTCTCGCTCTCGCCCTCGCTGATGACCGGTCAGGTGGATGCGGTGATCGGCGCCTATCGCAACTTCGAACTGAACCAGATGGATATCGAAGGCCGCCCCGGCACCTGTTTCTATATCGAGGAAGAAGGCGTGCCGTCTTATGACGAACTGATCTATGTCGCCAACCCCGATACGATGGACAAAGACAAGATCGCCCGTTTCCTGGCCGCGACCGAAAAAGCGACTCAGTACATCGTCAACAACCCGGAAAAAAGCTGGGAGGTCTTCTCGACCACATCACCCGAACTGCAGGACGAACTGAACGCGCGCGCATGGGTCGACACTCTGCCGCGCTTTGCCCTGCGTCCCGCCGGGTTTGACGCTGGCCGATATGCCCGGTTCGAAGCATTCCTGAACGACAGCGGCATGATCGACACTGTCCTGCCCGTCAGCGACATTGCCATCGACGTCACCGCGCAATGAGCGATTATGGCAAAGCCTTTGCGCTGATGCGCGATGCGGTGCAGGGGCCGTGGCGGGATTACACCCGCCACGCTTTTGTCGAAGCCCTGAAAGACGGCACCCTGCCACGCCCCGCGTTCCTGCACTATCTGCGTCAGGATTACGTGTTCCTGATCCACTTCTCGCGCGCCTGGGCGCTGGCCGTGGTGAAATCGGAAACACATGCTGAAATGCTGGCGGCGTCGCGTACCGTGAACGGCCTGATCAGCGAAGAGATGAAGCTGCATATCGGTATTTGCGAAGCAGAAGGCATTTCGCAGTCCGATCTGTTTGCAACGCCTGAACGGCCCGAGAATCTGGCCTATACCCGCTTTGTTCTCGAGGCGGGCTATAGCGGCGATCTGCTGGATCTTCTGGCAGCACTTGTGCCGTGCGTCATGGGTTATGGTGAGATTGGCACCCGCCTGTCTGCGGAAGCAACATCCACATCCTATCGTGGCTGGATCGATACTTACGCGGATGAAGGCTATCAGAACGCCTGCGCGGCCGTGGGCGAATTGCTGGATTCGGCTCTAACACGAAGGATTGGGGCGGATTTCCAATCTTCGCCCCGCTGGGATCGTCTGTGCCGGACGTTCCGTACAGCGACGGAAATGGAAATCAATTTCTGGCAGATGGGTCTGACCCCATGACCCCGGCACCCGATCTGACCATCAACGGCACAGCCACGATCGACGGCACGACTCTGTTCGCGCCGCTGACCCTGACGCTTGCCGCCGGGGCGTGGACCTGTCTGCTGGGCGGATCGGGTGTTGGCAAAACTACGGTCTTGCGGCTGATTGCGGGGCTGGAAACCGGCGCTGAATTCTCGGGCCGGATCACCGCCAGCGATGGCCAGCCGGTTTCGGACCGGGTTGCCTATATGGCGCAGGACGACCTGTTGCTGCCTTGGGCGAGTGTTGCGCAGAACGTCTCGTTGGGCGCGCGGCTGCGGGGCGAGAAAGTTGACGTTGACCGGCGTGACCGCCTGATTGAGCGGATGCGGTTGCAGGACCATATGACCAAGAAACCGCCCGAACTTTCGGGCGGGCAGCGTCAGCGCGTGGCACTGGCCCGCACCCTGATGGAAGACCGGCCGATTGTGTTGCTGGATGAACCCTTTTCCGCCCTCGATGCCCGAACCCGTGCCGATATGCAGGATCTGGCCGCCGAGGCGCTAAAAGACCGCACTGTCCTTCTGGTGACCCACGATCCGGGCGAAGCCGCGCGTCTGGGGCAATCCATCGTCGTCATGACACAGCACGGGCTGACGCCGTGCGATCCGCCGGTTGCTCCAGCCCCGCGCAGCGTGGATGATCTGCAGACGCTGGAAACACAAGGTGCGCTTTTACGGCTGCTGCGGGAGGGCGGGGTATGAAGTCCCTCTCTGTTCTGGCAGCAACCCTGTTTGCCATTGCCATCTGGCAGGGGATCGTGACCCTGACCGGATTGCCAAAGTTCATCCTGCCCGGCCCCGTGGTGGTTGCCGAGACCTGGTGGCAGAACCGCTGGCTGATTGCAGAACACACCTGGATCACAGCCATTGAGGTCATTATCGGCCTTGCCTGCGGCACGTTGCTGGGCGTTGTCACCGCGTTGCAGCTGGCCAATTCCCGCGTCGCACGAGTTTTGGTGCAGCCAATGCTGGTGTTCACGCAGGCCCTGCCGGTCTTTGCACTGGCCCCGTTGCTGACCCTGTGGCTGGGTTATGGCTTGTTGTCCAAGGTCGCGATGGCGGTCCTGATCATCTATTTCCCGATCACGTCGTCCTTTTTTGACGGTTTGATGCGAACACCGCAGGGGTATCTGGACCTTGCACGCACGATGCAGGCCAGCAAGCGCACTGTGTTGTGGCACATCCGTATCCCTGCGGCGTTGCCGTCTCTGGCCTCGGGGATGCGGCTGGCGGCGGTGTATGCGCCGATCGGTGCCGTGATCGGTGAATGGGTCGGTTCATCGCAAGGTCTGGGATATCTGATGCTGCTGGCCAATGGCCGCGCCAAGACGGACCTGATGTTTGCAGCGATGCTGACTCTGGGCGTATTTTCGATCCTTCTGCACATGATTGTCCGCCGCGCCACCGCGCATATGGCAGGAGAGGTGCGTTAACCTTTCGGAAAGTGATTCTGCGACAGGGTAAACGCATGACACAGGACGCCTTTGCCGAAGCCCCCATGCTGTTTGAAACGGACGAAGCGCCAGCGCAGCCGCTGCCGAATGGTCGGTTACCCTCCTACATCAAAGACCATCGCAAGCGGCTGCGCGAACGGTTCATGGCGGGCGGATCCGCAGCGATCCCGGATTATGAGTTGCTGGAACTGGTTTTGTTCCGGTCCATCCCTCGGCAGGATGTGAAACCATTGGCGCGGGCATTGATGAATGCCTTTGGCGATTTCAACCGTGTGTTGACAGCACCCGAAGAACGGCTGCGGCAGATCAAGGGCGTTGGTGATACGGTCATCACCGATCTGAAAATCCTCGAAGCCTGCGCGCATCGGATGGCACGGGCGCGGGTGATGCAACGGCACGTAATTTCCAGCTGGGACGCTCTGCTGGACTATTGCCACACGACAATGGCGCATCGCGAGACCGAGCAATTTCGCGTTTTCTATCTGGATCGCAAGAACGTCCTGATCGCGGATGAGGAACAGGCCAAAGGCACCGTGGATCACGTGCCCGTCTATCCGCGCGAAGTGGCCAAACGGGCGCTGGAGCTGAATGCCTCGGCCTTGATCCTGGTGCACAACCATCCTTCGGGCGACCCAACGCCGTCACAGTCGGACATCGACATGACCAACCGCATACAGGATGCCTGTTCCGCCCTGGGGCTGACGCTGCATGACCACCTGATCATCGGCAAATCGACCGAGCTCAGCTTTCGTTCCGAAGGGTATCTCTAGCAGCTACTGCACCCAAATCTCGACCCGCCGGTTGACCTTGCGGCCCCATTCGGTGTCATCGCAGGCCATGGGCATCGCCTCGCCGAATCCTTCGGCGGTAACCGCGATACTGTCAGGGATCGGGGCTTCAAGCGCGGCGATAACCGCGTTCCGCACGGTTTGCGCGCGCCGCAGGGCGATGCGGGCATTTGAAACGGCACCCCCGCCCCCATCGCTGAAGCCTGCAAACACCACCTTGCGTGCCTGCAACGTACCCGCGTCTAGCATTTGTGCCAGTTGCTGAATACTGGCGCGTGACTGCGCGTCCGGACGGGACGATCCGGGTTCGAACCGAACCGACAGGGACAGGCGCGACAAGGGGCGCAGGGTCTTGATCATGCGCTGCAACTCCTCAAGTCCGACCTCAGTTCCACCAGTGACGACCGCATTGGCAAGCCGGTCCCCCTGTACGCCAACCGGCAGGGTTTCAGCAGATTGATCCACATATCCTGCGTCACGTATGGCCATCTGCGCATCGGGGCTTTGGCTATAGGCCAGAAACTGCCGCGCAATCCGGGGCAGGCGTCGTTCCGGCAGATACAGGAACATGGGCATATTCAGTGGGTAATCTTCAGTCTTGATCGACTGGCGGGTCGCGGCCAGCGGATGCCCGCACCCGCCGGTCAACGGCAAAGCGCGGGTGCCATGGGCCGATGCCTTGCTGGCGATCCCGATGGAGAACGGATCCTTAGCCACGGCCGCGGTCAGGTCATGTATGCGTTTGTGGTGGATCGCCGTATCGGTCAGGTCCACACCGGCGGTTTTCAGAACCTGATCCTCGACCGCCTGCGCCAGCCCCGACCCGGCCTCTGGCACATGCAGTGCAATAGGGGCATCCGGCCCACCCAGCTGCGCCCAGTTGCTGACCTCTCCGGACAGAATGCGGGCCAGGTCCGCCAGCGAAACCTGCCGCATCACGCTGTCGGGGGCCACGACCGGGACCATGGCATCCAGTGCAATGACCCGCGACCGACGGGCGCGCTTCAGATCACCCAACCCCGCAGCCTCGGCAGCCTCCCGCTCGGCCTCGCGCATCTCGCGCAGGGCCATCACGATATCCGCCTGGTCCGCGATCAGGTCACTGAACCCGCGATCGGTGGTGCCCACGTCAAAGAAAAACCGTGCCAGCGGCGCCGACCGGCCTGCCTGATGCAGCTCGTAAACAAAGGTGTCCTCATCCACGCGGGCAGGGGTCGCGGTCAGGTCTTCCTGACGGGCAAAGCCGATGATCAGGGCGGGCAGCACCGTTTCCGCCATCACCGATGATCCGGAAAACTGCACTTCGGCGACGAAATCGATCAGGTTGGGGCAGGCGGGCCCCTCACAAGTGACGCCCGAGCCATCCACGGTCAACGTCCCGAATTGCGTATCGACGCGATAGAACTCACCGTCAAAGCTCAGCAGATTGCCGGTCACTTCGACCTTGCCATCATGCGAGGTCAGTGTGATGTCCTGCCCAAAAGCACCGGTCGCCACCGTCACGGAAAACAGCGCAGCCACCGCCACACGGAAAAATGTCATAAGAGGTTCAAGCCTGCCTGCGGATTACTTTGCCGCGATTGTCAGGTCTGAGAGCAGATTATTCAACACCAGAAACTCGCCCGCGCGCGAACAATCCGGCAGGGTCACTGACATGTCGCGCGACCGCAGGCGGCGGTCCGACAACAACTCCAGCGACTGCACGTTCAGCGTGTGGCCGCAATTTGCATCGGTCACTTCGGCCTCGACAGTCAGGTCAATCGTGCCCGACTGTTCCGATGTACTGGCCGGGAAAGAATACACTTCGATATTCTGCGTCATACCGGAACCGGACTGACCCAGACGCATAACCTTACCGGCGCCTTCTGCAGATGCGTCATCCCAGACATGGCCATCCGCGCCATAGCTGGCACCAAATTCCAGCGCATGAATCTGCAACTCGGTATCACCCTGCCATTGCAAGACAACACGATCAAAACCGGCGATTTCGGGAACGTGAGTGGTGGCGACAGTGCCTGTTTCATCTTCGAAAGAAAACAGGAAGATCGCGTATTCCGAAAGAGCCGGGATCGCCATGTCCAGCGCGCCGCTGGCATCCGTCATCTGGCTAACAGTCAGGCCGCTATGGTGAATTTCAATCCGCTCGTTCTTGTGGCACGGCGCTTTCAGCGACAGGTGTGCCAAGGCACCGGGTGCTGCGTTTGCGTGCGCGCTGATCCGGCAGTTCGATGTCTTGGGGGCTACAGGTACAGCGCGGGGTGCCGGTGTAACAGTGACCGGATCGGCATCTGATACGGTGGCCGAAGTCAGAACGATACTGTCCAGTCCCGACAGAATCGAAGACTGATCGGCAACAGAGGCCACATCGACACCGCCCTGCGCGCGGTTCTGCTGCGCAGCCGGTCCGTTCTGCATCAGATAGCCTATGCCCAGGGCACAAGCGACCGTTCCGCACATGGTTACGTAGTTGCGAACTACAAACAAGACACCCTCCCCAGTTGAAGGAGCAGCTTGCACTCTCGCCACCAATCGCGGCCAATTTGTGGCCGCGAGACGGACTCATTGTGATTAAAGGGTGTTAACGTCAGGTCAATCTGCCGTGGCAGTGTTTGAACTTCTTGCCGGATCCGCAGGGGCACAGGTCGTTTCGCGACGGGTTACCCCAGGTCGACGGATCACTCTCGTCAAAACCCGGCAGGGCATCGCCTGACGCCGCCGCTTCGGCCTTGGCCTCGGCCTGGCTTGCGGCCTTGTCCACGGCCTGCTGGGCCTGCGCCTGTTGCGCCGCCATCTGCGCCAGCATTTCCCTCTGCTCTTCTTCGGTCAGTGGACGCACGCGCGACAATTGCTGTGTCACGGTTTCCCGCAAACCGTCCAGCATGGATTCGAACAGCTGGAAGCTTTCGTTCTTGTATTCGTTCAGCGGGTCGCGCTGGGCATAGCCGCGGAACCCCACGACCGAGCGCAGATGTTCCAGCGTCAGCAGATGCTCGCGCCATTTGCTGTCGATGGTCTGCAACAGCACCTGCTTTTCGATGTTGCGCATGTTTTCGGGACCAAAGGCAACCGCCTTCTGGGCCATCATCTCATCCGCGGCCTTGATCAGGCGCTCGCGCACCTGCTCGTCATCCACGCCTTCTTCGGCAGCCCAGTCCTGAACCGGGGCGTCGATGGTCAGCTTGTCCTTGATCGCAGCATGCAGACCGTCGGTATCCCACTGATCCGCATAGGATTTCGGCGGCATGTACTCGTCAATCAGATCGTCGATCACCTGCTCACGCATATCCGAGACGATCTCGGACAGGTCATTGGCCGACATGATCTCGCGGCGCTGGCTAAAGATCACCTTGCGCTGATCGTTCATCACGTCGTCGAATTTCAGAACGTTCTTGCGCATGTCGAAGTTGCGGCCCTCGACCTTGGACTGCGCGCGTTCCAGCGACTTGTTCACCCAGGGGTGAATGATCGCCTCGCCTTCTTTCATGCCCAGCGTGGTCAGCACCTTGTCCAGCCGTTCCGAGCCAAAGATGCGCATCAGGTCGTCTTCAAGGCTCAGGTAGAACACGGTACGGCCCGGATCGCCCTGACGGCCCGAACGGCCGCGCAGCTGGTTGTCGATGCGGCGGCTTTCATGGCGTTCGGACGCCATAACATAAAGGCCCCCTGCGGCCAGAACCTTTTCTTTTTCTTCCGCGTGGCGCGCCTCTTCTGCGGCGCGCAGCTCCGACGGATCAGCCTCGGGGTTGTCCGCAATCGCTTGCAGCACCTTCATCTCGACATTGCCGCCCAGCTGAATGTCGGTACCGCGACCGGCCATGTTGGTGGCGATGGTCACCGCGCCCAGACGGCCGGCATCGGCGACAATCTGCGCCTCCTGCTCGTGCTGGCGGGCGTTCAGAACGTTATGGGCGATGCCTTCCTTGGTTAGCATCTGGCTCAGCAGTTCCGATTTCTCGATCGAGGTCGTGCCCAGCAGGACCGGCTGGCCCGTTTCCTGCGCCTTCTTGGTTTCTTCGATCATCGCGCCGTATTTTTCCATGGCGGTGCGATAGACCTGATCATCCTCGTCCACACGGGCAATCGGCTTGTTGGTCGGAACCTCAACCACGCCAAGGCCGTAAATCTCGGCAAATTCCTCGGCCTCGGTCAGGGCGGTCCCGGTCATGCCGCCCAGCTTGTCGTAAAGGCGGAAATAGTTCTGGAAGGTCACGCTGGCCAGCGTCACGTTCTCAGGCTGAATCTGCACGTTTTCCTTGGCTTCGATGGCCTGATGCAGGCCCTCGGACAGGCGGCGGCCCGGCATCATGCGGCCCGTGAATTCGTCGATCAGAACGACATTGCCGTCGCGCACGATGTAATCCTTGTCGCGCTGGAACAGCTTGTGCGCGCGCAGACCCTGATTCACGTGATGCACCACGGTCGTGCTTTCCGGGTCATACAGCGAATGGCCTTCAGGAATCAGGCCGGCAGCCAACAGCTGCTGCTCCAGAAACTCGTTGCCCTCATCCGTGAAGGTCACGTTGCGGGCCTTTTCGTCCAGCGTGTAGTGTTCGTCGGTCAGACTCGGGATCAGCGCATCGATGGCGGTATACAGGTCCGAGCGGTCCTGTGCCGGGCCCGAGATGATCAGCGGCGTCCGCGCCTCGTCGATCAGGATCGAATCGACCTCGTCCACAATCGCGAAATTGTGGTGCTTCTGGTAAACCTGTTCCAGATCGGCCTTCATGTTGTCGCGCAGATAGTCAAAACCCAGCTCGTTGTTGGTGGCATAGGTGATGTCGCAGGAATAGGCGGCCAGTTTTTCCGCGTCAGGCTGGCCCGACCAGATCACGCCGGTGGTCATGCCCACGGCAGCAAACACCTTGCCCATCCATTCCGCGTCGCGCTTGGCCAGGTATTCGTTCACCGTGACCACATGCACGCCCTTGCCGGTCAGCGCGTTCAGATACGCCGGTAGGGTCGCGACCAGTGTCTTGCCCTCACCCGTCTTCATTTCCGAGATGTTGCCCTGATGCAGGAAAACACCGCCCATCAGCTGCACGTCAAAGGCGCGCAGCCCCAGCGCGCGGCGGGCACCTTCGCGCACGTTGGCAAAGGCTTCGGGCAGTAGATCGTCAAGACTTTCGCCATCCAGCGCGCGTTTGCGCAGGTCTTCTGTCTTGTCGATCAGGCCCTGATCGGACATTTTCTCGAACTCGGGTTCCAGCGCGTTGATCTTCTCGATCAGGGGGCGGGTCGCCTTGATCTTGCGGTCGTTCGGTGTTCCGAACACCTTTTTGGCGAGCGTTCCGAGTCCCAGCATGTTCACTCCAGCGGATCTGTTCTTGTCTTGGTTTTTGACAGGCTTGCCCACCTTGCGCGCAACCCATAGATACGGGGGGTGAAAGGCGGCCCTGTCCAAGGCTTCAAAGCGATGTAAGCGGCAGGTTCCAGAGTGTCAACGCTGCGCCCTGCCGCGGCAAGGAAATAGGATGATTCAATGCCCAAAGGCCTCACTTTTCTGCCATCGCTGGCTCTGACCGCCATGATGGCCTTGCCGCTGGCCGCCGAAACCCAGCCGGATGCATCCACCGTGGTGGCGCGTGTGAACGGGGATGAGATCACTTTGGGTCACGTGATCGCTACCGTTGCCGCCCTGCCGCCGCAATACCAGCAGGCCGAAGATGACGTATTGTTCGACTTCGTGCTGGAACAGCTGATCCAGCAGCAATTGCTGGGGCAACAGCAGGATGGGCTGAACAAACTGAACACGCTGCGGCTGAAAAATGAAGAACGCTCACTTCTGGCGGTTCAGACCGTCACAGCCCTGACCGATACCGTTGTCACGGACGAGGCCATTCAGGCAGCCTACGACGCGCAGTACAACGATTTCGCGGGTGAGGACGAATTCGATGCCAGCCACATTCTGGTCGAGACCGAAGAACAGGCCAACGACCTCAAGGCGCAGCTTGATGACGGCGCCGATTTCGCCGAACTCGCGCGCGCGCATTCCACCGGTCCGTCCGGCCCCAATGGCGGCGCGCTGGGCTGGTTCGGCAAGGGCCAGATGGTACCGGAATTCGAAACAGCCGTGGTCGCGCTCGAAAAAGGGCAGGTGTCCGACCCGGTTCAGACGCAGTTCGGCTGGCATGTGGTCAAGCTGAACGACAAGCGCAAAACCGAAGCGCCCGCGCTGGACGCCGTGCGCGAAGAGCTTGCACAAACCGTTCAGCAGGACGCCATTCAGGCGCGCATCGATGAACTGACACAGCAGGCCCAGATCGACCGCCCCGCTTTGGAAGGTGCCGGACCCGAAGTCCTGCGCCAGCTGGACCTGATTCAGGAGTAATCCCCGTGGCCAAGATCACCAAGGTTTCGCCGCTGGCGCCAGCGTCCTTCCCTGATTTGCCTGCAATTGACGGTGTGCGGTTCGCCACCGTCGCGGCGGGCGTGCGATATCAGGGCCGCACCGATGTCATGCTGGCCGTGCTGGACCCGGGCACATCTGTGGCCGGGGTCTTTACCCGTTCAGCCACGCGCGCCGCGCCGGTTCTGGATTGTCAGGACAAGATCGGCGGGCCCAGCGATGGCCCGGCGGCGATCCTGGTGAATTCGGGTAATGCCAATGCCTTTACCGGGCATTATGGTCAGACCTCGGTGGCCGAGGTGACGCAGGCCATCTCGAAGGCGACAGGTGTTCCGGTCGAGCGGGTCTTTACCTCCTCAACCGGCGTCATCGGTGAGCCGCTGGCGCATGACCGCATCATTGCCAAGCTTGAAACGCTGAAGGCGGATCTCAGCCGTCACGCGATCGAAGACGCCGCACGCGCGATCATGACCACCGACACCTTCCCGAAAGGGGCCGTGGCGCAGGTCGAAATTGATGGCAAAACAGTCTCTATTGCGGGGATTGCCAAGGGGTCCGGCATGATTGCGCCAGATATGGCGACCATGCTGGTCTATATCTTCACCGACGCGCAGGTCGAACAATCGGCGTTGCAGGCGATGCTGGGCGCGCAGACAGACCGGACGTTCAACTGCATCACCGTGGACAGCGATACATCCACCTCGGACAGCCTGCTGCTGTGCGCCACCGGCGCTTCGGGTGTGGACGCCACCGGCAATGCGGCCTTCGCCGAGGCGCTGGAGGCTGTGATGCTGGATCTGGCCCAGCAAGTGGTGCGCGATGGCGAAGGTGCCACGAAATTCGTCGAAATCCGCGTGACAGGGGCCGCAACAGACGCTGACGCCAAGACCCATGGCCTTGCCATCGCCAACTCTCCGCTGGTCAAAACCGCCATCGCGGGCGAAGACCCGAACTGGGGTCGTATCGTCATGGCCATCGGCAAATCCGGTGCCGCGGCGGATCGCGACCTGCTGAGCATTTCCTTCGGCGACATACTTGTGGCCGAAAAGGGCTGGGTCAGCCCCGATTACAGCGAAGACGCCGCCGCCGCCTATATGAAAGGTCAGGATCTGGTCATCGCCGTAGATCTGGGTCTGGGCGCGGGCAAATCCACCGTCTGGACCTGCGATCTGACGCACGGATATATCGAGATCAACGCGGATTACCGCTCGTGAAAACCGTGTTGGTCTCTGCGGTCGCCCTGATCGACATCGAGGGCCGGGTGCTGTTGGCCCAACGCCCCGAGGGCAAGTCCATGGCCGGTCTTTGGGAGTTTCCCGGCGGCAAAATCGAGCCCGGCGAAACCCCCGAGGCCGCCCTGATCCGCGAATTGCACGAGGAACTGGGCATCGACACATGGGCCTCGTGCCTCGCCCCTCTGACCTTTGCCAGCCACAGCTATGATGATTTCCACCTGCTGATGCCGCTGTTCGCCTGCCGCAAATGGCAGGGCATCCCGCAGTCGAAAGAGGGGCAGGCGCTGAAATGGGTCCGCGCAAATGACCTGCGCAACTACCCCATGCCCGCCGCGGATGTGCCCCTGATCCCGATCCTGCGGGATTGGTTGTAAGGGCTCAAGGGGCGTCAAGCGCCAGCGCCAGAATTTCAGCTTGGCGGATTTGTTTGCCGATTTGTGGTAGTGTTCGAGTGCTTTCTCAATGATGAAGGAGTACCTCGTTATGATTGCAAGTCGAGTTGCGAAGCTTTGGGTGCCCAGGATTGTTTTGATTTTGACCTTTGTTGTATTGGCGGTTCATGGTGCCAAAGCAGATGATGCGAAGGCTTCGATAACGGTCATGATCGAAGAACAGGCCCGTATTGACCGCTACGTTGAACTCGATTTTGCGCGGCAGGATCTTTTGTTTCACCAGACGAGCACGATCCTGGCCCTATACGGTGATTACAACTCCTACACCAAATCGGACGGCACTCAGGCCAATGGCTCTGACATGACGCGGTTCAGAAATCGGGTCGCTGAATACGTGCCCGCTGCCATTGTGGATTTCCGCCGAAAGTCCCAAAGAGACAAAACAATTTCTGAGGATGAGGCAAGCAAGGCGGAAGCTGCCGAAGCCCTGATGGACGAGATGGTTTTGGCCGCAGGCGAAATCATTGAACTTTGCGACGCCAACAAGCCCTATGAGGCAAGCCTCGTTTACCGCGATAAGACAATGCCCTTGAACACGAAACTTTTGGGGTTGCTGTACACGTTGCGCTCAACATCTGTTGGTCGTTTTAAAAAAGCAGCACTAAAAGCTAAGTATCAGTAACCGCGCCAACCTGCCGAAGGTCGTATTCTGTTTGCCGGTACGCCATCCCTGTTGAACACGGGACCTGTTTGGTATGGCAATAGCTTGGGACTATCGGGTTCCTCGTGACAGTCTGCATTTGTACATCTTGTACAAAACGTAACATCACCCCTCTGCACCTGTTACAATTCGTAAGAATTGAGAAAACATCAGGAAAAAGTTGACGCTGATCGTGCGGGTGTCCCAAATCGGGGCACTGGCATCCGGGGGCTTTCCCGGATCCGCCATTTCCGGCTTTGAGGAGGCCGGATGGGGAGGAGAAAAAGATTGGCTCAGACGCAGTCGGGCGCCGAAGGGTTGCACTCCCTTCCGGCGCTTCTACATCGCAACGCGACCCAGTTCGGGGATGCCCCGGCCTATCGGGAAAAAGAATTTGGGATCTGGCAATGCTGGACCTGGGCTAAAGCGGCCAAGGAAATTCGCGCGCTCGCCCTTGGATTTCTTGAAATTGGCGTTGAGCGCGGTGACCACATTGCCGTGATCGGTCGCAACCGGCCAGCGCATTACTGGACCATGGTCGCGGCACAGATGGTCGGTGCAATTCCGGTGCCTCTGTATCAGGACGCAGTCGCCGAAGAGATGACCTATGTGATGGAGCATTGCGGCGCGAAATACGTCGTCTGCGGTGATCAGGAACAGGTCGACAAGGTCATCGAAATTCAGGAAAAAGTGCACCAGATCAAGCACATCCTCTATACCGACAAGCGAGGGATGCGGAAATACGACCACAGCCAGATGAACGCGCTGGAAGACCTCATGGCCGAAGGTCAGGCAGGACATCAGCGGTTTGATGCAGAGCTGGACAAGCGCATCACTGAGATCACCTATAACGACACCTGCGTCATGCTTTATACCTCGGGCACAACGGGCAAGCCCAAGGGGGTGGTTCTGTCGAACCGCAACGTGATCGAAAGCGCCAAAAATTCAGCGATCTTCGACCATCTGACCCGCGATGAAGATATCCTCTCCTACCTACCAATGGCATGGGTTGGGGATTTCATCTTTTCCATCGGTCAGGCCTATTGGTGCGGGTTCTGCGTGAACTGCCCGGAAAGCGCCGACACGATGATGACCGATCTGCGCGAAATCGGGCCGACCTATTTCTTCGCCCCGCCGCGCGTGTTTGAAAGCCAGCTGACCAATGTAATGATCCGGATGGAGGATGCGAGCAAGCTGAAGCAACGCATGTTCCATCACTTCATGGCGCATGCCAAAAAAGTGGGTGGCAAGTTGCTGGATGGCAAACCCGTCGGCTTTGGCGACCGGATGAAATACGCGCTGGGTAACCTGCTGGTCTACGGGCCGCTCAAGGATACGCTGGGCTATGGCCGGTTCCGGGTTGGTTATACAGCGGGTGAAGCGATCGGACCGGAAATCTTTGATTTCTATCGATCTTTGGGCATCAACCTGAAACAGCTTTATGGCCAGACCGAAGCAACCGTGTTCATCACCGTACAGCCGGATGGCGAGGTTCGGGCCGATACGGTTGGCGTGCCCGCGCCGGATGTCGAGATCAGGATCGACGACAAGGGCGAGATCCACTACCGCTCGCCCGGCGTGTTTGTCGAATATTACAACAACCCGGATTCCACGGCATCGACCAAAGATGCCGAAGGCTGGGTGGCAACGGGTGATGCCGGGTTCATCGAGGAAAGCAGCGGCCATCTGCGGATCATCGACCGCGCCAAGGACGTGGGCAAAATGGCCGACGGGTCCATGTTCGCGCCGAAATATGTCGAGAACAAGCTGAAATTCTATCCCGATATTCTCGAGGTCGTTCTGTTCGGAAACGGCAAGGATCGCTGCGTGGCCTTTATCAATATCGACCTGACAGCGGTCGGCAACTGGGCGGAACGCAACAACGTGGCTTACGCCTCCTATCAGGAACTGGCAGGCCATCCGCGTGTGTTAGAGACGATCAGGGCGCATGTGGAAGAGGTCAACAAATCGGTAGCAGCTGATGAAATGCTGTCCGGTTGCCAGGTGCATCGCTTTGTCGTTCTGCACAAGGAACTGGACGCTGATGATGGTGAGATGACGCGCACCCGGAAAGTGCGGCGTGGGTTTGTCGAAGAGAAGTTCCACGACATCATTGCAGCGCTTTATGACGGGTCCGAAAGCGTGTCGACCACGACCGAAGTGACCTATGAAGATGGGCGCAAGGGATCGATCAGCGCGACGCTGAAAATCGTGGATGCGCCGGTGGTACCGGGTGCGCAGCACAAGGTGGCAGCGGAATGAGGGCCGCCATTGCACCGCTAGACCTGCGGCCATCGCCACGCCCGCCATCCCGTTTATGCGCAAGTCAGGGAGTGACTGATGCTGGATAACGCCGAAGGATATGTCACCGAAGACGGTCGCAAGATCGGCGGCGTGGTGATGGAAATGAAGAACATCACCCTGCGCTTTGGCGGCGTCGTGGCGATCAAGGATATCTCGTTCGATATTCGCGAGGGTGAGATTCGCGCCATCATCGGGCCGAACGGGGCCGGAAAATCATCCATGCTGAACGTTATCTCGGGGTTCTATGTCCCGCAGGAAGGCGAGGTCTGGTTCCACGGATCAAAACGCCCAGCGATGCGGCCCTTTGAGGTGGCGCAGCAGGGGATCGCGCGGACGTTCCAGAACATCGCCCTGTTCGAAGGGATGAGCGTTTTGGACAACGTCATGACCGGGCGCTTGAATTTCATGCGGACCAACATCCTCCAGCAGGCCTGGTGGAAGGGTAAGGCCGAGGCGGAAGAGGTTGAAAACCGTGAGGCGGTTGAGAAAATCATCGATTTCCTTGAAATCCAGCACATCCGCAAGACGCCCGTTGCGCGCCTGCCTTATGGCCTGAAAAAACGCGTCGAACTGGCCCGCGCACTGGCGGCAGAACCAAAGCTCTTGCTGCTGGATGAACCGATGGCGGGCATGAATGTCGAAGAGAAAGAGGACATGAGCCGCTTTATCCTCGATGTGAATGACGAATTCGGCACCACCATCGCCCTGATCGAACACGATATGGGCGTGGTGATGGACCTGAGCGACCGCGTGGTCGTGATGGATTACGGAAAAAAGATTGGTGACGGTACACCCGACGAGGTGCGCAACAATCAGGAAGTCATCGACGCCTATCTGGGGGTCAGCCATGACTGAGACCAAAGCAGATATCCGGGGAGGCACATATGCCTGAGCAGTTAATCTTTGCCACGGAGGTCATCCTTAACGGTCTGATGGCCGGGGTGCTTTATGCGCTGGTCGCGCTGGGCTTTGTGCTGATCTACAAGGCATCCGGGATTTTCAATTACGCGCAAGGGGTTATGGCCCTGTTTGCGGCGATGACACTGGTCGGGATCATGAACGGGCAGGTGCCTTTCGCGCATTTGATCAACGCGACCTTCGGCACTCATGTCTATAACTTCGGCTGGAACATCCCCGCCCTGCTGGCGATCATCCTGACAATGGGTGTGATGGTTCTGCTGGCCTGGTGTGTGCAGCGCTTTGTCATGCGACATCTGGTTGGGCAGGAGCCGATCATCCTGTTCATGGCCACGATCGGTCTGGCCTATTTCCTTGAAGGTGTGGCCGACCTGATGTGGGGATCCGAGATCAAGACGCTGGATGTGGGTCTGCCGCAGGGCATCAACCTGTGGATCGACGAGGTCACCTTTAACATCTTCGGCTATGGCTTCTTCATCGACAACCTCGACATCGTGGCAACCGTAATTGCGGCGCTTCTGGTGGCGGCGCTGGTGGCCTTCAGCCAGTACACAAAACAGGGCCGGGCCATGCGTGCTGTGGCAGATGACCATCAGGCGGCACTTTCGGTCGGGATCTCGCTCAACTTCATCTGGGTCATGGTCTGGTCGGTGGCCGGGTTCGTGGCGCTGGTCGCGGGGATCATGTGGGGCACCAAATCGGGCGTGCAGTTCTCGCTGTCGCTGATCGCACTCAAGGCGCTGCCGGTGTTGATGCTGGGCGGGTTCACCTCGATCCCCGGTGCCATCGTCGGCGGACTGATCATCGGTGTGGGCGAGAAGCTGTTCGAATTCTCGGTTGGCCCGCTGGTCGGCGGCGCGACCGAAAACTGGTTCGCCTATGTGCTGGCGCTGATCTTCCTGGTGTTTAGACCGCAGGGTCTGTTCGGCGAGAAGATCATCGAGAGGGTGTAACGCATGACCAAGCTGATCGCCATCATCAATGTGATCGCATGGGCGGGGTTCTGGGCCTTTGGATATATCGCGCTGACTTCGAATGACCTGACTGACAGTCAGCTGACGATTGCCGCGATCCTGGCCTTTGCCGGTCTGATCATGGGTGTTCTGGCCTACCTGAAACTCGTGCGCGCCTCTGAGGCGAGCGGATATGCCAAAGGGTCCAGCCAGCTGGACGCCGCGACCCGAAACCGGGCGCAGGAAGAATGGGGAAAGTAACAGATGTTCTATCGTGAGGCCGGAGATTTCAAAACCTCCTACGTGGATGACAGCCAGACTTTCCCGATCAAGTTCGACCGGTACCGGTACTATGTCGTTCTGGCGGTGGCGTTTGGGATCATTCCGTTCATCATCAACGACTATTGGGCAAACGCCCTGCTGCTGCCCTTTCTGATCTATGCCATCGCGGCGATCGGATTGAACATACTCGTGGGCTATTGCGGGCAGGTCAGCCTTGGTACAGGCGGTTTCATGGCGGTGGGTGCTTATGCCTGCTACAAGTTGATGACCGCATTTCCAGATGTCAGCATGTTCATTCATGTCCTGTTGGCTGGTGGTATCACAGCGATTGTAGGCGTCTTGTTCGGCCTGCCTTCCCTGCGGATCAAGGGGTTCTATCTGGCGGTGGCCACGCTTGCGGCACAGTTCTTTCTGGTCTGGCTCTTCAACCGGGTACCGTGGTTTTACAACTACTCGGCCTCGGGTCAGATCAACGCGCCCGAGCGTGACGTGTTCGGCATTATCATCTCGGGCCCGAACGCCCCGGCCTGGGCGACCTACCTGTTCTGCCTGATCTTCCTGACCTTCAGCGCGATTATTGCGCGCAACCTGACCCGCGGCACGACCGGGCGGACATGGATGGCGATCCGCGACATGGATATCGCCGCCGAAATCATCGGGGTGAACCCGTTGAAAGCCAAGATCAGCGCTTTCGCTGTCAGCTCGTTCTTTGTGGGCATCGCAGGGGCCTTGTTCTTTGCCGTTTATCTTGGCGCGGTCGAGGTGGGCGAAGCATTCGGCATTCAGAAATCATTCCTGGTGCTGTTTATGGTGATTATCGGCGGATTAGGCTCGATTTTCGGGTCTTTTGCCGGGGCGGCCTTCCTCGTGCTGCTGCCGGTTCTGCTCAAACTGGTTGGCGTCGATCTTCTGGGTTGGCCGACCGATATCGTTGCCCATCTTCAGCTGGTGATCGTGGGCGCGCTGATCATCATGTTCCTGATCCTGGAACCCCACGGTCTGGCACAGTTGTGGCGCGTTGCGAAAGAGAAACTCAGACTCTGGCCGTTCCCGCACTGAGGGCTGGCCCAATCATAAAGACGGGTGATCAAGCCCGAACTCAATATCGGATCAATCAAGGGAGGAGACACCCGATGAACAAGAAACTGGCAACCGTGGCGCTGAGCGCCCTGATGGCGGCAGGACCTGCGATGGCGGATCTTGTGTTCCCGTCGCTCAGCTATCGAACCGGGCCCTATGCGGCCGGTGGTATTCCATTCGCGGACGGTTACGCCGACTATTTCACTCTTCTGAACGAGCGGGACGGTGGCATTGGCGGTGTACCAGCAAACGTGATCGAATGCGAAACCGGGTATAACACCGAAAAAGGCGTGGAATGCTATGAATCCACCAAAGGTGAAGGCGCGCTGGTGTATCAGCCGCTGTCGACCGGTATCACCTATCAGCTGATCCCCAAAGTGACCGCAGACGGCATTCCTCTGCACACGATGGGGTATGGCCGGACCTCGGCTGCGAACGGCAAAGTGTTCAGCCACGTGTTCAACTATCCGGCCAACTACTGGAACGGTGCGTCCGGTGCGATCAACTATCTGCTGGATGAAAATGGCGGTGACCTGAGCGGCAAGAAGATTGCGCTGGTCTATCACAATTCTGCTTACGGCAAGGAACCGATCCGGACGCTGGAAACTCTGGCTGAAAAGCATGGGTATGAGCTGTCCTTGCTGCCGGTTGATCACCCAGGACAGGAGCAGAAGTCGCAATGGCTGCAAATTCGCCGTGAAAAGCCTGACTATGTCATCATGTGGGGTTGGGGCGTCATGAACCAGGTTGCGGTTCAGGAAGCGGCCAACATCCGTTTCCCGATGGAAAACTTCATTGGTGTCTGGTGGTCTGGCGCGGAATTCGACGTTCAGCCTGCTGGCGAAAAAGCGACCGGTTACAAGGCGCTGACCTTTACCGGCCTTGGCATGGACTATCCGGTCTATGACGACCTGAAAAAGTACGTCGTTGACTCGGGCAAGGCTGCAGGTGCCGGCGATCAGCTGGGTACAGTTCAGTACAACCGTGGTCTTTATGCCGCCATGCTGGCAGCCGAGGCTGTGAAAACGGCGCAGGCGATGCACGGAACCGCTGATATCGACGCGTCGATGATGCGCGACGGCATGGAAGCACTGGAAATGACCAACGCCAAGATGGAAGCGCTTGGCATGTCCGGGTTCGGCCCTGAATTCTCGGTTTCCTGCGAAAACCACGGCGGCCCCGGCCTTGTCGGTGTTGTTCAGTGGGATGCGGCGACTGGTGCCTGGAACCCGGTACAGGACTTCAAACCGACAGATGCCGAAGTTATCGGCGCGTTGATCGAAGAAGATTCCGGTGCCTACGCAACCGAAAACAGCATCTCGCCACGTTGCGAGTAAGGCATGTTGCGCCACGGATGTGATCCGGGGCGTTCAGACAACCGGAGCGGCGGGTCACCTGCCGCTCCTCACGAACAGCCCCGGAACGGGCAGGCATGAGGAAACGCGCTGATGCTGGATGCGGCACAAACCACTGACGTGCAGGCGGAAACCCTGCTTGAGGTCAATAATATCGAGGTGATCTACAACCACGTGATCCTCGTGTTGAAAGGCGTCAGCCTGAGCGTTCCAAAGGGCGGCATCACAGCGTTGCTGGGCGGCAATGGTGCGGGCAAGACAACCACGCTCAAGGCCGTATCGAACCTGCTGCATTCCGAACGCGGAGAAGTCACCAAAGGTTCGATCAAGTATCGCGGCCAGAACGTGCATGAAAGCGATCCGGCCGATCTGGTTGAAAAGGGTGTCATTCAGGTGATGGAAGGCCGCCACTGTTTCGAGCACCTGACCGTCGAAGAAAACTTGCTGACCGGCGCCTACACCCGCAAAGACGGGGCGGCTGCGGTCCAGCGGGATCTTGAGATGGTTTACGCATATTTTCCCCGGCTCAAGGAACGCCGCCGGTCGCAGGCAGGCTATACTTCGGGTGGGGAACAACAGATGGTTGCCATGGGGCGGGCCTTGATGTCGCGGCCCGAGACGATTTTGCTGGACGAACCCTCAATGGGTCTTGCTCCGCAGCTGGTCGAAGAGATTTTCAGTATCGTGAAGGACCTCAACGAAAAAGAGGGCGTGTCCTTTCTGCTGGCAGAGCAGAACACCAACGTCGCCCTGCGCTTTGCACATTACGGTTACATTCTTGAATCCGGGCGTGTCGTGATGGATGGCCCGGCAGCCGACCTGCGCGAAAACCCGGATGTGAAAGAGTTTTACCTGGGCATGTCCGACGAAGGCCGCAAAAGCTTTCGCGATGTGCGGTCCTATCGTCGTCGCAAAAGGTGGCTGTGAGCGGATGGAGGATATGGCTATGACCTATTTCGACGCACTCGAAACACGCTCGGCAGACGAACGCGCCTCGGACCAGGCCAGGGCACTAGTGGAGCAGATCAAACGCGCGATGTCGGCCCCTGGATTTGCGTCGCATCTGTCAGAATCAGACACTAATAAGGTAAAATCAGTTGAAGATTTGCCAACATTGCCGGTTCTGCGGAAATCGGACCTGACCAGAGCACAGGCCAAACGCCCCCCGTTTGGTGGATTTACAGTGAAACCGGCGCGGCATTTCCATCATGTGTTCCAGTCGCCGGGACCGATCTATGAGCCGGGCAGCACTGATCACGACTGGTGGCGCATGGGCCGTTTCCTGAATGCCGCGGGTGTTGGCGCAGGGGACATTGTCCAGAACTGTTTTGGGTATCACCTAACCCCAGCCGGTATGATCTTTGAAAATGGCGCACGGGCTGTCGGCGCGGCTGTTCTGCCCGCAGGAACCGGACAAACCGAGTTGCAGGTGACTGCCGCCCGCGACGTTGGCTGTACGGCCTATGCAGGAACGCCGGATTACCTGAAGGTCATTCTGGACAAAGCCGATGAGATGGGCGTTTCACTGCATTTCTCGAAAGCCGCCGTTGGAGGTGGGGCCTTGTTCCCGTCTCTGCGACAGGAATACGCCGACCGGGGTATCTCGTGCCTGCAATGTTACGCGACAGCGGATCTGGGCAATATTGCTTATGAAAGCGCCGCGATCGACGGGATGATCATCGACGAGCACGTGATTGTCGAGATTGTGACACCTGGAACCGGAACTCCGGTGGCACCGGGTGAGGTGGGTGAGGTCGTGGTGACCTCTCTCAACCCCGATTACCCGCTGATCCGCTTTGCGACAGGCGACCTTTCCGCCGTGATGCCGGGGATTTCCCCCTGCGGTCGCACGAACACCCGGATCAAAGGTTGGATGGGGCGTGCAGATCAGACGACCAAGATCAAAGGTATGTTCGTGCGTCCGGAACAGGTTGCCGCTTTGGTCGACAAGCATGAGGAAATCGTCAAGGCTCGTGTCATCGCCACCCGTCAGGGCGAGATGGATTCGATGACTGTCCAGATCGAAAGCACAGGCGGGGATGATACGGCATATGCCAGATCGGTGGCCGAAGTGCTGAAACTGAAAGGCGCAATCGAAGTCGTCGCCCCCGGCTCGCTGCCCAAAGACGGGTTGGTGATCGAGGATCAGCGCGTCTACGAATAGTGGTGAATAACAGGTCTGCGGCAGTTTGTGCCGCAGATTTGTTGACCGACGCACTGGTGTTTCCGAGCATTTTGGTCGATTAAAGGCGTACCCTAAGCCTTTGCCAATCAAAAGCCGGGATAATGGCCCAGATCGACTATTCAGAAAACGGATCACGCAATCGCGGTGTACGCGGCACACGGCTGTTGGCCGCAGTTGCTTATCTTGTGGCTGCCGCATGCTTGTTGCCCATGGTGGCCGTGGTTCTGGCGGCAGTGACGGGCGGGACAGATACGATCTCGCACCTGATGGAAACGGTGCTGCCCAGCTATACTGTGACGACCCTGATCCTTGTGGTGCTGGTCGCGGCGGGTACGTTCAGTATCGGCACGGGCGCTGCCTGGCTGGTGACGATGACCCGCTTTCCCGGTGTCAGGATCCTTGAGATCGCGCTGGTCTTGCCCTTGGCTTTTCCGGCATATGTGCTTGCTTATGCGTACACCTTTATTCTGGATCATCCGGGTATCGTTCAAAGCACTTTGCGGGATGTAACGGGTTGGGGGCCGCGCGACTATTGGTTCCCTGAAATCCGTTCGACCGGGGGCGCTGCGGTGATGCTGATTCTGGTGCTGTACCCTTATGTCTACCTGCTGGCGCGGGCTGCGTTCCTGCAACAAAGTGCTTCGGCGTTTCTGGCTGCTCGGGCGCTGGGCAACAATCCATGGCTGGCGTTTCGGCGCGTCTCGCTGCCGATGGCGCGCCCGGCAATTGCCGGTGGTGTGCTTCTGGCCATCATGGAAACCATCGCCGATTTCGGAACCGTGTCTTATTTCGGTGTGCAGACCTTTGCGACCGGGATTTACACCAGCTGGTTTTCAATGGCCGACCGTGCGGCGGCGGCGCAGCTGGCCTGGTGCCTGCTTGTCTTTGCACTGATCATGGCTGTGGCCGAACGCACCCAGCGCGGTAAGGCAAAATACTATCAGGCCGGAAAGAAACATGCTGCCCAACCGGCGGAACACCTGACCGGTCTTCGCGCCGTCGCGGCATTCCTGTTATGTACGATACCCGTTATTTTCGGGTTTCTGTTGCCCGTTATCATACTGGTCGAGATGGGTTTGGAATCGGAACAGAACCTGCTGTCGCGGCGCTATATCGGTTTCATCCAGAACTCGCTGACCCTTGCTGGCACGGCCGCGGTCGTCACTGTCTTTGCGGCGATCTGTGTCGGGTTCTTTCAACGTCTGAGACCCGGGCGCGCGTCGTCGGCGACGGCCTACATGGCGCGGCTGGGATATGCCGTGCCCGGTGGCGTCATCGCAGTCGGTTTGATTGTACCTTTCGCCAGCTTTGACAACGCGCTGGATGCCTGGATGCGGAAGACATTCGATGTGTCCACGGGGTTGTTGGTTACCGGTTCAATCTGGCTGCTGGTCGCCGCTTACATGGTGCGATTCCTTGCCGCCGCGCTCAGCGCATATGAGGGGGGTCAAAGCACGGTTCATGCCAATATGGATGCCGCGGCCCGGTCGTTGGGGCAAACCCCGCTGGGAACATTGCGGCGCGTTCACCTGCCCATTCTGACACCGTCGCTGCTGACCGCGCTGTTGATCGTCTTTGTGGACGTGATGAAGGAATTGCCTGCCACCCTGATCATGCGCCCGTTCAACTTCGACACACTGGCCGTACAGGCGTACAGGCTTGCCTCGGATGAGAGGCTTGAGGGTGCCGCCGTGCCGTCGCTGGTCATTCTGGCGGTCGGCCTGCTGCCGGTAATCCTGATCTGCCGTCAGGTTGGTCGGCGGTAACACTTGTGTTGTAAAAGCCGGGCAACAGCGCATCAGGCTTGATTCAAACATGATTTCCGGCAAGGCTGGCGGTATGAACATGCAGCCTCCCAACCGGTTATCGGCAAACGCAGCGCAGATGCCCGTGGCCTTTGACCGGCATGAGATGTCGCAAATCCTGTCCGTTTATGGTCGGATGGTCGCCGCTGGAGAGTGGCGAGACTATGGTATCTCAAACCTGCGCGACATGGCGGTATTCTCGATCTTCCGGCGCACCGCTGAGCACCCGATCTACCGCGTCGAAAAGCACCCGCGCCTGAAGTCCCGGCAGGGGATGTACTCAGTCATAGGTATGGATGGCCGCATCCTGAAACGCGGCCATGATCTGCGCGCGGTACTGCGGGTGCTGGAACGCAAGCTCATCCGGGCCGTAAACCCGGATTAGAGCCTAAGACGCAGGATGTCGCCCATATCCTGTTACAGCCCCGAACTCTTTTCGGCCGATACGAGAAATAGCGTCTTCCAAAGGTTCTTTGGCAACAGCCATGTGATATGCGTTTGCATGCAGAAGCGTGTCCTGATCCAGCATCATGCCTACGTGACCTTTCCAAAACACCAGATCACCCCGGCGAAGCTCGGGGCTTGAGATTGGCTTGAAGAACTCTGCTTGCATGTCGCTATCGCGAGGGCAGGGTAATCCGCAAGAATGAAAAGCGATTTGAATCAGGCCCGAACAGTCAAGTCCAAGCCCGGTATCGCCACCGTAGATGTAAGGGGTGGTAAGAAACTGTTCTGCTATGGCTGCAGGATCAGAACCCACCCAGTCTTTTTCGACCAGTTGTGTTTCGCGAATGTATCGCGGCGTTGGAATGTGGCCCTCTTCTTTCACGCAAACCCACCCGGTCGAACGAATGGCTTTTTCGCGTTCAGAATCGCGGCGCGGCCAGTATTCAACACCAGCGCCAAAAGGCAGTATCCGCTCATTCACGTTTTTAGTCACATCGGGGTGTTCCAATGAAACTGCTCTAGGCACGGAAACGCGGTGCGTTGGCTGAAGTGGCCGTCTTTCTATTTCCTGTCGCACCCACCCAACATAGCCATCTTTTTCGCGAAACCCGAACAGGTGGTTCTGCGTCCGTTCCAAGATGATGAATACTTCTCCACACACCATTTGGCACCGCCGGCTACCATTGGGTTTGTCCAGAACGTCCCGCACAACCGATTGGATACGATATGTTTCACCATCCGTGAAATCGTCAGCGTCGATATGACCTTTCAACGATGAATGCGCTACTCGTCCGTTGAAGGGGAGCAATCTGTGATCCGTCATAATCCCAATACCTCCGGTAATGCCGACAGCACAGCGCGTGTTCCCTGACCCAGACCGCCTTTTGTGCGGCCGGGTTCATTGCTGGGTTGCCACGCGTAGATGTCAAAATGGATATAGCGGCTGGACCCTACGAACCGGCGCAGAAACAGCGCGGCGGTGATAGACCCGGCAAACCCGCCCGAGGGGGCATTGTCCAGATCGGCAATGCCGGGTTCGATCATCGCCTCGTAGGGTGTGTGAAACGGCATTCTCCAGACCGGATCGGCAGACGTTTTGGCCGCTTGTGCCAAGGCCATCGCGCAGCTTTCGTCGTCGGTGTAAAACGGGGCCAGATCAGGGCCCACGGCCACGCGCGCCGCTCCGGTCAGCGTTGCCATCGAGATCACCAGATCGGGAT
This sequence comes from Ruegeria sp. P8, assembly GCF_056534665.1. Taxonomy (NCBI): domain Bacteria; kingdom Pseudomonadati; phylum Pseudomonadota; class Alphaproteobacteria; order Rhodobacterales; family Roseobacteraceae; genus Ruegeria; species Ruegeria sp. P8. The sequence continues at coordinate 29,755 of NZ_JBQERC010000011.1, forward strand.
TCCCTTCATCCGCCAAAGTCAGCGCATCAGCCAGAACCAGACGCCCTTCGGCGTCGGTGTTGTTGATTTCAACGGTCAGACCCTTGCGTGAGGTCAGGATATCACCGGGGCGGAAGGCATTGCCTGATACCGCGTTTTCAACGGCCGGGATCAGAACCTGCAGTTGCAGGGGAAGGTCCAGCGCCATGATCGTCCGTGCCAGTCCCAACACATTGGCCGCGCCACCCATATCTTTTTTCATCAGGCCCATGGATGCGCCCGGTTTCAAATTCAGCCCGCCGGTATCGAAACATACACCTTTGCCCACCAGTGTCAGTCTGGGGCCACTAGTGCCCCAGTTCAGCTCGATCAGCCGGGGGGCCTGCGCCGCGGCCCGCCCTACCGTGTGAATCATGGGAAAATTCTGATCCAGCAGCGCATGGCCGGTGATCACCTTGCAAGACGCGCCGAACTCATTCGCCAGAACCTCGACCGCTTGCTGTAACTGATCCGGTCCCATGTCCGAAGTGGGCGTGTTGACCAGATCGCGCGTCAGAGCCTCGGCATTTGCCATGGCTTCGATACGGGTGGCGTTAATGCCATCAGGTGCAATCAATGCCGCTGACCCTCCGGTCTGGGACGCGTATCGATCAAAAGCATAGCCGGTCATCAGCCAGCCAAGACACTCCATCTCCAATAAATCCGCAGGAATGCCCGAAGCAATGCCGTAGGTGCCTTCCGGCAGGGCCATGGCCGCCGCGGCAAGGGGGAACCGTTTGCGCACACGTTTTTCTTCGGTTCCGTAACCGGCCAGCGCGAATTCAATTGCGCCGTTCGTGGCTGGCACAAGCAGGACCTGCCCCAGCGCACCGGAAAACCCGTTTGCTGCGACCCAGGACTGCACGCGCTCGGGCTGATCCAGAAGCCAGCCGTCCAAATCCGGCTGCGCGATCACATGAAGCGGTACGGAAGGGTCAGAGGATGGGGCGAAGGACAGTGTCATGGGCGCCTCGGCAGATTGTTTCTGTGCACAGACTAGCCGCGCATATTCTGCCCGCAACCCCTGTCAGACGGAAAGGTCCTGTTGATCCCAGACGGCTGTCAATGATCGCTCACCAACGCGGATCAGACGTCCCAGCGTTGCACCTGCGGCTACCGCGTCACCGGCATCGACGGCCTGCGCCACGTCCCCTGCAACCCTGGCCAGAACCGTCATCCCAACCTGTTCGGAAATCGCGACCAGGGACCTTGCGCATTTGCGCAGTTCGGCCCATTCGCGCTGACGCCAAAAGCGTTCGCAGTTCGACAGGCGCACTGCCAGTTCTTCGATGGTGCGGCACAGCACATCCAGCGCGTTCTTGTCGCCAAGTTGACGGTAAAGGCCACTTAGTTGATCCGAATCCAGACGGACGGATTCCTTGTGTTCAAGCGTGATTATTTTTTCCACCACATTCACCCTATTTCTGACGCCCCCACGGCGCAGGTTTGATACTGGTGACAATTTCCTTTGCAAAACCTTGCAGAGAAATCGGATAATTGCTCGAATTTTCCTAGAATTCGGTTTAGAGGATCGGTCAGCGACAAGAACGGGGACACCGTAATGGAATTTGCCAAACCTTTGCCGAGCTATCTGGTCACGCGGTATCACGGCTGGAAAGCGACCACATATTCGGAAAACCAGGTCTGGTTCAAGCGGCTGGCAGATGAAGGGCAGCGGCCCCGGGCGATGGTGATTTCCTGCTGCGACAGCCGGGTCCATGTGACCTCGATGTTCGGTGCGGATCAGGGCGATTTCTTTATCCACCGCAATATCGCCAATCTGGTGCCACCCTATGCGCCGGACGGCGATCATCACGGTACCAGCGCAGCAATCGAATACGCCGTCACTTCTCTCAAGGTTGCGCATCTGATGGTTCTTGGCCATTCGCAATGCGGTGGTGTTCAGGGCTGTATCGACATGTGCAAGGGTCAGGCGCCGCAACTGGACGCAAAGGAAAGCTTTGTCGGTCGCTGGATGGACATTCTGAAACCAAAATTCGAACTTGTCGCTGATATCGAAGACAGCCTCGAACAAGCCCGGCAGCTGGAACGCCAGTCGGTTGTTGCGTCGCTTGAAAACCTGATGACGTTCCCGTTCATCTCGTCAGCGGTCGAACAGGGCACCCTGAGCCTGCACGGGTTGTGGACCGATATCGGCGCTGGCGGGTTAGAGAGTTTCGACCCCATACAGAAGAAATTCGTTCCGGTCTGACGACAGTTCATAGTGAAAAAATGATGCGGAATACGGCTTCTGTTTCAGAGCCGTTACTTCGTATGCTCGACACATGACGTTTGAATCCGATCTGGGGCTCAACCCCATGTCCCGCTGGATGGGGGTGATGATGGATAAATGGGTTGGTGGCGATTATGAGCGGGGGTTGAATAATCTGAAAGCGCTGATCGAAAATAACACCTAGACCCTTCTTGGGATTGCGACATTCGATCTGGTATGCCCGCCAAAGCGGCGGGGAACTTGCGGATCAATCCAAACGAAACCGCGCGAATTTGCCGAAATGGTCGGATCCCATGAACGGGCGCAGCTCAACCGTTCCGGTTGTTCCTTTCGGGAACAAAAGGTTGTCGATCGGCAAGGGTAAGTGCCAGCTGCCAAGATTATGAGTATTCAGGACGGCCCCAAAACTCTGGTTGTCTGCTGCCGCTGCGATCCGCCGAACGCTTGCACCCCAGGGAACCATGTTGAAATCTCCGGCAATCAGAACCGGGCCATCCAATTTTGCGATGCGTTCTGCAATGATCCGGCTTTGGGTTGATTGGTCGTAGGGAAAAGGCCACTTCAGGTGGATCGATACGATCCAGACCAAAGACCCATCCGGGGCCTTGACCTGCAATCCGACAAGACCGTGGCCTTTCAGGCAGAACCCGGACCCTTCGACAATCGGAAGAGTTGTCAGGATGGCAACGTTTTGTTCGGGACGAAACTCACAGATCACCTTTTCGGGGTAATGCTCGAACAGGTTGCTCATGTATTCGCGGTTGTGACTTGAGACTTCCTGCAACGTCACGATCTGAGCATCGGATGCAATGATGTCGTCGGCCAGCGAATACCGGGGCCACGCCCGGCTCATGAGGTTCTTTTGATACAGGGTCAGACACGGACCGTCGCAGTCCTTGGGCGGGGCGGCGAAACTGGTTGCGATTGATCCCACAGCAACGGCGGCAAAGGCCAGGGTCACCAAAGCAAGGTATCTGGCGCGCATATACAGCAGGATCGCGGCACACGGCAAAAGCAAAACGCCAGCTTGCGGGCGGAAAAGCGCAAAGGAATCTCCGACTGCCAGGAATTGCCCGGTAAACCCGATGAGGATAAGCCCAACCAGAATGCCTGTACATCCCATGATCAGGTATCTTCCAATTCTGCGTTTGGTCGAGTTTCCCATGCTCTGCCCCTGATGCCCTGTGCAGGGCACCACCTGTTGTCTGTATTGTCCCATCCGTCACGTTCAGGTCGGTGATTAGCTGGCAAGCACGCCTGAATTTGTCAACAGATCGGTAATTTGGATTGCCGTCAGCGCTCTGCCGATGCTTGGGGTCCGGTCGGTGCCTTGATGGGTGCGGCTGATGAAATAGACGGCAAAATCCGAGCGTCTTTGGAAGCTACCTCAGGTCCATCCCCTCTGGCCAGTTCAGTTCAAGGTTCAAGGTGATGTTTGCCTTTTGATCGGGGGCAATATCCATTTCCCAAGCTAGAATTCCGCGTTGGTTGTCCACATTTTCTTCATTTGGGCGCGGATTGGCGTTCCACGTGATTTCCAGATCGTCCTGCTCGGAATATGGAACCCGGTCCAAAAGGCGCAGCGGCCAGGTTTGGCCCGTCAGGTTTTCAATGCTGATTTCAGCCTGTTCGATCCGTTGATTGGACCGCGAAATGATCCCGGTGTCACCGCTGCTGCGGTTCAGGATCTGTCGCGAAAGTGTCAGACCATGGATGGGACCAAATCCCATCTCGATTTCTTCCCGAGGGCCAATTTCCTGCGACCCTCCGGCAGCAACAAGAATATCGTCTACAAACCACCGCGCGGCAGCAGACTCCAGAAGCCTCTGATCCATTGGGTTGGTGAACCGAGCGGTCCGATACGCCGTGTCATCGCGCCAGGGCACGCCAAGCGCAAAAACCTCGGCAGATTGGGTGATTGCGTCCAATGCGACCTCGGTAATCTCATAACCAGTGGAAACCGAGATGAGATTTGGCAAAGTGTAAGTGATGCCGGTGCCTTCTACTGACGAGGTCAATATCGTGCCAATGGATGTCTCTTCTACCACAACAGGTGCCTCGACAACCGCTTCTGCCAATTTCCCGAAATTTCCCTGTTCTGGTTGCGGTGGCGGTGTTTCGCGTATCCAATGTCGTAATGAAGGCAGCCATGATGCAGCGTTCTGTCCAGTTGGGGCAATGGTCGACACATGCATCGTAACATCGCGCCAGTTTTCACCGGTGTCCTGCGTGATCAGGAGGTTGCGGTCGATCCGAACTGTGGGCGCGTCGCCTGTTGCCAAATGAAACTCGTATCCCGGCGACCATTCTGCGGCATAGGAGTCGATGTACGACACGGTCAAAGCACCTTTTGTTGATGTTTCGGCGGTCACGTCGACGGCAACGAAAACATGGTCATCAGCTTCGGGGATCAGTGCAGCCAGATCAGCTTGAGCAATCAACAAATCTTCTTCCAGCTGTTCCAGTTGCCGCTCGACATCTCGGGCTTCGATTTCAGCCGTTTGGGCTTCTTGCTCGGCGCGCAGAGATTCCTCGGCAATCATGCGGGTGATCTCACGCAGCGTGTTTGGGTCGGCAGGCAGACCTTCATTCTGTCCCAATTGACCAAGAAACAATAAGGATTGGCGTGCAGCCTCGGCGCGTAGACGGGTGGCTTTCGCCTTGTCAGTGACAGCAGTGATCTGATCTTCTATTGCTTCGATCCGATCCTCGGCCTGCATTACAGCTTCGCTTTTGCGGTCCTGTACCGGAAGGTTTTCAAAGCGCCGCAGCAATGCGGTTTGTGTCAGACCTTCGGTCAGAACCTGAATTGAAAACAACTGATTTTCGTCACGTGCGGGAATGCCCTGCAAGATCAAACGATGGTTGCCAGCAGGAATTTCGTAGGCCCCTGTGCGGATAATGTCGGCTCCTCTGGGGTAAACCGTGACCTCACTGACTTTGGTGTCGATCAAAAATGTTTCAGCATGCAGGACGGTGGGCGCAAGGGCCAGAAGGTAAATCAGGGGTCTCATAATCACTCGCGGAAATCAGGTGTTATATTCCCGCAAGGGTTGCAGCCCGGATGGTCGACTGCAAGCACAAAAAAGGGCCGCCTGCAAAGGGCGACCCTTAAGGGTTTTCAGCTTTGAAAGCCCTCAGCCTTTTTTCAGGACTTCCCGGCCCAGCAGTTCGGCGATCTGAACCGCGTTCAGGGCGGCACCCTTGCGCAGGTTGTCGCTGACGCACCACAGGTTCAGGCCGTTTTCGATAGTCGAATCCTGGCGGATGCGGCTGATGAATGTGGCAAAGTCGCCTGCGCATTCGATGGGCGAGACGTAGCCACCGGCTTCGCGCTTGTCGATCACCATGATGCCGGGCGCTTCGCGCAGGATATCGCGGGCTTCGTCTTCGTCCAGAAATTCCTCGAACTCGATGTTCACGGCCTCGGAATGGCCGACGAAAACGGGAACGCGGACGCAGGTGGCCGTAACCTTGATCGACGGGTCGACGATCTTCTTGGTCTCGACAACCATCTTCCACTCTTCCTTGGTCGAGCCGTCTTCCATGAAAACGTCGATTTGCGGAATGACGTTGAAGGCGATCTGCTTCTGGAACTTTTTCGGCTCAACTTCGGTGGTAGGGTTGTAGATGGCCTTGGTCTGATCCCAAAGCTCATCCATACCTTCCTTGCCGGCACCCGAAACCGACTGATAGGTCGACACAACAACGCGCTTGATCTTGGCGCGGTCATGCAGCGGCTTCAGCGCGACAACCATCTGCGCGGTCGAGCAGTTGGGGTTGGCGATGATGTTCTTGTTCTTGTAGTCGTGGATCGCCTGCGGGTTACATTCCGGCACGATCAGAGGAATGTCCGGGTCATAGCGATAGAGCGACGAGTTATCGATCACCACGCAACCCGCCGCAGCCGCCTTGGGGGCGTAGACTTTGGTCGCCTCGGAACCCACGGCAAACAGCGCCATGTCCCAGCCGGTGAAATCGAACGTGTCCAGATCTTTGGTCGTTAGGGTCTTGTCGCCAAAGCTTACTTCGGTACCCAGCGAGCGACGGCTTGCCAGGGCGGCAAGTTCATCAACCGGGAACTGGCGTTCAGCCAGAATGTTCAGCATTTCGCGGCCCACGTTGCCCGTGGCGCCGACGACTACGACGCGATAGCCCATTTCATGTCTCCAAAGTTAAGGACGCGCGTTCATAGCCGCGTTGCAGCGAAGAAAAAAGGGCTATCAGCGGGGTTTTCAACGACTGATGCCGAATTCAAGCGGTTCAATCGTTCAAAAGTCGTTCATAAAGCGCAACCAGCGCCTTTGCTTCGCCCTGAATGTCGAAATGCTGCTCGACATGGGCGCGGGATGCCTGGCCTGCTTGTGACAGGGAATCATTACTTTTCAGCATTTGGGCAATCGCCTCGACCAAGGCGGGAACGTCATCGGGGGTCACCACTTTGCCAAAGGACGGATCATTAATAATCTCGGCAAACGCGCCGACATCTGTGGCCACGACCGGAACACCGCAGGCCATCGCTTCGAGAGGGGTCAAACCAAACCCCTCCCACCTTTGTGGCGCAACAAACAGGTCCAGGGCCTGATACCATTCAGCAATCTGGTCTACGGTCACCTCGGGCTTGAAAAGGATGCGATCAGACAAGCCAGCTTTGGTGACTTTATCTTTCAGTTCGGCCAGAAAAGCGGTGTGTTTCTCGGTTGCCCGGCCCATGACGATGCCTGACACTGTGTCGAACCGTCCGCACACGTCAATCATGGCGTCGACAAAGGCGTCCGTGCCTTTTTGGTGTCGAATACGGCCGTAACACCCTAACAGTACCCCATCCGGCAGCCCCAGCCGAGCACGGACGGCGGCCTTGTCTGAAGGCGGAACGAAGTCCTCCAGGTTGATGCCATGCATCACCACCTGCGAGTCTCGCTCAAGATACCCTGCGGTTTTGCGCGAGGTTGCAACGACCGCATCCATTTTGCCGATCAGCCATTTGGTATAGCCTGTGTGCGGCCTTTGGGACGCGCTTGTGAACAGCATTTTGAGCTTTAACCGGAATACATCGCGCAGGATAAGCCCCAGCAACATCTCGGTGTTGCGGCGTGCGTGCCAGACCCGCCTTTTTCGACGCGACAGGAAGGGCAGTCGACCCAGCGGGATGTGCGGCGTGTCGGCGGGCAGACCTGGCCCGGTGGCGGCGATGTCGATCCATTGCGCCTGCAGAGGAACCAGCCTTGCGATGGTCGCTGTTACGCCCGAAAGTCTGCGTTTTAGATTTGGGGCTATGACAACGGGGTCTTTCAACGGACTCTCCTGATGGCTGCGTCAATCCACACTATCCCGGCTGAATAGATAGATCACGCAACCAATGGCAAGGGTGACCGCAAAAAACCCGAATATTGCCGTGTAGGGCACGGTTGGTCCGGTGTGCGCGGTGGCTGCGTGAATACGCCCGGTGACAAATTGAGCTATACCAACGCCGCCGATGCCGAACAGGTTTAGCAGCGTCACCCCGCGCCCTACCAGATGCGGAGGAACAAACGCCCGGCCATGGGCCATGATGACCGGGAAGCTGGCACCGGTAAAGCCGACGACGGCCATTAGCAGGACGGACAGCCATATTGCATTATCAATCCACAGGCAGAGCAGGCCCAGCGCAACTGAACCCAAAGCGTTGCCAGCGAAAACCACCCATTTCCGGGTGCCAAAAATACGGTCCAGCGGTCCGTAGACAAAAGTGCCCGCAATCATAGCCGCACCCATGATCAGCGTTGCAGTGCCGATCTGAGTGGCACTTAAGCCAAAGACATCGTTCAGGTAAGGCCCGGCCCAAAGCCCTCGCAGCGCAGCAGAGGGGGCGTAAGCAACCAGCATCAAGGGCAGGATCAGCCACAGGGCAGGCTCCTTCAGCAGATCCAGCAGGGATCCCTTGTGTTCTGTTTCGACCTTCGCCGGGTCGTGAACAGTCAGCCACAGGCCCAATGCGATTGCGGCGGACACTGTGGCCAGCCCGACCATCGTTGCGCGCCACCCCATCCATTCCACGGCAAGCGCGGTTGGATAAGAAGCCACCAGATTTCCAACGGACCCTGCGCCCAACATCACGGCGGCCAATGTGGCAAACCGCGCCGGGGGGTATTCACGCGCAAAGATATAGTAGGAGGCCATTAGGACCGGAGAGCACCCGACACCGATCAGGCCCATGGCTATGCTGATGTGCAGGGGCGTTGTTGCGGCTGCAAAAACCGCCGCTCCACCTGCCCCGCCCACCAGAAGCAGCGCGGCGGACGTGAGGCGGGGACCAATCCTGTCCAGCGCCCATCCGACCGGGATCTGCATGACGGCGAATACAATAAACCAAAGACCGGAAGCAAAGGCCAAATCTTCGGGCATGGCACTGATATCACGTTCCAGATCCAGGCTGAGAACCGCAAGGAAAGCGCGGAAAAATTGGCTGAGCACATAGCCCAGGCATAAAACCACCAAACCTGCCTGCATCTTCAGCCCTTTCCTGCTCGTCCGAGGAAAATGCTTGGCACGCCGTGATGCAACGCACAAGCCTGTGTAATATGTTTCAAAGTCAGGACATGGCTCGCCTTCCGGCTATCTTTGTCAAAACATTGATTCCGAGGGGGAGCATGAAAGACCTCCAGTTCACATTTTACGATTACCTTCCCTTGCAGCGCGATTTTACCCGCCTGGCAGACCCCGCACAGTTTTCAAAACTGCCCGATGATTGGGTTCTGGGTGTTGCTGACATTGTCGATTCAACAGGCGAAATCGCGCGGGGCCGGTACAAGACCGTCAATACTGTGGGCGCTGCGGTAATTTCGGCCATGATCAATGCAATGGACGGCGCGCTGTTTCCATACGTCTTTGGCGGCGATGGGGCTGGGTTTGCTGTTCCACCCGGAAAAGCTGAAACCGCCCGGACTACGCTGGCGGATTTGCGGCGCTGGGCGGATGAAGAGTTCTCCATGCCATTACGGGCGGCGCTGGTGTCGGTGGCTGATATTCGCAAAGCGGGTAAGGATCTGCGTGTTGCGCGCTATGCACCCTCTGCCGGAGTGGATTACGCCATGTTTTCCGGCGGCGGTCTGGCCTGGGCCGAGGCCGGGATGAAAGCCGGGCAAAATATGGTCACACCCGCAGGGCCAGGTGCGCAGCCGGATCTGACAGGCCTTTCTTGCAGGTGGTCCAACAGCCCGGCCCGTCACGGTCAGATCGTTTCACTGGTCGTACAGCCCACACCGTCAGCAACCGAACGGGACTTTGCCGATCTTGCGCAATCCGTCTTGTCCGCGTCGGAAGCGCTTGAGCGTGCTGGCCATCCGGTGTCGGAAAAGGGTCCGCCCATGACATGGCCTCCACCCGGCCTTGACATCGACGCACATGTGTCGCGCAACGGGCGTCATGTGATTTTGCACAAGCTCGTCCTACTGGTTCAAAACCTGTTGATCGCGGTATTGTTCAAAACTGGCCTGCGGATGGGACGCTTTGAGCCGGACCATTACAGACATATGGTCAGTAGCAATGCCGATTACCGAAAGTTTGATGACGGGCTGAAAATGACGCTCGACTGCGATCCGGACACATTGCGCCAAATCGAACACCTGCTTGAAGAGGCGCGTCGCCGTGGGAAAATCAGATACGGTTTGCACGCACAGGACGAGGCGATGATGACATGTATCGTCCCCTCGGCCACACGGGATGACCATGTGCATTTTGTTGATGGTGCCTCGGGCGGCTATGCGCAGGCCGCTGCGGCCATGCGCACTTGAATGTCTAGGAAGGTTTCCATTGCGCGGCCAGCGCGCGTGCCGCCTGTGCCAGCAGCATCACATCAATGCCGACCGCCAGAAATTGGGCGCCCATGTCCAGATAGGCCTGACGCGCTTCGTCATTGGTGGCAAGGATGCCCGGCGCTTTGCCTGCGGCCTTGATCCGGGCCAGGGCGTCCGCGATGACCGCACGCACCTCGGGTGCGGCGCTGTTGCCCTTGTACCCCATGTCGGTTGACAGATCAGCGGGGCCAATGAAAACGCCATCCACACCTTCGACTTGAAGAATGTCATCCAACGCGGCCACTCCGGCGCGGGTTTCCACCTGCAACAACAGGCAGATTTCCTGATCTGCGGTCTGGATATAGTCGCTTGTCGACCCATACATCGTGGCGCGAGATGCGGCTGCACCAACACCCCGCACCCCGTCCGGTGGATAGCGGCAGGCACGGACCAGATCCTGCGCCTGAGCGGCGCTTTCGACAATCGGAACCAGTACTGTTTGGGCACCAGCATCCAGAACCATCTTGATCATCCAGGTCTCTCCAACAGGGACCCGAACAACGGGATGAGATGCGCTGCTGGCCAAAGCCGTCAGCTGATCCCGGATCGAGCGGATATCATTTGGGGCGTGTTCTCCATCTACCACCAGCCAATCGAAACCCGCGGTTCCCATGATTTCGGCGGTTACGGATTCAGCAAAGCTCATCCAGCAACCAATCTGCTGTTCGCCCTTTATTAGAGCCTGTTTGAACATATTCTTTGGGGCTGACATGCTGAAACCTCATATTTGAGCCGGTGCAGGTGAGAAGGACATGAAATGGACCTCGGTCGCATCATCAACGGTCGTTCCTAATTGTCCAGCCTGAAATCGGCCCGCATAACGTGCGAATACGGGTGTGGGCGCTGCTGCTGTGTGTCGGGTTGCTTGCTTATATCCCGGATTTCGGTGATAATTTTCTTATGACCGACGATCTCCCTCTGACGTCGCGATCTTTGCCCATTGCGCTTTTGCGGGCGCGGGAAAAGGTTATGGGACCCATTCGAGCAATGCTGGCTGACGCTGGCGTCACGGAACAGCAGTGGCGGGTGTTGCGGGTGTTGAACGAAGAAGGCCCACAAGAGCCGACCCACATCGCCGATCGCGCCTGCCTGTTGCTGCCAAGCCTGACGCGCATTCTTCAGAAGTTGGAGAACCGTGGACTGATCACGCGGCGCAGCCATCCGGCTGACCGACGGCGTCAGGTTGTTGAGATCAATACAAAAGGGGTTCAGATCATTCGTGCCAATCTGGCTGCAAGCACGGCCCAGGCGGAACGTATTCGATCTCAGCTTGGACCGGACAAGCATGAGTTACTGCTGGATCTGCTGAACGAGTTGAAGGACCTCGACTCCTGATTATTGGCACTGTATCCGATGTCGTTGGCAGTGACCCCGCCGGAAACTGTAGGGGGAGTCTCCGACGGGGCGGCCAGACCCGGACTGGTCGTTGGTGCCTGGCCCAAGACCGGTTACGTCAAACCTGACGGTCCGGCCTGTGCTTCGGAGTATACGAAAAGCCTGAAATGTGGCTCTGAACAGGGTCTTTTGGCCCTTGGGGGAGGGGCCTTGCACCTATACTCTCCGAAACTGGTTTAGGCAGTTGCCGATCGGTAAATGGGTCAGCGTATGGTTTGTCGACGTCACTTTGGTGGAATGCTTTACCAAAGCTGCTGTTCTGAATTTTGACGCCGCACCGAAATCGGCACGGGCCTGACTACCTGAGGATTTAGCCCGGCTTTTGACTGAGCCAAGAGTTGTTTCGATCTGTTTGTGTACTGGTGAGACCATAAAAACTGATGAAACCAATTTTTGACACGGCGTCAGTCATTCAGGTCAGAATTGAGCCGTTTCACGCTGAAACACCTCCTCGAGATTGGCGAAATACAGCGTGTTTTCCGGGCTTGCTGGCGGGTTTGGCAGACGTAATATGGAAGTTACGCAACCTTCAGGGATTATCATGCCAAACAGCCTGTTTTCGCTTCCGGACCCGATCACCATCCCCGTTGTCGGCGCGGCGGCCGGATATCCCATTGGACGGATCTTCTGCGTTGGTCGAAATTATGCAGCCCATGCCGCAGAAATGGGGAATGAGGTGGATCGCGAGGCACCTTTCTATTTCACTAAATCCGCCCCGAACGCTGTACTCTCAGGTGCGACGGTTCCTTATCCTGCCGGGACCGAAAATTACCACCATGAGATGGAATTGGCATTGGCCATTGGAAAACCCGTGTTTCGCGCCACCAGTGCGCAGGCGTGGGATGCCATTTTTGCCTATGGCTGCGCCCTGGATATGACGCGCCGTGATCTGCAAATCCGCGAGCGCAACAAGCAGCGGCCCTGGGATCTGGGAAAGGACGTCGAAAACGGAGCGGTCTTTGCCCCGTTGACACCAGCTGCCGACTGGACCCCGGAGGATGACAAACGCATTCAGCTAAGCGTAAACGGAGAGTTGCGCCAGAACGCGACCCTGGAGGAGCTGATCTGGAAGATCGACGAGATTGTCATGCACCTGTCCGGCTTTTACCACCTGCGCCCCGGTGACCTAATCCTGACCGGTACGCCGGCTGGCGTTGGTCCAGTCGTTGCAGGGGATGTTCTGACAGGTGAGATTGATGGGCTGGAACCGATCAAATTGTCCCTGTCCGACGCAGAATAGACCCTATTTAGGGTCTTTCAGCCAGTCCTTGGCGAAAGTCACATGTTCCACACCGGCCAGTCGCCGCACCCGGTCCAGCTCGGCGTTCAGGCGTCGGGTACGGGCATCTGACCAACGCACACCGCGCTCGGGCCAGAGCGCTTTGACATGCAGCAGGTCACGATCGCGGTGGGCCTTCATATCGATACGGCCAATCATACGGTCGCCCTCGAGCAAAGGAAAAACGTAGTATCCATAGGTTCGTCTGGCCTCGGGGACGAAAACCTCGATGCGGTAGTGAAAGCCGAACAGCCGCTCGGCCCGGCGGCGGTCGCGCAGCATGGGGTCAAACGGGCTGAGCACGCGAATGCGGCCTGGTGGTTGCGGTACTTCGGTCGTCAGGTTTGGGCGGGCGTATGTCTTGCGCAGGCACCCATCGGCACAGGTAACCTCGATTTCTTCAATATCGCCACTTTCCAGCGACGCCGCGCACCAGTCTTTTGCCTCAGCCGCGCTGACGGTGTCCCAGAAAGCCGCCAACTCTCCGGATGTTGCAAATCCAAGCCGGTCCAATGCGGCGTTGCACAGCCAATCCACGGTCGCTTCGGCATCACAGGGCGTGCTGCCGGGACAGAGATGTGTTTCAATCACGCGCTCTGTCAGATCATAGCGTTTCTGGAACCCATCCCGACCGACGACGGTTAGGGCACCCGAGCGCCACAGATATTCCAGCGCGGTTTTCGATGGGTGCCAGTCCCACCATCCGCCCGAGCCCTTCTTTTCATCCTTGCCAACATCCGAGGACGACACCGCCCCATGGTCGCGGATGTGTTGCAGGACTGTGTCAAACTGCTGTTCGAACCCATCCCGCCGCCAGTTCTTCCACCGCGCCTTCAACATATCAGCATCCCGCTGAAAGCGCAGATGCCAATGCTGATAGAATTTCATCGGAATCACCGCCGCATCGTGCGTCCAATGCTCGAAAAGCGCGTTATCCCTTTCATAGAGCCTTTTTAGGTCGGCGCTGCGATAGGCGGGCCTGCGCGAGAACAGGATCATGTCATGGGCACGGGCAACGGTGTTGATGCTATCAAGCTGAACAAATCCAAGCCGGTGGATCAGATCCAGAAGCGCGGAACCTTTGGCCGAGCCTGAGGGTTGTTCACCCAATACGTGCCGGTCCATGAAGATCGCCCGGGCCGTCCGGTTGTCGAGCCTTTTCAGGGATGTGTTCATCGCCGTTTCAGCGTGTCACCATAACTGATCGTGGGGGTCAGAGTAACGCGTGTCTCGATCTCGGTATCAGGATTTTCCAGACGTTCGGCGATGATCTGGGCGGCTTGACGGCCGATTTCCAGACGACAGGCGTCCATCGTCGCGAGTTTTCGGGGCAGGCCCTGCAAAAGCTCGACATTGTTAAAGCCTGCCAGGCCAATCTGTCCCGGAATATCGATACCCTGTTCCAACAGGTACAGCAGACCACCGGCCCCGATCATATCGTTCGAGTAATACAGAAAATCCAGCTCGGGCGAGCGTTCCAGCATGGCCTGGGTCATCTCGCGCCCTTTGGCCAGGGCTGATCCACCGGAATAGAACTCGCGATCCTCTATCTCGATCCCGTGCTTGCCAAGAACTTCGGTAAAGCCTTCGAACCGCTTCCGTGCGCGGTGATCCAGTGGCATCTTGGTACCCATGAAACCGATATGCTGATACCCGGCCTTCAGGATTGCCTGCGCCATCTCGCGCCCCGCGCGGCGGTGTGAGATCCCCACCATCGCATCCACCGGCTTGCCATCCGTGTCCATGATCTCGACCACCGGAATACCCGCCGAATCCAGCATGGCGCGCGCGGCTTCGGTATGTTCAAGCCCCGCAATGATCACACCAGAGGGCCGCCACGAGAGCATCTCGTACAGCACTTTTTCCTCTTTCTCAGGCAGATAATCGGTTACCCCGACCACGGGCTGCAATTCGGTGTCTTCCAACACCTGGTTGATGCCTGTCATCACCTCGGGGAAGACCATGTTCGAAAGCGAAGGGATGATCACCGCGATCAGATTAACCCGGCTGGACGCCAATGCGCCCGCGATCTTGTTGGGGACATAGCCAAGCTCTTTGGCGGCGGCCAGAACGCGGGTGCGGGTGGCGTCAGACACATCCCCCCGGTTACGCAGAACCCGGCTTACCGTCATCTCGGATACTCCGGAAGCCTCGGACACATCACGAAGGGTAAGCGGGCGTTTGGTTTCACTGTTCACGGGAGGCACCTGCGTTGTTGTTTTGTCCGATGGTAGCGTGAACAGGTCGGTGTGTACAACAATTGTGCAAAGGCGATGACAACCCGGAAAATCCCGGTTACAGAGAGCCTGGCACGGCCCCGTGGCTCAACTGGATAGAGCAGCCCCCTCCTAAGGGGCAGGTTGCAGGTTCGAATCCTGCCGGGGTCACCAAAAAATCGGATAATTTAACAGATACCGGGTTTCCGCGGCCAGCGGTGCCGTCATGGTTTACTGAGCTTTGCGAGGGCAAATGCCGAAACATGTAAAATTCGCGCCATTCGATATTCTATATCCTTGCGCAGCCCCGCCGATCAGATCGCTACCAATCATGGCGAGGGCGATTCAGTCAATGAGGTATTGTTCAGAAACGGTTACGTCAGTGCGTCGGAGGTTTGGTCTGTCAGTTTGACTGAAGTCAGCGCTGCAAGGGCAACCATCACGGTCGCGGTGCCGAGGACCATTGGCAACCCTCCGATCTGATAAGTCAGGCCGGACAGAACCGTGCCGATCAGCCGGCCTGTTGCATTTGCCATGTAATAAAATCCGACGTCCATTGTCACGCGTTCGGACCGGGTGAAGGCCAGGATCAGATAGGAATGCAGCGATGAATTCACCGCAAATATCGCTCCGAAGATCAGCAGCCCAGCCACGAGCGTTATGGTCAGCCAGGTTTCAGGCCCATGTGACAGCGATATGGCCATTGTTAGAGCCGCAGGAACGCAGAAAAGGACAATCGCCCAATTACGTGCCGCGCGGATCAAATCGCCTTCGGTTCGATCCGCCGCACGAAGGATCTTTGGCGCGTAGGCCTGCACTGCGCCATAGAGGATGACCCACAGCGCCATGAATGTTCCGATCATGAAGAACGCGGAACGGTTGCCGTCGTCGGTGCCATCCGACAGGACGGCGTAGAAATAGATCGGGATGCCGACCACGAACCAGACATCGCGGGCGCCGAACAGAAAGACGCGCGCTGCGGATAGCCAGTTCACATTGGCGGATTTTGATAATATTTCCAAGAATTTCGCCCCTTTTCGCCCCTTCGGCAGGCCCGCTGGCATGAACAGAATAACTGCGAACAGGATCAGTGCCAGAACCGCCGCCATGGCCAGAATTGCCGTCATGAATCCCAACGTGGCCAGCATGGCCGCGCCCAACAGGAAACCCAGCCCTTTGACGGCGTTTTTTGATCCGGTCAGCACCGCGACCCACCGAAACAGCCCTCCGCCCTCGGCCGGGGCCAGTAATTTGACTGATGATTTCGACGACATCTTGGCCAGATCCTTGGCCACTCCGCTTGCCCCCTGCACCATCATCGCAAAGCTGACCGAGGCGGTAACGGTCCAGTGCGGATCAAGCTGCGTCATGGCAAGCAACGCCACCACCTGCAGCCCCAATCCTGCATAAAGGGTGGACGTCAACCCGAACCGGGCGGCAATCCAGCCTGCGGCCAGGTTGGTGACGATCCCAGCAATCTCGTAAAGCACAAACAGATAGGCCAGCTGAACCGGTGAGAATCCCATGGTGTGAAAGTGCAGCAGCACCAACATCCTGAGCGCCCCGTCAGTCAGCATGAAGGCCCAATAAGCCGCCGTGACCGCGACATAAGCCGACAGTCCTTCGGGCCGCTGGGTCACAGCGAGGACCCGACCATCAGCGCCACATCCACCAAGCGGTGCGCATAGCCCATCTCATTGTCGTACCACGCATAGATTTTCACCTGTGTCCCGTTTATCACCATGGTCGAGGGCGCATCGACGATCGAGGAGCGTTTGTCATTGGTGTAATCGGTGGATACCAGTGGGCGGGTCTCATAACCCAGAATACCCTTCAGATCACCCTCAGCCGCCGCTTTGAAGAGGGCGTTGACCTCGTCAACCGTGGTGGCCCGCTCAACTTCGAATACGCAATCGGTCAGCGAGGCGTTCAAAAGCGGCACCCTGACGGCGTGACCATTCAGACGCCCCTTGAGTTCGGGATAGATCAGCGTGATGGCGGTGGCCGAACCGGTGGTCGTCGGGATCAGTGAGTTGAGGGCCGACCGTGCGCGCCGCAAGTCCTTTGCGGGCCGATCAACGATTGTTTGCGTGTTGGTCACGTCATGGATCGTAGTCATCGACCCGTGGCGGATACCCAGATTCTCGTGGATCACCTTGACCACCGGCGCCAGGCAATTCGTTGTGCA
The DNA here is from genome assembly GCF_056534665.1 of Ruegeria sp. P8. NCBI lineage: Bacteria > Pseudomonadati > Pseudomonadota > Alphaproteobacteria > Rhodobacterales > Roseobacteraceae > Ruegeria > Ruegeria sp. P8. The sequence goes on from NZ_JBQERC010000011.1 coordinate 46,919, forward strand.
AGAGGCCGCTGTCACAATTTTATGGGTCGCGGGGTCGTATGTGCCGTCATTCACACCGACAACGATATTGGCCGTCGGGCCGTCTTTGACCGGGGCCGAGACGACGACCTTCTTCACCCCGGCATCAAAATACGGGGCCAGCTTGGCCTCGGTCTTGAACACGCCCGTACAGTCGATCACGACGTCGACGCCATCCAGCGGCAGGGTGTTTTGGTCTTTCGTGCCGATGAACGGCAGGCGGGTTCCATTCACAGTGATGCTGTCGGCATCAAAGCTGAATTCTGCATCCCATCGCCCATGCACGGTGTCGAACTCTAACAGATGCGCGTGCATCTGGGGGTCGCCGACGGCATCGTTGATCCAGGCAATCTTTGCCCCCTGTTCCAAGAGTGGCTTCAGGGCCAGTTTCCCCATTCGGCCAAGGCCGTTCAAAGCGTAAGTCGTCATGTCGCATCCTCAACTGGCGATCGCGCGATTTCATCAACGGCGGATTGCAGTGCGATCCGGTCCAGGCTTTCAACCGGCAGCGATGTAAAGGCTTGAATCCGACGCTTCAGCGCGCCATACGCGTTTTGAAAGGCCAGGCTTTTCTCGGCATCGGTGCCTTCTGCCTTGACTGGATCCGCCATACCCCAGTGACCGCTGATCGGCTGGCCTTCCCAGGCGGGGCATTCTTCGTTCGCAGCCTGATTGCAGACCGTAAAGACGAAATCCATTTCAGGTGCGCCCGGCCCCGAGAACTCGGATACATTCTTCGAGCGGAGCGCCGACGTATCGTGCCCCTTGTCTTGAAGGACCCGAATTGCAAACGGGTTGAGTTCGGAAAACGGTCGTATGCCGGCCGAATAGACATTGAACCGATCCCCGCCGATATCCCGCAAAAGGGATTCGGCAAAGATCGACCGGGCAGAATTACCCACGCAAATGAACAACACATTGAACTTTCGGTCGGCCATTGGCTCGCGTCCTTTGGCCAAGGGCACGCAAAGATCGGGTCGGCCGCGACAGCAATCCACGAGCAGGAAATCGAACATGTGCTGCACGTTCTTCATCTCAATCGAATAGAGCAGTGACGTCCCGGAGCGTTCCTGCTTGACCAGCCCGGATCGCTGCAACGCGTTGAGATAGTTCGACAAGGTGCTGGACTTGATCCCCAGTTCCGACGCCAGTTCCCCCGCCGGAACGGCGTCGGGATACCGTCGCATCAACATGCGAAACACGGTGATACGTTGTGGGTGGCCAAGGATGGCCAGTTGATCGATTACTTCTGTTATCATATTTCACGAATTATGGAATTATAGCTATGGAGTCAAAACGACTTTTGCGTCGTTACAAAAATTTCACAAACTGGAAGCTCGCCCCAATGGATTGATCATTGGCCCAATACCTCGACGACAACATCTGGTGAAAAGAGCGGAAAGGCCCGAGGAGAAATAACTGGTCTTGCAGGCTTCAGGCTGACAGTTTAAATGAGCCATCTCATCCGGCAGAGACCAGTTCCGGATGACTCAAGGCGCCGCTGTAGCTCAGCTGGTAGAGCACGTCATTCGTAATGATGGGGTCGGGGGTTCGAGTCCCTTCAGCGGCACCACAAGTTTCAGTATCCACGCTTTGACGCAAACCCTTCGACTTCCGGTCGGGCCCGATTCAGTGCGGAGAATCGTGTTATGATATTGGCAAGCACTGCGTTTTCTATCACCGTACCATATCGTCTGGTCGACCAAGTATCGCTATAAGGTGCTGACCGGTGCGGTGCGCCTGCGGGTGCGCGCCATCGTCCGTCAGGTCTGCCACGAGAACGAGGTCGACATCTTGCGCGGGGTGTTGTTGAGCGATCCCGTGCATTTGTTCGTGTCGGTGCCGCCGAAGATTGCCATCTCGGGTCTGGTGCGCAAGATGAAGGGCCGTTCGTCTCACAAGGTGCAACGGGAAATTCCCGCGCTGCGCAGCCGCTACTGTGGACGCCGGTTCTGGGGCTGGGGGTATTTCTCAACCACCGACGGCGCCATCACCGAGAACATCGTGCTGCAATACCTCGAAAACCATATCGCCGATCCTGCCGACGCCAATCTGTAGTCGTTTAGTCCCGGCATCATATGAATTGAGGATAAGTGTTTGATATTGTGCCTTGGCTTAGACAATCACCTCGATCGCCTCCTGAGCGCCAACGCCAAACACCCGCTTATAGCGTTCGATCTGGTCCTTCGGGCCCATCGCCTTTTCCGGGTTGTCCGACAGCTTTACCGTCGGGCGTCCATTGGCGGATACGGCTTTGCAGACCAATGAGAACGGTGCCAGCGAGTCATTTGGAACCAGACCGCGGAAATCGTTGGTCAGCAAGGTACCCCAGCCAAAGGATACTTTGGTGCGGTCGGCAAACTGCGCATGCAATTCCTGGATTTTGTCCACATCCAACCCGTCCGAGAAAATGATCCGTTTCTGGGTCGGGTCTTCACCGCGCGCTTTCCACCAGTCGATGGCCACCTCGGCGGCGGTGGCCGGGTCGCCGCTGTCGATGCGAATACCGGTCCAGCCCGCCAACCAGTCGGGCGCGTTGTCCAGAAAGCCCTTGGTGCCGTAGGTATCGGGCAGAATGATGCGCAGATTGCCGTCATGTTCGTCATGCCAATCGCTGAGAACGTCATAAGGGGCCTGCGCCAGTTCGGCATCGGTGTCGGCCAGCGCGGAATAGACCATCGGCAGCTCATGCGCGTTGGTGCCGATGGCCTCAACCTCACGCCGCATCGCGATCAGGCAGTTTGAGGTTCCGGTAAACGCGGGGCCAAGCCCTTCGATCATCGCCTGCACGCACCAATCCTGCCACAGGAAGGAATGCCGTCGTCGTGTGCCGAAATCGGCGATACCCAGACCGTTGATCGTGCTCAGCTTTTCGATCTTTTCCCATACGCGGGTCATCGCGCGGGCATATAGCACCTGTAGCGCAAACCGGCGCATGTCGTTCAACACCGCACGCGAGCGCAGTTCCATCAGCACCGCCAGCGCCGGAATTTCCCACAACATGACCTCGTGCCATTTGCCTTCGAAGGTCAGTTCATACTGATCGCCTTTGCGTTCAAGGTGGTAGGGCGGCAGGCGCATATTCTCGAACCATTCCATGAAATCGGAACGGAACATCTGGCGTTTTCCATAGAACATGTTGCCCCGTAGCCAGGTGCTTTCCCCCCGGCTGAGACTAAGCGAGCGGATATGATCCAGCTGTTCCCGCAGCTCGCCTTCATCGATCAAACGGGCCAAAGGCACGTGATTCGACCGGTTGATCAGGGAAAACACCACATTTGTTTGGGGCTTGTTTCGAAACACTGACTGGCACATCAGCAGTTTGTAGAAGTCTGTGTCGATTAAAGACCGGACAATCGGGTCAATCTTCCATTTATGATTGTAGACGCGGGTCGCGATGTCGACCATGGGGAACTCCTGCGATTTCCGTAGTTAGATCAATCGACAACGGGAATGGCAAGAGTCGCTGATTTGGTGACAATGCCAGCATGACGTCACAATACGGGCATATTGTGCATTGTTTTCGCCGGTTAGTGAGAGAAGGGGATGGAAAGACGAAACTGAGTTTGTGAATGGGTCTCGAGTACGATTTTGATATTGTTAATGTAGCACTGAACGAAATTGACCCGGAGAAGCTGGGGTCAGACTCTGACGTGGAACGCCAGGTGTGTGCGGTGTTTCGCGACATCAGAACGGCAGATGCGCTACGGGGAACATCGCCGAAAATCCGCAAGATTTTCCTGGATGCCGGGTTCAGCCTCGAGTCGCGGAACAGCGGCATCGTGCCCGGCGTATTTCCGGCCGAAGATCAGGTGGACCGGGTCAGGATTCTGCGTTCTCTGTTTGAGAACATAAAATCACGCGGCGTTCAGGGGGAGTATTGCGGCGAATTCAACCTGTGGGATTTTCTGCATTACATTCGGATGGCGCAGCCCATGGCCGGGATCGTGCGCACGCGTCAGGTGCGCAAACCACCGCCACAGCCACAGCAGCCTGTTTCGGACCGTCGGCGTTCTATTTCGGGGCGTATCGGGCTGGCGTTTGGGCTGGCCGTTGTTTTGTTTGTGACGATCAAACTGCTGGCGGCTGCCGGGGCGACCCCTTAGGCCAGCGTAACACCGGCGTCGCGCATGGCCTGCTCGGCGGCAGCCAGTGATCCGTCCATATCAATCGCGCGGCAGGCATCCATCCGGACTGTGACATCGAATCCCAACCGGGCAGCGTCTACAGCCGAGTAGTGAACACAGAAATCGGTCGCCAATCCAACCAGTGTCAAACGGGTGATGCCTCGGGTCTCAAGATAGCCTTTCAGGCCTGTTGGCGTCTGATGGTCATTTTCGAAAAACGCAGAATAACTGTCGATGCCACTGCGGAACCCCTTGCGCAGGATCAAATCACCATCAGTGCGCAACTCGGGGTGAAACGCAGCACCGTTTGAGCCCTGAACGCAATGGTCCGGCCACAGCACCTGCGGGCCATATGGCATGTCGATCAGCTCGAACGGGTTTTTGCCTTTGTGCGAGCTGGCAAAGGAAGAATGCCCCGCCGGATGCCAGTCCTGCGTCAGGATCACGGCGTCGAACTCCTCCATCATGGTATTGATAGACGCGACGATTTCGTCTCCTCCGGCCACTGCCAAGGCACCGCCCGGGCAGAAATCGTTCTGGACATCGATGACAAGCAGGGCATGGGTCATGGCGGCCTCCGTATAACTGCCTTATCGGTAGGGGGCAGGGGCCGGGGCGTCAATGCAATCCCTTGCGACTCCGGGTTTGCGGGGGTAGATCGCGCATATGTACACGATCGCTGCCCTCTATCACTTTACCCGATTCCCAGACCCCGTCACACTGCGCGAACCGTTGCTTGACCTGTGCCGCGCGCAGTCCGTCACGGGAACGCTGTTGCTGGCGCAGGAAGGTATCAACGGCACCATCGCAGGTCCACGCGCCGGGATCGATGCGGTATTGGCACATATCCGGGCCTTGCCCGGTTGCTCGGATCTGGAGTGGAAAGAGGCGACCTCGGACCATCCGCCTTTCGGCAAGATGAAAGTGCGGCTGAAGAAAGAGATCGTGACCATGGGTCAGCCGGATGTCGATCCGCGCGCCCGTGTCGGCAACTATGTCGATCCGCAGGACTGGAATGATCTGATCCGTTCGGACGATGTCGTGGTGATCGACACCCGCAATGACTACGAAGTGGCGATCGGCACGTTTGAAGGCGCAATAGACCCTGAAACAGCCAGCTTCCGCGAATTTCCTGCCTGGTGGGAGGCAAACAAGGACCGCTTTCACAACAAGCGCGTTGCCATGTTCTGCACCGGCGGCATCCGGTGCGAGAAGTCTACCAATTACCTGCTGGGGCACGGGGTCGATGATGTCTATCACCTCAAAGGTGGCATCCTGCGCTATCTTGAAGAGATGCCATCCGAAGACAGCTCGTGGCAGGGTGAATGTTTTGTGTTCGACAATCGTGTCTCGGTAGGGCACGGCCTTGTTGAAGGACCGCACAAGCTGTGCCATGGCTGCCGTCGCCCGATCCTGCCCGAGGATATGAAACGCCCCGAATATGAACATGGTGTGTCCTGTCACCAATGCATCGACGAGACCTCCGAGGCCGACAAGATGCGCTTTCGTGAACGGCAAAAACAGATAGTGCTTGCGCGCAAGCGGGGCGAGCCGCATTTGCGGCAGGACTGAAAGCGGGTTGCAGGCCCTTGCTTTAGGTCGGATGATCACCGTCAGACTAGGCTGAGAGGGCGTTCATGCACCGCAAACCCACAACTCTGGAAGAATGGAAATCGACCCTGATTGCTGCATTGGGGCTGGTTCTGACAAGTTTTCTTGCCTGGTTCGGGCTATCGCGTCTTAACGAAACCGCTGCGGGTGACATGATCGGAACAATCGCGTCGGTTGGCCTGCTGATCTGGCTGGTGTCGCAATCCTGGTACTACATGACACAGGTGAAATCGCCGCGACGGCTTTTGTTCCTGATGGGCGTGTCATTCATCCAGGTCGTCCCGTTCCTGTTCGCCGCCGTCTACGGGGCTTTTGGGTACAACGACAACTGTGTGGTCGGGGCGCAGGGTCCGGGGGATGTCCTGTATTTCTCATATGTCACCTTCACCACGGTCGGGTATGGCGACATGTCCCCGACCGGCCTGTGTCGCGGGCTTGCAGTGTCCGAGGCTGTGACCGGTTACATTCTGCTGGGTATGTTTGTTGCGGCTGCGGTTGCGCTTTATACCCGCAATCATGCGCCAGAAGACCCTAAGTAAGGGTTATCTGTTGTGATCAATCCAGCGGGACATCATTTTCTTGTCCCGAAAACACTCGGACGGGATCGGGCGGTGCTTGCTGCGTGAGATCCGTTCGGCGAATGCCACCTGCTTGCCCGTCGGGTAATCGTCGAATTGCGAGGTGCCGCGCGGTTTGTGGGCCGAAATCCAGTCGGACAACAACCGCCTGTCGCGCTGCGCCTCGACCGGGATCTCAAGCGCTGATTTCTCGGCAATGGCGCGCGCATATCGCATCTGCCGGTCTGTTACCGGAAGCAGATGGTAGTCGTTGTTTGGCCCGTTCAGTGCCACGTGGCGCATGTGCTGGGTCATCGGTTTGTCCTCTGACTATGTGGAACATATATAGAACATTAACCAAAGAATTTCAAGATTTGTGCGCGGTGGCAGGCGTGACCTTGCCGCTTGGATGATTTTATTGACTGGCCAGTCAATAACCATTAGGGCCGATTCAAAATGACCAAATGCCCCGCCCGGACGGGGTCGAGCGAAAAGGACACGGTATGAAGTTTCAGCCCAAGGCCAGCCATTTCATCGACGGCACCTATGTCGAGGATACCGATGGCGCGGCCATTGACGTGATCTACCCCGCTACCGGCGAGGTGATTGCCCGTCTGCATTCGGCGACACCGGCGATTGTAGAAAAGGCTCTGAACAGCGCGAAAACCGCTCAGGCAGCCTGGGCCGCACTGACCGGAACAGAACGCGGCCGCATTCTGCGCCGCGCGGCCGACATTATGCGCGACCGCAACTACGACCTGTCGGTTCTGGAAACCCATGACACCGGCAAACCGATTCAGGAAACCACGGTGGCAGATGCCACATCGGGTGCAGATGCGCTGGAATATTTCGGCGGGTTGGCCGCCTCTCTGACCGGCGAGCATATTCCGCTGGGCGGTGGCGATTTCGTCTACACCATCCGTCAGGCGCTGGGCGTTTGCGTCGGCATCGGCGCGTGGAACTATCCCACGCAGATTGCCTGCTGGAAAGGTGCCCCGGCGCTGGCCTGCGGCAACACGATGGTCTTCAAGCCCTCGGAAACGACGCCCCTTTCGGCGTTGAAAGTGGCCGAGATTCTTGTCGAGGCCGGTGCGCCCAAGGGTGTCTACAACGTGATTCAGGGCTATGGCGACGTAGGCGCCGCGCTGGTCACTGATCCGCGTGTGGCCAAGGTCTCGCTGACCGGATCGGTGCCGACAGGCCGCAAGGTTTATGCCGCGGCGGCTGACGGCATGAAGCACGTCACCATGGAGCTGGGCGGCAAATCTCCGATGATCGTCTTTGACGATGCCGACATCGAAAACGCGGTGTCCGGCGCGATCCTTGGCAACTTCTATTCATCGGGCCAGGTCTGTTCCAACGGTACCCGCGTCTTTGTGCAAAAAGGTATCAAGGATGCCTTCCTGAAACGCCTGTCCGAACGTCTGGCCAACGCCAAAATCGGTGATCCGATGGACGAGGACGTCAGCTTTGGCCCGATGGTCAGCGAAAACCAGTTGAACATCGTGCTGAGCTATGTCGACAAAGCCAGGGCCGAGGGCGCAAGGCTGGTCTTCGGCGGCAACCGGATCGAAGGCGACGGTTTCTACATGCAGCCGACCGTTTTTGCGGATGTGACCGATGACATGACTATCGCGCGCGAGGAAATTTTTGGTCCTGTCATGTCGGTGCTGGATTTCGACACGGAATCCGAGGTCATGGCCCGTGCCAATAACACTGAATTTGGTCTGGCCGCAGGCGTGTTCACCAATGACCTGACCCGCGCGCACCGTGTTGTTGCCGGGTTCGAGGCGGGAACCTGTTATATCAACACCTATAACCTTGCCCCGGTCGAAGCCCCGTTCGGCGGATCGAAAATGTCGGGTGTCGGGCGCGAGAATTCGAAGCTGGCGATCAACCATTTTTCGGAAATGAAAACAGTCTACGTTTCCATGAATGACGTCGAAGCCCCTTACTAGGGTCTCTTCTTCGTTCGTTTTCCTCTGTTCCCGACATCTGGCGTCGGGAACAGAGTACAAGCTCGCCCTTACCTGTGGCTGACTTTCCTGTACCGGCCCCGCCCGACAGGAGAGCTCTCATGACGCATAACCCGCAGACAAATACATTTTCCATGGTTGCCGATTTCACGCTGACCCGTGCGGCCTCGGACATGCCTGAAAGCGCACTAGAGGCTGCGGCGCTGATGATGCTCGACACGATGGGGATCCTGATCGCATCCGGCCCGATGCAGGCAGGCGTGATCGCGCGGGACACGGCGGCATTGCTTTATGCCAGCACGGATCCTGCATATGGCGCACGGATGCTATTCGATGGCCGTACCGTCAGCATGGCGGGTGCCGCCTATGCCGCCGCCACGCAGACCGACAATCTGGATGGTCACGATGGATACAACCCAACCAAGGGCCATATCGGGGTAGTTGTGTTGCCAACGCTGACCGCACTGGCCGAACATTGCCCGAACCTGACCGGACCCGAGGCTTTGGCGGCGGTCGTTACCGGGTACGAGGTGGCCGGGCGCGCGGGCCTATCGCTGCACGCCAGTGTCAGCGATTACCACACATCCGGTGCCTGGAACGCGCTGGGCGTGGTTGCGATGGCGGCGCGCCTGCGCGGATTATCTGTCGACCAGATGCGGCAGGCGATGGGAATTGCCGAATATCACGGGCCACGCAGCCAGATGATGCGCGAGATTGCCAACCCCACAATGCTGCATGACGGGTCGGGTTGGGGCGCGATGGTGGGGCTGTCCGCCGCTGTTCTGGCCGAACGCGGCTTTACCGGCGCGCCCGCCATCACAATCGAGGCGGAAGAGGTCACACCCTACTGGGAAGATCTGGGAACCTTTTGGCAGGTCGAACATCAATACGTGAAACCCTATCCGATCTGTCGCTGGGCCCATGCCGCGATTGATGGCGTGCGCGCAGTCATGATCGCGCATGACCTGACCAGCGCGCGGATCGAAACTTTGCATATCAGCAGCTTTCATCAGGCGGCCTGCCTTTTTGCGGGACTGCCCGAAACAACCTCGCAAGCGCAGTATTCCCTGCCATTTGCCGTGGCAGTTCAGGCCGTTTACGGGCGCATCGGCGTTGAACATATCTCAGGGTCTGGCCTGTCTGATCCTGCGGTCGCCAATCTGATGTCCCGCATCACGGTCGCGGAAAGCGAACACCACAGCTCCCGGTTTCCCGAAGGGCGCTGGGCAGACGTCACGATCACGACAACGGATGGCCGTGTTCTGAAATCCGGGGATATTCATGCCCGCGGCGGCCCCGAGGCCCCCATGTCACGGGACGATGTCATCGCCAAGTATACGCAGTTTGCGGCCCCCGTGCTTGGACAAGATCGTGCCGACCGCATCCGTCAAGTGATACTTAGTTGGCCGGACAAAAGCGCGCGGTATGCAGACCTGACACCGCTGATTTTTGATCCACCAGAACCGTGAACCGCGCCCCGACCCGCCTGCAACGATCCGGGCAACTGGACCGGTTGGCTGTGAAACCTCACTCCACCCTGACCGTGTTCAGCATTTCGACGATCCTCTGCCGCGTTGCCAGACTGTCCTCCAGCAGGCTTCCCGCATCCGCCAACGGCTTGCCTGACACGCGAATCGGCGGGGCCAAAAGGGCCTCGGAGGTTTGGTTGAGGCTTGCGTACTTTCCGTCAGAGGGCCCAATCCTTTCCTCCGGTAACCCGGCCAGCCATAGGTATCGGTTTGCTTCTTCCTGTTGCCCGCGGTTCTGCATGAGTTCGGCCACCGCCGCATAGTCCTGCACCTTGTCCAACGCCTGCGCCTGCAGGACGAGCGCCTCGTCCGAGGTATCATTGGCCAGCTCAAGCATGGCCTGTTGCGGGCGGTCCGACAACAACGCCGCACGGGCGCGCAGACGGGCACGCTCTGACCGCCGGGCCCGATCCTCAGGCCTGTTTGCCAGCGCAACGGCCTGATCGGCAAAGCCAAGCACGGCCAGGCGTTCGGCCAGTGTAATCACGGTATCCGTGGATAGCGCCGCCGCCCGACCCGACTGCTGCACCAATGTGACCTGACGCAAAAAGGTAAGGTCGTCTGAGCGTTCTGCCAGCAGTTGCAGGTGACGGTTGAAAGCGCTGTTGCTGTCCGAACCGTCTGGCAAAGACTGGATCACATCGAATGCGCTGTCGAAATCCTGGCTCAGACCCAGGGCAATCGCATGGGTGCGGTTCATCATCGGGCCCAGTTCAGATCGCCGGAACTCGATCGCGTAAGACGCGGCCAGTTCAAGTTCCCTTGAAGACACAGTCTTGCGGTCGGACCACCGCTTTTCCACCAGCCGCGCCAAAGCCAAAGGCGCCTCGGACTTGGCCCCGGCCGAGGTCGCGACTTCGGTCAACAGCGCCTCTTCAAGGGCGCTGTCGCCTTCGGCTTCGGCGACGCCAGCACGGGCCAGCGTGGTGTTCGGGGACGGCTTCTGTTCAACCCGGTCGACCGAACGCATGATTCTTCGCGCGGCCTCCAGTTCCTGCGCGTCTGTCAGGATATCCGAAAGTCGCGCGCCAAGGTGGCGGCGAAGATGCTCTGGCAGCTTTGCAAAGCTGTGTTCGATGGCTTCAAGATGTGCATCAGGTGCCAGCTTTCCCTCAGATAGCACGGCCCAAAGTGCGACGTCGCTGTTGCACCGTTGCTGGCCCCTGAATGGATTTGAAACCTGTGCTGGCCGCTCATCCACCAGCCGTGCAATCCCTTCAACACGTCCAGCCTCATCAGGTGGGGGGGGCAATAACTGCAAAACCTTCAGCGCCTCGGCCCCAAAGCCGTTATAGGCATAGAGCTTTGCCAGCTTCAGCGCGCTTTCCGCGTCAAGACGGTCGAACTCTTTGTATAGGGCGGTGCGCAAGGCGGACACCTGCTCTGGAAACGGGCGCGTCCCGGACCATGTCGTGAACCCGAGTTCAGCCGTTGAGATACAAACCGGGTTGTTATCGATCTGCTGCAAACCAGAGTTCAGAATGTCCTGCAGATCATCCAGAACCGAGGTCACGCGGATGTTCGATGTCAATCCGGGTAACAGCGTCACGGACTCGGACGAGGCAGAACGGCGCGGTCCGACAGGTGCCAAATTCAGGTCCAGCAGCTCACGATCCGCCCCTTGCACCAGACGGGTCGACAATTGATCCCTGATCCCGTGCGTCTTCCCGGTCAGAAGCGGCAGGTCCAGCTGGGAAAGAAGCTTGTGTTCCGCGGGAGAAGCTTTCGGCGCTGCCGGTTTTTTTCGGGTCGGCGGAGGGATTTCCGCAAGCAAGGGCGGCAGAGCTATTGCTGGTGCAATGTCCAAAACGATCATCGAGTTTCGAAACAGGAACGCCGACGCCGTGCAGTCGCACCCGAATTCCAGCTCAAGCGCACTACCGGGTTGCGCCTGCGACAGCGCGGCCAGCCGATCTGATGTCAACCGCCCGAACACCGAACCCGCCCGAAATGTGACATCCTTCAGGTCAATTGCCAGCTTGGCGCCGTTCTTGCGTTGGCTCAGAACCCAGCCCGTATCCGGTGGAACGGTGAAAACCAGCCGGGTGTAGCCGTCATGTTCACCGGACCGCACAGTCACCTCTTCAGAGGTTGCGGCCGTTGCAAGCGTGATCAACGCTGCAACCAGTATCGCGGTTTGCCTCATGCCGCGGCCCGTTTAATCTCTTTCAACGCATCCTCAAGCTCAGAGAAACCAGGGCGGTTATGCGTTGGTGTGTTCTGGCGTCCGACCTCAATGCACATGGCAGCATTGTGGTTGTGCAGGTTTGCAACCAAAACTTCCTTGATCAACTGATAGAAGTGGTTGTCTTCCTCGACCACGGATTTCAGCTTGGCCGCAAAGGGACCAACCAGACCGTAGGCCAGAAAGACACCCAGAAAGGTACCCACAAGGGCGCCGCCGATCAGTTTTCCCAGAACTTCCGGTGGCTGATCAATGGACCCCATTGTCTTGATTACCCCCAGAACGGCGGCGACAATTCCAAGTGCGGGCAGGCCGTCGGCCACGGTTTGCAAGGCGTGGCTCGAATGCAGGGCATGGTGGAAATTCGCTTCCATCCGTTTCTCAAGAACCTCTTCGACCTGATGCGGATCGTCGTAATTCATCGCCGCGGACCGCATCGTGTCGCAAATCAGATCAACCGCTTCCTTGTCGGCCTGAATTCTGGGGTAGGACGAAAACAGGTCCGAGCTGCCGGGATCTTCTATATGCTGTTCCACCTCTACCGGATTGGCGCGGGCAATGCGGATGAGCGAAAACAGCAGGCACAACAGGTCGCGGTAATCCTCGGGCTTCCATTTCGGGCCTTTAAAGACCTTCCCCATGTCCTTGATCGTGTGTTTCACGCCGCCGATGTCGTTGCTGATCAAAAAGGCACCAACCGCGGCACCACCGATCATCATCATTTCAAACGGAAGCGACTTTAGAATGATGGTCATCTTGCCGCCAGCGGCCAGATAGCCGCCGAAGACCATCACGAAAATGACGACAATTCCAACAATTCCAATCATCTGAGATCTCCGGCTATGTGTGTTGCAACCGCGGGGAACACGGGCGACTATTCCTGAGGGGCCGAGGCGTTTCGGCCCGCCATGACAACGCTGATCGTATAGGCCGCTTCGGGGCTGAGCCCCGCCAGAACCCCGGCTGCCGCATCCGGTGACATGCGTGACAGAAACCCGGCGGCAAAGGTCGGGTCCATGGTTTCGAACAGCGCAGCCGCGTCTTTCGGCTTCATGTTCTGATAGACATCGGTCAGGCGCGTCAGGTCGTTTTCCGCCGCCCTGTCCGCCAGCGCCAGAGTGGTGCGCAACGACTCCTCGGCCTCCTCAAGCGCGGCCATGCGCATCTCGATAGCCTGACCCGCGATTTCCAGAGCGTTTTCCCGCTCGCGCAGCATGTCTTCCTTTTGTTTGACACGCTCTTCCCGGCGCAGAAGCTCGGTCAGCAGAACCTGCATGTCACGGGTGTCGGACGGGGCGGGTTCATCGTGTTCCACCTCAGGTTTGGCTGGTTTGGCAAAGGCGGGTCCGGCTTCCAGTCCGATGCGGATAGCGGCCGAGCCGATCATCAGCAATGAGATCACGGCAAGCACCCCTCCGCGGGGCCGCGCGTTGGGAGTGTTGATCCGCGGGCGGCTCATGCCTGCGCCTCGCCTTGCTTGCGGTCATGCCGGAAGAACATCAGCCCCTCAGGTGCGCGTGCCTGTTCTTGGGGCGCAGCGGCTTCGCTGGCCTGCGGCTCGGGTTTGCCTTCGTGCTTCACGCTCTCCTGAACTTCGGTGATGGTACTTGTCTCTGAAACCTCTGCCTCGGGTTGGGGATCAGCGTCTTTTTCGGGCACGACGTCGTGCATTGACGCCATCATGAGTTCCAGCCGCTGTGCCACCGTTTCGGCGCGCCCCGTCAGCGCCTTAAGCTGGTCGCCTGACTGATCAGAGGCGTTTCGCGCATCATCCAGTGATTTCCGCAGCTCTTCCGCTTGGGTCGACAACACCGCTACCGCGCCGCCGACGCCCTTTTCAAGATCGGCAAAACGCTTGAGACGGCGCGACAGCACAAAACAATACAGACCCGCACCCATGGCGCCGGCGACCAGCAAAATATCCGCAATCAGCTCCAATTTCGCCTCCTAGTTCAGAACAAATTCCATCACCAGCACGTCGCGCACGCGACCTTCGCCAACGACAATCTCGATGCGGCGCAGCAGGTGGCCCCGGATGCGCATCAACGCCAGTGAATCCTCAAGATCCTTCAATTCGACAGCCCGAAGATACCCGTTCAGGACATCCATGATTCGCGGTCGCATTTTTTCCACGTCAGTCATGTACGGGGCGTTAACCTCAAGCTGCGCGTGAAACTTCAGATGCCGCGCGCCGCCGGAATTCACCGAAACGATCACCGGCGGCAAATCGAGAAAGGCAACATCCGCCAATGCCTTGGCCGGTTCTTCCTTTTCCAAGTCATGGCTTTCCGCCTTCTCGGCCTTGTTCCCCAGCGGCAGCAGCCCGGATGAGGTCAGGAAATACCCACCGGCGGCACCGGCGATGGCCAGAATCACCCCGACGATCATTCCTTTTTTCCCCTTCTTTTCCGGGGTTTCCGCCTGTTCAGCCGTTGCGTCGGTCATGACGTCCTCATTCCTGTGATCTGTCCTGTCATAACCTTGCAGGGACTAACCGATTGTTAAGGGCAATCGTCCAAACAGAGGATACGCCGGGCAGAATGTCGGCGAGTCGGAGGTGAGCGTGCAGCAGATCGGAACTGTCTGGGCAAGTTTGGACAGGCGTAAACAAATCGTCGTTGCCGGTGCGGTTGTGCTGGTGTTTCTCGGGATCCTCGGAATGTCGCGCCTTGCGACAGCGCCTTCGATGACCCTGCTTTACGCGGGTCTGGAAAGCGGGGCCGCCGGGGATATCGTGCGTGTGCTGGATCAGCGTGGCGTGGCCTACGAGATTCGGGGCGGATCAATTTATGTCTCGGGCGCACAGCGGGACGAGCTGCGGATGACTTTGGCCAGCGAAGGTCTGCCTGCCAACGGCAACAAGGGCTACGAACTGCTTGATTCGCTGAACGGTTTCGGCACCACTTCCCAGATGTTTGATGCCGCCTACTGGCGCGCGAAAGAGGGTGAACTGGCGCGTACAATCGTGGGCAGCCCGCATGTCAGCCAGGCCCGCGTTCATATCGCCAATGGCTCTGCCAATCCGTTTCAGCGCAGCGTCGCACCGACGGCTTCGGTCTATCTGGTGCCCTCGGGGGGCGAGATCACCGGCGATCAGGCCAAGGCTATCCGGTTTCTTGTCGCCTCGGCCGTTAGTGGTCTGTCGCCTGAAAGCGTGACAGTGATCGATTCGAACGGGTCCGTGATTGGCGGGCAGGACACCGCCGTGGCCGCTGACACGGCAGATGACAAGGCGCGGCAGCTGCGGGAACGGGTTCTGCGTCTGGTCGAAGCGCGTGTCGGTACGGGGAATGCCGTTGTCGAGGTCAGCGTCGATACTGAAACCAGGACAGAATCCCTGCGTGAGCGGCGCTTTGACCCCAAGGGCAGGGTGGCGATCAGTACAGATGTCGAGGAACGCTCCGACAGCGCGCGCAACCAGTCAGCCGATGTCACCGTGGCCTCAAACCTGCCCGACGGCGATGGCGCGGGGGGGGACGAATCGAATTCGACCGCGACCCAGACACGTGAGAGGGTGAATTACGAGGTTTCCGAAACCGAGCTGGAGGTGCACACCGCCCCCGGTGCGATCAAACGCCTTACGGTTGCCGTTCTGGTCAACGGAACGCGGGCGGTGGATGCCTCGGGCGCTGAATCCTTCACACCGCTGCCGCAGACGGAACTCGACGCACTTGAGGAGCTGGTGGCCTCGGCTGTGGGATTTGACGCCGCGCGTGGGGATGTCATCACTCTGAAATCGCTGGATTTACCAACGGTCGCGCCACAAGGCACGCTGGTTTCCTCTTCGCTTTGGCAAAACATCCATCTGGACGCCATGTCACTGATCCAGATGGCAGCGTTGGCGCTGGTGTCGCTGGTGCTGGCGTTGTTCGTGATCCGTCCGATCCTGATGAAACCTGCGATGGTCCCGGCGCTGTTGCCAGCTGCGGAGGGGGGGGCACCGGCCCCGTCGGTCCTGACCGGTGAAATCGCGGCGGACGGAACGGCAGAGTTCACGCCGCTGCCCCAACAAGAGGCCGTTCCCGTGCTTGGGGTCAGTGCCACCGGGGATCCGGTTGATCGGTTGCGCGCAATGATTGGCGACAAGCAGGAAGAAACGGTCGAGATCCTGCGCAGCTGGCTTGAAGAAGGTGAGGAGCGCGTGTGATGTCCATCGCTCATCTGCTTGAGGATTTCACCACCCGGACCAACGCCGGAGCCGTTCTGTATCTGGACGAGGAAACGCTGGAAGAACAACGCCTTGCCGCGTTCGAAAGCGGGTACGATGCCGGTTGGGAGGATGCCGCGCAGGCGCAGGAACAGAACCGCGACCGTGTTTCGGCCGAACTGGCGGGATCGCTCGAGGATATGTCCTTCACCTGTCACGAGGCGCTTGCCCGGATGACATTGTCTTTGGAACCGATGTTCGAAAGCCTGGTTCAGACTGTATTGCCTGACATGGTCGAACGAGGGCTGGCCGCCCGGATCGTCGAACAGCTTTGCGAGATGGCGCGCGTCGAAATCGAACAACCGATGCAAATTATGGTGCCGGAAGGGTGCGCGCAAGCCGTGCAATCCCTGCTGCCGCGGACCCTGCACTCCGCACCGCGAGTCATCGAAGACCCTGGCCTGGCGCCTGGACAGGCGCGATTACAGGTCGGCACAAGCCGGCGCGAGATTGATTGCGCGGCCCTGCTATCCACCATTGCACAGGCATTTGAAGCATACGTCTTTGAGGCAAGAAAGGCTTTGTCCAATGAATGACACCCAGTTCCCGAAAACCGAAAAACCCAATCCTTTCGAAACGGTTCCGATTGAAGTGACCGTTTCGGTTGGCCGCGCCCGCCCGTTGATCCGGGATTTGCTGAACATGGGTGAGAACGCGGTGCTGACCCTGGACAAGCGGATCGAGGACCCGGTCGACCTGTATGTCGGGGATCAGCTGGTGGCACGCGGGGTGCTTGAGGAGATGGATGGCGATCAGGCGGGGCAACTGGCCGTGCGCCTGACCGAGATTGCAGATCTGCAAAACGGAATCGGCTGATGCGCTATGTGATCTGGCTGGGTCTGGCTGTGGTGGTGACCTTGCCGTCAATGGCGGCGGCTCAGGATGTGACCCTGTCGCTGGGCGAAGGCGGTTCGATCTCGGCCCGCACCATCCAGTTGATCCTGTTGATCACGGTGCTCAGCGTTGCTCCGGGTCTGGCGATCATGATCACCTGTTTCCCGTTTCTGATCACCGTGCTGTCGATCCTGCGGCAGGGCGTTGGCCTGCAGCAATCACCGCCGAATATGCTTTTGGTCAGTCTTGCGCTGTTTCTGACCTATTTCGTCATGGACCCGGTGTTCACCGAGGCCTGGACCGCGGGCATACGCCCGATGATGGAAGAAACCATGGCGGTTGAGCCCGCGCTGGAACGCGCGTTAGAGCCGTTTCGCGTCTTCATGGCCAACCGGCTGGATTCCGATACGTTTTACGCAATGGCGGCCCTGCGCCCCGGCGGTGACGCGATCGAACTGTCTGCGCAGGCCCCCTTATCGGTGTTGATGCCCTCTTTCATGCTGTCCGAGATCGCGCGTGCCTTTCAGATCGGGTTCCTGATCTTCCTACCCTTTCTGATCATCGATCTTGTGGTTGCGGCGGTATTGATGTCGATGGGCATGATGATGGTGCCACCTGCCATAGTGTCACTGCCGTTCAAGCTGGCGTTTTTCGTGATCGCTGACGGGTGGGCTTTGATCGCAGGCGCGCTGGTGCGCAGCTACATGCCCTAGATTTGCCCAAGGGGACCCTCACGAAAAAGGGCCAGACAAGCCTGGCCCTTCAGATTTGCACAGAAAACGCGTTTTCCGGCGCTCATTTGCGCCGGAAACGGCTTAACCCGTCTTTTTCAGGTCCGTGATCAGCTGATTTAGGTTGCCTTTGCGGGCATCCAGCATTGCGCCAATCTCGGTGCGTTCGGTCAGCAACAGATTCACGCCTTCGATGAACATGTTGTAGAACTTGTCGCGGCCGGATTTGTCGGAAACAAGGAACGTCACATCGAACGGGGCTGATCCGCGCAGCTTGACCATTGTGCGAACCTCGAACCCGGCCTTGATCTTGCGGGCATTGCGCACATCGACTTCACCGCCGATGAATTCGCGAAAGCGGCGGCCGTATTTGCGCGAGATATAGCCCTGAAAGGCAGCGGTGAACTGTTTCAGCTGGGTCGGGCTGGCTGTGCGGGCGTCCGCACCCAGCGCATAGCGCGCCATGATCGGCACGTCGGCATACTGCGCGAAGATCTTTTCGAAATCGCGCAGCATCGCTTTTTCGGATTTACCCGACTCGATCACCCGGTTGATGTCGGAAACCACGCTGGTCACAAGCGCCTTGGCGGCGGCCTCGGTCTGGGCAAAGGCAGGTGCGGGCAGCACTGCCAGCGCCAGCCCGGCTGCGATAAAATGACGACGGTTCAACGCGTTATTCAGCATAGGGGTCCTCATAGGGGTCAAGATAGGGGTCCCTCACCGGGTCCGTTCCGGTTTCGGCATAGGGGTCAGAGTACAAGTCCAGATAGGCGTCTTCGTCATCTCTTGCCAGTTCGAAGCGGCGGTTTTGCAGATAGATCAGGCGGGCCTGCGCATAGCTGTCAGCACTTTCGTAAAGAATGGAATCGACAGTATCCGAGAACCGGCCCCGATCGCCCATGCGCCGCACGATCTCGGCGTAGACGCCAAGGTTATCGGCGGGGCGGGTCGGGCTGAAATTGATCGGGTTCGAGAACAGGTTGACCACAACCCCGATCGCATCCCTTTGGGTCGACGGGCCATAGAATGGCAGCTCGATATAAGCGCCTTCGCCAACCCCCCAGACATGCAGGGTCTCACCGAAATCCGTGTCCACCGGTGGCAGGTTCAGCTCATCAGCGGGCGAAGACAGGCCAAAGCCACCCACGGTCATGTTGATCACAAAGCGCAGCAGGGCGTTGCCCATCTGTTTCGGGTTGCCCTGAAGCAGGTAGTCAACAGCCTGACCGGGCAGCGA
Source organism: Ruegeria sp. P8 (assembly GCF_056534665.1). Classification (NCBI taxonomy): domain Bacteria; kingdom Pseudomonadati; phylum Pseudomonadota; class Alphaproteobacteria; order Rhodobacterales; family Roseobacteraceae; genus Ruegeria; species Ruegeria sp. P8. Next base: position 65,931 of record NZ_JBQERC010000011.1, read on the forward strand.
GATGTTTTCGGCAAAAGTGCTGAAACTGGTGACCATCGGGTCAGGAACGATTTTGACATAGCCTTTCGAGGCCGGCCGGAACAGAAACCGGTCAACACCCAGATTGAACTTGTGAATTCCCCGGTTCGCATTTTCATACGGATCAAACACGTCACTGCGCGAGGCACCCTCGGGCGGCGTCGTTGCGCAAGCGGACACAAGGGCCATGAGCGACAGTAAAACAAGGTGTTTCAGGCGAAATCTGCTCGACACGATCTTTGTCTCTCCTAAATGGCCCGGCACATGCGCCTGCCGGACATTCAATCAATAATCCACCAAAATCCACGTGCCGGGGCGGCACAAGTTGCAGTCACATAGTCGTTTCAGGTCTTAAATGAAACACCTTGCGTGTAACCTGTTCATCACGGTGGGGTAAAGTGACCGTCGATCAACAGTGAATTTTCAGTAAAGATACGCTCAGATCGCAGGAAGGCCGAAATTTGCCGGTTTCCGTCTTTCCCAATTCGTGCTTCCCGGTTAGCGTCCCGCAGAGTTGAATTTAGGGAAGGACCCTCGCAATGAGCATCGCTGCCAAACTGGAAAGCCTCGGTGTAACGCTGGAAGAAGCACCCGCGCCTGCGGCCAACTATGTGCCTTTCGTGCGTGTCGGCAATATCCTGTATGTATCCGGCCAGATCTCGAAGACTGATAAGCTGATCACCGGTAAACTAGGCGACGACTTGGATGTCGAAGCCGGGGCTGCGGCGGCACGTGTCTGCGCGATCAACCTGCTGGCACAGGTCAAGGCGGCTTGCGGCGGCGATATCGAAAAGCTGGTCCGCGTGATCAAACTGACCGGATTCGTGAACTCGACCGCTGAATTCACGGCACAGCCGCAGGTGATCAACGGCGCGTCCGATTTTCTGGTCGAGGTGCTGGGCGATGCCGGTCGCCATTCGCGTTCCGCCGTCAGCGCGGCGTCGCTTCCGCTGGGTGTTGCGGTCGAGATCGAAGGCATTTTCGAAATCGAATGACGCCGCCCCTACCAGATGTGTTTTTGCAGGCCCCGATTGCGCATCGGGCGCTGCATGACATTACCAAGAACCGCCCGGAAAATAGCCGGGCGGCCATTCGTGCCGCGATTGAAGCTGGCTACGGGATCGAGATCGATCTTCAACTGACATCGGACGACCAGGCAATGGTCTTTCACGATTATGACATGACCCGTCTGACCGGGCAGTCGGGGCCCATTCAGCAGGTCACGGCACTGGCCGCCTCTGGCACGCCGCTTCTGCATGGGGATGACGGCATTCCGACACTGGATGATGTGCTGGAAATTGTCGCGGGCCGGGTGCCGTTGCTGATCGAATTAAAGGATCAGGACGGGGCGATGGGCACGAAGGTGGGCGCGCTTGAACGCGACACCGTACGCGCGTTGCTGGGCTACAAAGGCCCGGTGGCCCTGATGTCCTTCAATCCCAACTCGGTCGCTGAACTGGCGCGGCTGGCCCCGCATCTGCCGCGCGGGATCACGACCTGCGCGTATGAGCCCAGTGTCGAGCTTTTGCCGCAAAGCGTCTGCGATCACTTGCGCGATATCCCGGATTTCGACCGTGTCGGCGCCAGTTTCATCAGCCACGAAGCCGCAGACCTGTCGCGCCCCCGCGTGGCGGAACTCAAGGCGCGGGGCGTGCCGATCCTGTGTTGGACAATCCGGTCGCCCGAACAAGAGGCAGAAGCCCGCAGGGTTGCCGACAATGTGACCTTCGAAGGCTATTTGGCTGCGCATTCGACTTGAACCCCCTCCGTGCGGTCACAGATAAAGGACAGGCGCGGAGGACATATGGATCAGGCACAGATCGAGGTTCAGGTACTGGGCGCTCTGTCGCAGATTGCAGCGGCAGAGTGGGATGCCTGCGCCTGCCCCGAAGCTGCCGATGGCGGGCGGCCGCTTGATCCCTTTACCACACATCGCTTTTTGCTGGCGCTGGAAGACAGCGGCTCGGTCGGGCGTGGCACCGGCTGGCAGCCGCAATACCTGACCGCCTATCTTGACGGGATGCTGATCGCGGCGGCCCCGATGTATGCCAAGTCGCACAGCCAGGGCGAATACATCTTCGATCACAGCTGGGCCCATGCCTATGAAAATGCGGGCGGGCGGTATTACCCCAAACTGCAAATCGCGGTGCCGTTCACCCCGGCAACCGGGCGGCGGTTTCTGGTGCGTCCGGGCTATGAACGGATCGGTATGTCGGCGCTGGTTCAGGGGGCGGTGCAGCTTGCGGCTGACAACCGGGTTTCGTCCCTTCACGCGACCTTCTGTACCGAGGATGAAGCATTGGCTGGCGAACAGATGGGTCTGATGCTGCGCCGATCGCAGCAGTTTCACTGGCTGAACGATAACTATTCGGATTTCGACGGCTTTCTGAGCGCGCTGTCGTCGCGCAAGCGCAAGACTATCCGGAAAGAACGCGCGCAGGCCTGTGGTTTTGGCGGCGAGATTCGCACTCTGACCGGTGACCAGCTGCGCCCCGAACATTGGGACGCGTTCTGGCGGTTCTACCAGGACACCGGATCGCGCAAATGGGGCTCACCCTACCTGACGCGGCGGTTCTTTGATATTGCACAGGATACGATGGCAGATGACATGGCCCTTGTGCTGGCCGAACGGAATGGCTTTCCCATTGCGGGTGCGTTGAACTTTATCGGCCGGGAAACCCTTTTTGGGCGCTATTGGGGCTGCATCGAACATCATCCCTGCCTGCATTTCGAACTGTGCTATTATAGGGCAATCGACTTTGCCATTGCTCACGGTCTGGCCCGGGTCGAGGCAGGCGCACAGGGCGAACACAAGCTGGCGCGAGGGTACCTGCCAACACGCACGCATAGCTTGCATTGGGTCGGCGATCCGGGTTTTGCTGATGCGGTCAAGAAATATCTGGACGCCGAAGGCCACGCAGTGGAAGAAGAGATCGAGATTCTGACGGATTACGGCCCGTTCAGGAAATCGAACCCGGAGGAACAGCAATGACCGAACTCTTGTCGACCGAAACCCGTGGCCCGCTGCTGGATCCGCTGTTCAAAAACGGTTGGACCATGGTTGAAGGCCGCGATGCGATCACCAAGACCTTCATTTTCGACAATTTTGTCCACGCCTTCGGCTGGATGACACAGGTGGCAATCTGGGCCGAGAAGTGGAACCATCACCCCGAATGGTTCAATGTTTACCGCACGGTCGAGGTCGTCTTGTCCACCCATGATGTGGGCGGCCTGTCGTCGCTGGATGCTAAGCTGGCCCGCAAGATGGACAGTCTGTGCTAGCGATCGTTGCGGCCTGACCCTTCACCGCCAGCCAGCGATGCGGCAGTGCCCATCTGCCGGAACTCGACAGGCGTGACAGTGCCGTCGCTGACATCAATCGCCCTTGGAATACCCGTGGTCTTGTTTCCGATCTGCCGCACGCTGCGCGCGACCGGGTTGATATCCAGACACTTGTTTTCATAACAGGTCAGGCCAGACAGGTTGATCTGTATGCGGGCCTGCCCGTCCGGGCCTGTCACCAACGGGGCCTGCGGCACGTCACAGGCTGCAACCAGCCCCAGCGCCGTCACCCCAAGCCATTTGTTCATCCCAAACTCCTGCTGTTAATCAAGCTGACCATTCCCATCCTGATCGGCGGACAGGAAATCCTCGCCCATCTGGGTGTCAAATTCTGGTCTTGAGATCACGTTGTCGCCGTTTCGGTCAGCGCTGCGGAACAGTTTGATGTCCATGAACGGTTTGGCCTCGGCCTGACCCAAAGTGCCGTTCCTGTCTTCGTCCATCGTCTGAAAGGCGTAATCCGAGAAAGCATCGAACTCGTCTTTGGACAGGAACCCGTCATTGTTGGCGTCGATGGCCTTCAACTCGTTTTCGTGCAGTTCAGCCACGCTTTCGGCGTGACCCGAACCGGCCAAAGCCACCATGAACATCACTAGGCTTAGCTGTTTCATATCGACCTCCTCAGCACGCGAATCTCTGACCTTCGATGCCGCCAGCGGCAGCGCCCGCTGCGGTCAGGATCGTCTTGCCTGATCCGCCACCAAACTGGTTGCCGATTGCGCCCCCGATCAGCGCCCCGCCCAACGTTCCGCCCAGACAGGCGATTTCGTGCTGGCGTGCAGCTTGCTGTTGCGGAGTTGGGGCCGGTCCACAGGCCGCCAAAAGGGCCGCGCCGGACAGTACTATGTAGAACGCGTTAAGTTTCATGAAAAAACTCCCCGTGTGAATACGCCAAGTATTCGCGCTCTGGGGCGGTGCTTCAAGTTAATTTGGCGGCGAAAGGCCCCGGTCGGACCGGGGCCGATCAAAATCAGATCACATCCAACAGGCCTTCACCGGCGGAAATCTCGCAGGCGCCGGGGTTTTCTTCCATATTTAGCACCGTGACCGTGCCATCCTCGACCAGCATTGCATACCGCTTGGACCGCGCGAAAAGCCCCACGGGCGGCGCGTCGAAATCCATGCCGATGGCCTTGGTGAACTCTGCCGCTGCGTCCGACACCATGGTCAGCCCCGCCTCGGTCGCGCCCGTGGATTGCCCCCACGCCTGCATCACAAACGGATCATTGACCGAAAGGCACAGGATCTCGTCCACGCCCTTGGCGTCAAACTGTTTCTTCGTGCGGATGAAACTGGGCACATGGGCGGTCGTGCAGGTGCCGGTATAAGCCCCCGGCACGGCAAAGATCACCACCTTGCGGCCTTTGGTCTTGTCTGAAATCCGCACCTCTTCCGGCCCGTTCGCGCCCATCTGAATCAGCGTTGCTTCGGGCAGGGTATCTCCTGTTGAAATCATTATTCAGCTCCTGTCGTTTGGATTTGCAGAAATGTGCTTAGCCGCAATATAGGTGGTCTGAACACGGTGACCACTTGAAAACTGCGGGGTAGGCAAAGCATGAGCCATATTGTCGTGATCGGCGCGGGGCAGGCAGGCGCGTCTTTGGTGGCCCGTCTGCGCAAGGACGGGTTTGCGGGTGAAATCACTCTGATCGGGGCCGAGCCGCATCTGCCTTATCAGCGCCCGCCCCTGTCCAAAGCCTATCTGCTGGGCGAGATGGAGCTTGAGCGTCTGTTCCTTCGGCCTGAAAGTTTTTATACGGAAAACAACATCACCCTGCGTCTGGGTCAGCGCGTCACCGGTATCGACCCCAAGGCCAAAACGGTCACGCTGGGGGATGAGGTTATCTCTTACGACGAACTGGCGCTGACCACCGGATCGGACCCGCGCCGCCTGCCTGCCGCGATTGGTGGCGATCTGGACGGCGTGCACGTGGTGCGCGATCTGGCCCATATCGACGAGATGGAGCCCAAAGTGGCCGAAGGCGCCCGCGCGCTGATCGTGGGCGGCGGGTATATCGGGCTCGAAGCTGCCGCCGTCTGCGCCAAGCGCGGTGTCAAGGTCACTCTGGTCGAGATGGCCGACCGTATCCTGCAACGGGTCGCAGCGCCCGAGACCAGCGATTATTTCCGCGCGTTGCACAGTGCATACGGTGCTGACATCCGCGAAGGCGTGGGACTGGATCACTTGATCGGCGAAAACGGCAAGGTCACCGGCGCGGTTCTGACTGACGGTACAAAACTCGAGGTCGATTTCGTCGTGGTTGGCGTCGGTATTGCACCCGCAACCCAACTGGCTGAGATGGCGGGGCTGGACCTGGACAACGGCATCAGGACCGACGCCCATGGTCGCACATCTGACCCGTCGATCTGGGCGGCTGGCGATTGCGCCTCCTTTCCCCATGGCGAAGGCCGCATCCGTCTGGAAAGCGTCCCCAACGCCATTGATCAGGCCGAGATTGTGGCCCAGAACATGCTGGGCGCGGCCAAGGATTATGTGGCAACCCCGTGGTTCTGGTCGGATCAATACGACGTCAAGCTTCAGATCGCGGGCCTGAACACCGGGTATGACCGCGTGGTGACGCGGCAGGGCGAAGGGCAGACCGTATCCTTCTGGTATTACAACGGTGACAAGCTGATTGCGGTCGACGCGATGAACGATCCGCGCGCCTATATGGTTGGCAAGCGCCTAATCGAGATGGGAAAAACGGCCGACCCGGCCGTCGTGGCCGACCCGGATGCAGACCTTAAGCCGTTGCTCAAGGCATGAGGATCATCGCCGGAGAGTTCCGCGGTCGCGCCCTGACCCCCATCGGCAAGGGCGATGCGGGCGCACATCTGCGCCCGACCACCGACCGGGTTCGCGAAAGCCTGTTCAACGTGCTGGCCCATCAGATCGATTTCGACGGCCTGCGCGTGCTGGACCTGTTTGCTGGCACCGGGGCGCTCGGGCTCGAAGCACTGTCACGCGGTGCGGCACATGTCACCTTCGTTGATGACGGGCGCGTGGCGCAGGGTTTGATCCGCAAGAATATCGACCTGACCCGCAGTGCCGGGCGCACAGACCTGATCCGCCGCGATGCAACCCGGATGGGCGAAAATCCGGGCGCGCCCTATGATCTGATCTTTCTGGACCCGCCCTATGGCAAGGCCATGGGTCAGAAAGCCATTGCCGCGCTGTCCAATGGCTGGATCGCGGATGATGCGCTGCTGGTTTGGGAAGAAAACTCACGGATGCAGGCTCCGGCCGGGTTCACGGTGCACGACAGCCGCAAATATGGCGACACGTATATCTCATTGATGCGGAACGGTGCTCAAAGTGCATGATCTGGTCATTTTCGATTGCGATGGCGTTCTGGTCGACAGCGAGGTGATCTCGAACCAGGTGCTGGCGGACAATCTGGCAGGCTATGGCCTGCACCTGACCTTGCCCGAATGCATGTCCCTGTTTGTGGGTGGAACCATGGTTGGGGTGCGCGACAAGGCGCGTGGAATGGGCGCTGATCTGCCCGAAGACTGGATTGATCAGGTCTATGCCGAAACCTACGACCGCCTGCGCGCCGGTGTGCCCTTGGTGCCGGGCGTCGCGGACCTGCTTGCGGCGCTGGATCAGCAGGGCATCCCCTATTGCGTGGCCTCAAACGGCAGCCCGGACAAGATGCAGATCACGCTGGGCCAGAACGGGCTTTGGGACCGGTTCAAAGATGTGATGTTCTCGGCCCATGTGCTGGGCACCGGCAAGCCTGATCCAAAGATGTTTCAACTGGCGGCCGAACATTTTGGCGCACAGGTCCCTGTGGTTATCGAGGACAGCCACAATGGCGTTACGGCCGCAATCCGGGCCAATATGCGCTGTCTGGCCTACGCGCCGCATGGCGGTGGTGACAGGCTGGCCGATCTTGGGGCCGAGGTGATCACGGATATGTCACAGGCGCACCCGCTGTTGGGACTCTGACCCCCAACTGTGCTAGGGTGCAGCCATGGACCATGCTCTGACACCCTTTGTCTGGACAGTCTCCCGCGACGCCGAGGTCACGACGAAACCTGACCCCAACCCCCTGCGCGCGCCGGTGTTCATCCACGATGCGGTTACCCCTTGGGGGGCTGAGACGATGCTGCTGAAACTCCTGCGCGAACAGGTCGCCGATCAGGACGAATAGGTCGGGTGAAACTTGCCGCCCGGTGACAGGGTAAAGATATCGACCCCATTCGCCGTTACGCCCACCGAATGCTCGAACTGTGCCGACAGCGACTTGTCGCGGGTCACAGCGGTCCAGTCATCGGCCAGCGTCTTGGTTTCGGGGCGGCCCAGATTGACCATCGGCTCGATGGTAAAGAACATGCCTTCCTCAAGAACCGCGCCTGTGCCGGGGCGGCCATAATGCAGCACATTCGGCGGTGCGTGGAACACGCGGCCCAGACCGTGCCCGCAAAAGTCGCGAACAACACTCATCCGGTGCGCTTCGACATAGGCCTGAATGGCATGGCCGATATCGCCGAACGTGTTGCCCGGTTTGACCATCTCGATGCCCTTGAACAGCGCGTCATGGGTTACCTGGATCAGACGCTCGGCCTTGCGCGGCAGCTTGCCCGCCACATACATGCGCGAGGTGTCACCGAACCAGCCATCCACGATGACGGTCACATCGATGTTAAGGATATCGCCATCCTTCAGCTTCTTGTCACCGGGAATGCCGTGGCAGACCACATGGTTCACACTGATGCAGCTGGCGTGTTCATACCCCTTATAGCCGATCGTGGCCGAGGTCGCGCCCGCATCCTCGACCATCTGCGTGATCAGCCCGTCAAGCGCACCCGTGGTCTGACCGGGAAAGACATGCGCGGCAATGTCATCCAGAATCCGCGCCGCCAGAGCGCCCGCCGCGTGCATCCCGGCAAAATCACCCTGTTCATAGATGCGGATACCGTCCTTGGTCAGGCGGCCACGATGCTCTTTCATCGACGCAAAGCTCCAATTGTTACGCGCGGCACTTCTTTTACGCTGCTTGTGCAGAAAGTACCAGAGGGCGCAGTGTATCAGGCGGCACATGGGGCAGAACCACGAGAGTTCAAGAACTTGAACTGCAGTTAGGTTTCAAATCCGGTTTGACCCATCGACCATTGCGTTGACGCATAACGGTTTGGTGTTTGTTCAGTTTACACAGCAAATTTCACAGACAGCCTCTGCCCTGTTATTGTTGCGATGAACTCCAACAACTAAGGAGCGCACTGAAGTGCCACGACAGCTCCCGCACGAGACAGACAAGAAGTATTTGGTTTTTGCCGGAACTGGCACGGATCTGATCTTTAACCACGGCATAGATTTGCCGGGATTTGCCTCATTTCCATTGCTAGAGAACCCAGAAACCCGTTCTGTCCTTGCAGGTCAGATGCACGCGCTTGTTCAGTTGGCGGGCGAGATGGAGGTGGGTTGCATACTTGATGCACCGACTTGGATGGCCAATGCCGATCGGGCTGCTCCTCTGGGTTACGATGCCGAACAACTGGATGAAATAAACCGGGATGCTGTCGCGTTAATGGAAGACGTGCGTCAGAGCGCTGGTCGAGATGACGTTTTGGTTTCCGCTTGCGTCGGCCCACGCCACGATCCCTATGCGGACGTTCCGGCCATGTCGATCGATGATGCCCGTCGGTATCACAGTGCGCAGCTTGCCGTTTTGAAACAAACCAGTGTCGACTTGGTGACAGCTTATACGTTCAACAGACCTAGCGAAGCAGCGGGCTGCATTCTGGCTGCGCAGGATTTTGGACTACCGATAGTGATGTCATTGGTTGTTGAAACCGACGGGTGTCTGGCTGATGGAACAAAGCTTGTCGACGCGCTGGATCAAATCGATGTCGCCACGGATGCGGCTGCGCAGTTCTTCATGGTCAATTGTGCCCATCCGACCCACTTTTCCGATGCGCTAAATCGCCATCCAAGACTAAGAGGCGTTGTCGCAAACGCATCAAGTTGCTCTCATGCGGAACTGGATGAGGCCGAGGAATTAGACGAAGGTGACCCCCATGTGCTTGGGCAAGAGATTGCGGACGTCGTGCATAACAACCCGTCAATTTCAGTGATAGGAGGGTGCTGCGGTACAGATATGAGGCATTTGAAACTCATGGCACAAGCGGTTGCTGCGTCTTAGACGCGCACCAATCAGTCTCAATCAGTGCTCCTTAGACAATCGCGCGCATTAGTCAATCGCGCGCATTTTTGGGCTAGGTCAGCAGGCCAGGGTCATGCTGGTTGATTACTGGAAAGGTACTGACGTCAACCCAAACCCCATCCGGCGAAATCCGCGTCCCGCAAATCATCCGCTCTACCCCTTGCGCCTGCGCCGCCTCGAACGCTGCCGCATAGGCCGGGTCGATATCCGCGGCCAGCGTGAACCGGTTGCAATCGGTGCGTTGCACCAGGTACAGCATGATCGCCCGGTGCCCCTGCGCTGCCATCTGTGCCAGCTCGCCCAGATGTTTGGTGCCGCGGGCGGTGACGCTGTCGGGGAACTCGGCCAGACCGAGCTGGCGGGACAGCGTCACGCTTTTGACCTCGATATAGGCATCTGGCAGGCCGGGGCCGCTCAGCAGGAAATCGATACGGCTGTTTTGCCCGTATTTCACCTCGGGCCGGACAGTGTCATAAGCAGCCAGCTCGGGGATCTCGCGCGCCTCAAGCGCTGCCCGCAGGGCGCGGTTCGGGACGGAAGTATCGACCCCGGTGAAATGCCCGTTTTCGTGATCCACCAGCCGCCAGCCGAATTTCAGCTTTTTCTTCGGGTCGTCATTGGGCTCAAGCCAGATCAACTGGCCCGGTTCGGCCAGCCCCATCATGGATCCCGGATTGGCGCAATGGGCGGTCACTTCGTGCCCGTCTTCCAAACGGCAATCGGCCAGAAAGCGTTTGTAGCGACGGATCAGGCGGGCGGGGACAAGAGGGGTTCCAAAACGCATGTCTCACGGCCTATACCTGCCCCTGAAGACGATCAAGAGGAGTCCGCGCCATGGCCAATCCAACCGCAGCAATGCTGGTGATCGGTGATGAAATCCTGTCGGGCCGCACCCGCGATGCAAACATGCATTATCTGGCGCAGGAGCTGGCAAAACACGGCATCGATCTGAAAGAGGTCCGCATCGTCAGCGATGACGCCCCCGCCATCGAAGCGGCGGTCAAAGCTCTGTCTGACAGCCACGACACCGTCTTTACCAGCGGTGGCATCGGCCCGACCCACGACGATATTACCGCCGATTGTATTGCGCGCGCCTTTGACACCCCGATTGACGTTCGCGACGACGCGCGCGCGCTGTTGCAGGCGCATTACGACAAATCCGGGCTGGAACTGAACGCCGCCCGCCTGCGCATGGCGCGTATCCCGGATGGCGCGACATTGATCGACAATCCGGTCTCGACAGCGCCGGGTTTCACCCTGAAGAACGTGCATGTGATGGCCGGGGTACCGCTGGTGTTTCAGGCCATGGTCGCCAGCGTCCTGCCCACACTGACCGGTGGCAGCCCCTTGTTGTCGCAAACCCTGCGCGTGGACCGGGGCGAAGGCGATATCGCCGCAAACCTGTCCGCGCTGGCCGAGGATTTCAGCGATCTGTCCATCGGCTGCTATCCGTTTCAGATCAACGGGGCCTTCGGGGCCAACGTGGTGGTGCGCGGCACCGATGGCAGTCGGATTGACGCGGCCATGACCCGTCTGGCGAAAGAGCTTGCGCTTTGAGCGGCGACTGGGCGGGCATCGTCGACGGCACATGGCCTGCCGCGCGGTATCGCAGGCTGGGGCCGTTTCAGCTGCGCGAAGGGCAGGGCGGCGGCTCGCGTGTTTCTGCAGCCAATGCGCTGGCCCCGGCCAGTGATGCCGATATCGACGCGGCCGAGGCCGCGATGCAGGCCATGGGGCAGAAATCCATCTTCTGCCTGCGTCCGGGGGATGAGGCGCTGGATGCAAAGTTGGCGCAACGGGGATATGACATCCTTGATCCGGTCAACATCTATACGTGCCCCGTCTCTCACCTCACCGATCAGCCGATCCCTCCGGTCATGGTGTTTTCGGTCTGGGAGCCGCTTGAAATCATGCGCGAAATCTGGGCGGCTGGTGGGATCGGGCCCGAACGTCTGGCGGTGATGGAGCGCGCGAAGGGTCCCAAAACCGGTCTGCTGCTGCGCCACAACGACCAACCCAGCGGCGCAGCCTTCGTGGCGATGCATGGCGATGTCGCGATGCTACATGCGCTTGAAATCCTGCCCGCGCACCGCCGTCAGGGGCTGGGTCAGTGGACCATGCGCGCCGCGGCGATTTGGGCAGGTGACAACGGTGCTCAAACCTTCAGTGTGATCTGCACCAAGGCCAATGAAGGTGCCAATGGTCTCTATCGCGCCCTCGGGATGGAGATCGCCAGTGAATACCATTACCGTCACCTTGTCTGAACAAAAGGGGTCGCCATGACACAGAAAGACATGCCCACCGCGCTGAACCTGCCCATGGTCGATCCGCTGCCGCCGGAAACGCAGAAATACTTCGATATTTGTGTCGAAAAGCTGGGCATGGTGCCGAATGTGCTTAAGGCAAACGCCTTCGATATCGACAAGCTGAACACTTTCACGGCGATGTATAACGATCTGATGCTGGCCAACAGCGGCCTGTCCAAGCTGGAACGCGAGATGATCGCCGTGGTCGTGTCGTCGATCAACAAGTGCTTCTACTGTCTGGTCGCACACGGCGCGGCGGTCCGGCAGCTTTCAGGCAACCCGCAACTGGGTGAGATGCTGGTGATGAATTACCGCGTTGCCCCGATCGAGCCCCGGCAGCGCGCGATGCTGGACTTTGCCGCCAAAATGACCACCGCCAGCGCCGAGATCGAAGAACCCGACCGCCAGAAGCTGCGCGATGCAGGCTTTACCGACCGCGATATCTGGGACATTGCCAATGTCGCCGGGTTCTTCAACATGTCCAACCGGGTGGCCAGTGCCACGGCAATGGTGCCCAACCCCGAGTATCACGCGCAGTTTCGATGATCCGATCAGCCGCCCTCATTGCCACGCTGCTGGCTGGGCCGGTTCTGGCGCAGGACCTGACCCTTCCAGCCAGCGCCCGCCAGATCAGCGACCGCACCTCGCCGCTGGACAGCTATGACCTGCCAACGGGGCCTTTCGCGAATGGCGCGGTGCCTGCTGACACCCTCGAAGGCCGGGTTGAACGCTACACGTGGCGGCTTCAGGCGGGCTCAAGCACAACCCTCCAGCTTTTGACCCCGCTGCGCGACCAGATCGAGGCGCAGGGCTACAAGATTCTGTTCGAATGTGATGCCCGCGCCTGTGGCGGGTTCGATTTCCGCTTTGGCACCGAGGTCGTTCCGACCCCGGATATGTATGTCGCCATTCAGGATTACCGGTTCCTGTCGGCCACCAAGGGGCCTGTTGCCCTCAGCCTGTTGGTCAGCCGCAACCCCCCGGACGGGTATGTCCAGATGATCCGCGTCACACCCCAGAATGCACCGGACCCTGTTCCGGTCGTGATCGAACAGGCAGTCGAGGGGTCGGGCGGGCTGATTGAGGCGCTGGCAACATCGGGTCACGTGATACTGGACGATCTGCATTTCCCAACCGGTGAGGTTGCGTTGGGCGAAGGGACATACGCCTCTCTGACCCTGCTGGCCGGGTATCTGGCCGAAAACCCCAAGATGCGCCTGGCGCTGGTGGGGCATACCGATGACACCGGCGCGTTGCAGGCCAATATCGCGGTCAGCAAAAGCCGGGCCGAGTCGGTCCGCACCCGTCTGATTGATGCGCATGGTGTGGCTGCCGACCGGATCGAGGCGCAGGGCGTCGGCTATCTGTCCCCGCTCACCTCGAACGCAACCTCCGAAGGGCGCGAGCTGAACCGCCGGGTCGAGGCGGTCTTGCTCGTCAACTGACCCACCACAGGTACAGCGGCAATCCGACCGTGATGTTGAACGGAAACGACACACCCAGCGACAGGGTCAGATAAATCCCGGCCTCGGCATTTGGCAGTGCAATTTTCATGGCGGCCGGAACCGCGATATAAGACGCCGAGGCCGACAGCACCATGAACAGGAACAGGCTGCCTTGCGGCAATCCGATCACCGCACCGACGGCCCAGGCCATCAGCGCGCCGATCAGGGGCATCAATACGCCAAATGCGAACAGGCCAACCGACAGTTTGTCGCGATTGCTGATCAGGCTGCGCCCCGCCGAAAGCCCCATATCCAGCAGGAACAGGCACAGGATGCCAGTGAAGGGCGTGACGATGAAAGGCGCGATCATCTGCATGCCTTCACCCCCGGTTATGGCCCCGATCAGGAACGCCCCGGTCAACAGCACAATCGATCCATTGGCCAGTAGATCACGCCACAGCTTGTCATCCTTGACGCCATTGCCGCCGGTCTTGTGCGCCAGCCACAGCGCCGACAGAATGGCCGGCACCTCCATCGCTGCCGCAACCGCCACCATGAACCCGTCATGGGTCAATCCCACCAGATCCAGCAGGCTGGTGGCGGTGACAAAGGTGACAATCGAAATCGAGCCGTAATGCCCTGCGACCGCCGCTGCATTCAACGCATCCAGCCGTGTCATAACCCTCAGCAGGGCAAAGGCCACGAAGGGGATGGTAAAGGACAGGGCCACGCCGCCCAGCAGGGTCAGGAACAGTTGCAGGTGGATGCCATGCGCGGCCAGGCTGGCACCGCCTTTGAACCCGATGGCCAGCAGCAGGTAAAGCGACATGAACTTGGCCGCGCCCGCGGGGATAGACAAATCACTGCGCACAAAAGCCGCCAGAAGCCCTAGGGCAAAAAACAAAATGGTGGGCACCAGCAGATTGCTGGACAGCGTCTCGATCACTCCGGGCATACTTGACTCCTGATCCCTCGTTTCAGGGCTAGGTGCCTTGCAAAATTGATTTCGCCAAATACTATCTTTTTAAGTTTAACATAGTTTCAGGGTATGAAATGCGTCCAACCTTGCGCCAACTGGAATACATCGTCACGGTCAGCCGCCTCGGGCGGTTCAGTTTGGCCGCCGAGGTGCTGAATGTCAGCCAACCCAGCCTGTCGGCGCAAATTGCAACCGTAGAACAAGAGCTTGGCATTCGGATCTTTGACCGCAACCGCGGCGGAATTCAGGTGACGACAAAGGGGGAAGAGTTCATCTCGCGCGCGCAAAAGATCCTTGCCGAGGTCAAGGACCTGCGCCACGCCATGACCAACGATATGCCTGTCGGAGGAAGGTTGCGACTGGGCGTTTTGCCTTCGATCGGGCCGTACCTCTTGCCGCAAGCCATCAAAGAGGTGCACCGCCTGCGCCCCGGATTACGCATTGTCGTGCGCGAGGAAAACACCCGCGATCTGGAACAGGGCCTGAAATCCGGTCGGTTTGATCTGATCCTGTCAACGCCTGAAGATCACCCCAATACCGTGCAGCACCGCTTGTTCAACGAACCCCTCTGGGTCGCGGTGGCCGTTGACGACGTTCTGGCGCAGGACCCACAAGGCGTCAGTGCCGCCGACTTGCAGAACCGGCTGTTCCTGACCCTTGACCAAAGCCACCGCCTGTCGCGCATCGTCTATGCGCTGGCAGCGGAATGCGGCGGTGTGGTTTCGGATGAATATGAAGGCACAACGCTTGATTCCATTGTCCTGATGGCGGCCTCGGGGGTCGGGGTCGCGGTTCTGCCGGATCTGTTTGCCCGCAGACAGGGCATTTACCGCGACGAAGTGCGGCTGCGCCCGCTGTCCATTCCCAATGCCAATCGCGATATCGCATTGCTGGCGCGCAATGCCGAAACGCCGCCGCCGGGTCAGAACGTGTTGATGGAAAGCCTACGCTCTTCCGCGCGATCCATCGGCCTGACAGTGATCGGTTCATAAAAAAAGGCCCGCACTTTAACATGCGGGCCAAAGGTAGGTCTTCAGGGAGAAACTACCAATCCATCGGGCTTTTGTCTTCGAATGCGTCGACCAGAAAATCGATGAAGGCCCGTACTTTGGGTTGTGTGAAGCGGCCGGGCGGATAAACTGCGTAAATGCCCTGTACCTCGTCCGGCAGGGACGGCATGGCATCGACAACCCGCCCCGATTTCAACGCTTCGGCATAAAGATAGCTGGGCAAATATGCGATCCCCAGCCCCGAGATGGCTGCGTTCAGCAGCGACTGGCCGTCATTCACGCTTAGCCAGCCCGCGGTGCGCACCTGACGCTTTTCACCGGACGGTGCGGTCAGCTTCCAGACATTGCCTGACGACTGGCTGGAATAGTGCAGCAACTTGTGTTCGTTCAGATCGTCGATCTTCTGCGGGCGCCCGAACCGTTCGATATAGCTGGGCGCGGCGACCATGCGTTTGACCGTTTCGGTCAGCTTGCGGGCGCGCAACGTGCTGTCTTCCAGCTCACCGATGCGCACGGCCACGTCAAATCCTTCGGAAATCAGTTCGACATAGCGGTTGTTCAGCACCATGTTCACGGTGATGTCGGGGTAGACGGCCAGGAAATCGGACAGGACCGGCGACAGGTGATTGACACCGAAATCCGTGGCTACGCTGATGCGCAGCAGTCCGGACGGGGCCGATTGCATCGATGTGACCAGCGAATCCGCTTCACCCGCATCATTCAGAACGCGACGCGCGCGGTCATAATAGGCCAGGCCGATTTCTGTCGGCGACACCCGGCGCGTGGTGCGGTTCAGCAGCCGGGCTCCCAGACGCGCTTCGAGGCTCGAGACGTGTTTGGACACGGCCGATTTGGAGATGCCCATCTTCTTGGCCGCATCGGTGAAGCCACCCTGGTCCACCACGTTGGCGAAGGCTTCCATTTCGGTCAGTCGGTCCATTC
This sequence comes from Ruegeria sp. P8, assembly GCF_056534665.1. Classification (NCBI taxonomy): domain Bacteria; kingdom Pseudomonadati; phylum Pseudomonadota; class Alphaproteobacteria; order Rhodobacterales; family Roseobacteraceae; genus Ruegeria; species Ruegeria sp. P8. The sequence goes on from NZ_JBQERC010000011.1 coordinate 82,143, forward strand.
TCGTTCCCCAGATCTTGATTTCCAACCCGACTATCGCTCTGAATCTGGGCGGAATCGGGGCATACATGGGATAATATCAGGGATTTGAATCGGATCGTTTGCGTATGAGAAACGCAGAAACAGTGGTTTCCAAACCGGCCCCGACGCCTGCGATACTGCGTTTTCCACGCAATCATACGTTTCTGTTCATCTTAGAATGGCATTTTTGTGACGACAGAGGGGGTCAGGAAATCCGGTTTCATCGTCGTTGCCCTGTCCCGGTGTTTTGGCCGGGGACACGGTACCCCGAAAACCCTTTTCAAAGCCAAGTTTCACCACCCCGCCCAGCGGCGACACCGGGCCGCAACCCCTGTTCCCGGACCGATCGCTATTTACATCTTCGCGGATGTTCGCGACCCTGCGCGCATTTGCAGGGGGTTTGAATGTCACTGGAATTCTTCATCACATCCATGATCGTCGTGCTGCTGCCAGGCACCGGTGTCATCTACACACTGGCCGTTGGCCTTGGCCGCGGTTTCCGGGCCAGCGTTGCCGCCGCGGTCGGATGCACAGTGGGAATCGTTCCCGCTGCCGTGGCCAGTATCGTCGGGCTTGCCGCATTGCTGCACACCAGTGCCGTGGCGTTTCAGCTCGTGAAATACCTTGGTGTCATTTACCTTTTCTACATGGCGTGGGGCATCCTCAGGAGTGGCGGCGCCTTGGATGTCACCGCCGACAAGACCGCGAAAAGCAGTTTTAAGATTGCCGTCACCGGAACGCTCATCAACGTGCTGAACCCCAAGCTGTCGCTGTTCTTTCTGGCGTTTCTGCCGCAGTTCCTGCCAGCCGACACGGCGAACGCAGGGGGTGCGCTGATCCAGCTGGCCCTGGCCTTTATGGGCATGACCTTTGTTGTCTTCGTCGGATACGGGGGCTGCGCCGCACTGGCCCGCGACTATGTGATCCGCCGTCCAACGGTGATGACGTGGATCAGGCGGAGTTTTGCAACGGCCTTTGGCGCTCTGGGTGCAAAACTCGCGCTGTCCGACTAGGAAACGCTAAACCGGGGCGATCAGAACTTCGCCGCCAGCCGCGTGCCCTGATTGATCGCGCGCTTGGCATCCAGCTCGGCGGCGACATCCGCACCCCCGATCACATGGGGGGTGATGCCCCGCTCGATCAGCGCGTCCGCCAGTGACCGTTCGGACACCTGACCGGCACATAACACAATGGTATCGGCCGCGATTACCGTCGGGTCCGCGCGCTCTTCGCCAAAGCTGACATGCAGGCCGTCATCGTCGATGCGTTCATAATTCACGCCACCCACGAAATTGACGTTCTTCATCTTCAGCGTTGCCCGGTGAATCCAGCCAGTGGTTTTGCCCAAACCCTTGCCATGCGCCTGTTTCTTGCGTTGCAACAGGGTGACCTGACGTGCGGGGGCGCTGGGTTGCGGCCCCTCGGGCGCCAACCCTGCACGGTGCTCAGCCGGGTCCGTCACGCCCCATTCCTTCATCCATAGCGGCAGGTCGGTCGTGGCGCTGTGACCCTCTTCCAGCAGGAACTCGGACACATCAAAGCCGATGCCACCGGCCCCGATCACGGCAGCAGACTTGCCAACCTCGGCCTTGCCGCGCAGCACGTCGATGTAATTCACCACATTGTCCCGATCCTGCCCCGGTATCTGCGGATCACGTGGGCTGACGCCGGTGGCGATGACCACCTCGTCAAAGCCGGTCAGGTCATCTGCGCCTGCCTCGCGGTTCAGTTCGACAGTCACGCCCAGATCATCCATCATGGTACGGTACCAGTCGACCAGTCCCCAGAATTCTTCTTTCCCCGGCACCTGCTTGGCCATGTTCAGCTGCCCGCCGACCTCATCAGCGCGGTCGAACAGGGTAACATCGTGGCCGCGCTGGGCCGCAATCATTGCGGTCGACAGTCCGGCAGGACCTGCGCCCACAATGGCAATGGATTTGCGCGTTTTGGCCGGTTCAATCACCAGTTCGGTCTCATGACAGGCGCGCGGGTTCACGAGGCACGAGGTCAGCTTGCCGCTGAACGTGTGATCCAGACAGGCCTGATTGCAGGCAATGCAAGGCGCGATCTTCGCGGCCTCACCCGCAATCGCCTTGGCCACGAAATCCGCATCCGCCAGCATCGGGCGGGCCAGCGAGACCATGTCGGCGCAACCGGTCGACAGAACCTCTTCGGCCACCTCGGGGGTGTTGATCCGGTTCGATGTGATCACCGGTATCCCCACCTTGCCCATCAGCTTCTTGGTCACCCAGGCAAAGGCTGCGCGCGGCACGCTGGTGGCAATGGTCGGGATTCGCGCCTCGTGCCAGCCAATGCCGGTGTTGATGATCGTGGCCCCGGCTTTTTCGATCTCCTGCGCCAGTTGCACCACCTCGTCATGGGTCGATCCGTTGGGTACCAGATCGATCATCGACAGCCGGTAGATGATGATGAAATCGGTGCCCACCGCCTCGCGCGTGCGGCGCACCACCTCGATCGGCAGACGCATCCGGTTCTCATAAGACCCGCCCCAGCGGTCGGTGCGCTTGTTGGTATGGGTCACAAGGAACTGGTTCAGGAAGTACCCTTCCGACCCCATGACCTCGACCCCGTCATAACCTGCCTTTTGCGCCAGTACGGCGGCGTTGACGATATCGCTGATCTGCTTCTCGATGCCCTCTTCATCCAGCTCAGTGGGCGGGAACGGAGAGATGGGTGATTTCACCGGGCTGGGTGCCACGCATTTCGGCCCATAGGCATAACGACCTGCGTGCAGGATCTGCATCGCGATCTTGCCGCCTGCGTCATGTACGCGCTGCGTCACGATGGAATGGTGCGCCACGTCCTTTTCACTCACCATCATCGAGGCCCCCGGCAGGACCGAGCCTTCAAGGTTCGGACCTATCCCACCCGTCACCATCAGTGCCACGCCGCCCCGCGCCCGGTCGGCATAGAACTCGGCCACCCGGTTCCAGTCGCCGGTTTCCTCAAGCCCCGTATGCATCGAGCCCATCAGCACGCGGTTCTTCAACGTGGTAAAGCCCAGATCCAGCGGGGCCAGCATATTCGGGTACGCAGTCATGGCGGAACTCTCCCTCCAGAATTTGCCCGCTAGATTGACGTTCGCGTCAACTTTGTCACGCGAAACCCCACGTCACCCTCTTTGCTGTGGCGCCGGTGATTGCTAGAGGTGGGCGGAACAACCCGATGAGGCCGCGCATGACCCCCGAAGAAATCGCCAAACTGCCCTATCGCCCCTGCGTCGGGCTGATGCTGATGAATGCCGAGGGGAGGGTTTTTGTGGGTATGCGAAACGACGGCCCACAAGACGCCTGGCAAATGCCGCAGGGCGGTGTGGACAAGGGCGAAGATCCCCGCGACGCAGCCCTGCGAGAGCTGTGGGAGGAAACCGGGGTCACGGCTGATCTGGTCGAAATCATCGCCGAAACCGAGGGCTGGCTGCCCTATGACCTGCCCCATGACATCGTGCCCCACATTTGGAAAGGTCGCTATCGCGGGCAGGAACAGAAATGGTTCCTGCTGCGCTTCACCGGCGCCGACGATCAGATCAACATTGAAACTGATCACCCGGAATTTACCCGTTGGAAATGGCAAGAGCCCGACCAGCTGATCGCGGAAATCGTGCCCTTCAAGCGCGATGTGTATGAGCGTGTGGTCGAGGCATTCATGGCCCATCTGTCGTAACAGCGGCGACTGAACCGTAATGGCCCTTTTGCGAACACCATCACGCCTCGGAATGCGGGCGGCGTAGGGATTCGCTTGGCAAATGCCATAGACGGCTTGGGTTTCAAAGCCGCGCCACAATTCACATCACTGAACAGGGCGTAGGGTACCAAGGGTTCCGCCACGGAAATCGGAATCTAACGCCTTTGTGATCGACATTTTTCTTCAATATAACAATAAGTTGAATAGCGGTCGCTCTCCGTCGCCAAAATTGAGGCATAAACGCAGCATAAACCAAATTTACTCCAATTTCCGGCCACAATCTTGGGGCCAAAGTCGGCAACGCGTTCCAAGCTGGTGGAGTAAACAACCGTGAACTTTTGGTCGTTTTTCGCAAAATCGCATCCAGAAACATCGATTCAAATCTGTGATTTCAGAGACCGCACCCACCAGCTGATCGTGGGGAAATAGACCCGTAATCCTCTTAAGAAGGCCAAAGCAGAAAACATCCTGAAGGCCCGAATTCAACACAATAACCCTGCGGTGACCAACCAGTGCACCTGAAGGCGCTGCGCATAGATCAATATGTCCCTAGAACTGGAACCAATGAAATGAAGATAGCCAAGTTCGCTACCACTCTTGCTCTGACCGCCAATGTCGCAGCTGCTGAAGGGCAACAAGTCTTTACATGTGTATCGGATGTCGACGGTCAGGAAATTATTGCCAAACGCCCGGCAGAAAGTGACAAGGGAACCGTCGTTTTTCACAAAACAGAAGGTGACGCCACCGTTCTGCACGGGCTGGACGGCGTGACGTTCCTGCATATTGCGGGCAAGGATGTTTGGACACTTAGTCTGCATCTGTCAAAAATGACATATGAGCTTTCGGCGCACGGAACCGAAGTCTTCGAGGATCACGGCACCTGCACGGAAACCACAAGCTGATCCATTCCCAAGCCGGGACACGGTCCACGCCATCACCTTGCACGGCCTATGGTTGCCACAACCACTCATGCAAACCGACATTCCCCGAGGTTTTGACCCCCTCGTTCTCGGGGGCAATTGTCGGAAAGCCATTGAAATACTCAATTGCCTGGCACTCGTCTGCGGGTGTCTGATTGCTGAGTGATGAGTGTGGTCTGATGTTGTTGTAATCGTATTACCAAACGCGCCGGGTGGTAATCTCACCGAAAATTTGGGGCGTTTGGAAGTAGGTTTTTAACGGATGAATGAGGTGACTCTGATGAAGAAATCAAAGCACGGCGACGCTCAGTTTCCCGCGTGTAGCCGCTGATTAATCTTTCACTACGATAGCCCCCTTCATATGCGGGTGAAACACGCAGAAATAGGCATAAACCCCGGGTTTGTCGAATACCACGGCTGCCTTTTCGTTCCGCTCTAGCGGTCCGGTGTCCCAGTCTTGTATCTTTTGTTCCGTTGCGGTGTGAGGCGCGATGTCCAGATTGGTCCAGATCACCTCATCACCGACCGAAACTTCGAGTTTCTCAGGCGCGAACTTGAATTTGCGAATAGAAATCTGATGGCTGGTTGCCCCGGCGGACGCACCCAATGCGCCAGCCAGAAGAGTAAGCGGTGCCGCACCCAGTACGGCACCAAACTTTCTGCGTGACAGTACAGCCATCAGCCGCAATCCAGCCCAGACACCATCTGTTCGGCGTGGCCTTCATGCTGTTTGAATGTGGCAAGAGCATCCTGCAGCAGGTTGGTGAGCGGCTCAACGGTGGTGTTGGGGATGAACTCGTCCTCAACCGTTTTGTTCACGATCTGATGATAAGCGAGCTCATTCTGAGCGTAGGCGCAATCAAAGGCTTTACCGCGCAGCCCGCTCAGCTCATCGCGTTTCTCGACCGAACCTTTAACCAGGGCCTGGCTGAGGGCGTTGTCCTGGGGCGTTACATTCAGTTGTTGGATCAACGCCCCTGCAGCTTGGTTCACGGCCGCATGATCACGGATCATTGTGTTCGCAAAATCCCGAACGTCGTTATTGTCGGACACAGCAAGAGCAAGATGCGCATAGCGGATGTCGATTTCACCGGCAGTATACGCTGTATGCGCGATTTCAAGATCGTTCATCTTGTTCTCATCTGCAACAGCAGCATAGCCGACGACGACAAGAGCAGCAGAAAGGAAAACGGTTTTCATCTGGAATCTCCAAAGTTGATTGAAGCCCTGATATGCGTACAGTTTGCCTTGTCTTTGAATTACCTGCCGTCCAGAAGACATGCCCTATCGTTCGAACATGTAGACAGATATCGAACTCTTGGTAATATCAGCAACCATGCTTGATCTGCTAAGTGATATTCTGACCCGCCTGTCGCTCAAGGGGACACTGTATTTCCGCACCAGCCTTAGCGAACAGCCCTGGGGGATCCAGGTGCCGGCGTTTCAGAACGTGGCCCGGTTCCACTATGTACATCGCGGTGAGTGCGTAGTGCGCGTCGCAGGAGAAGATCGGGCGCTACGCCTTACCAAAGGCGATCTTGTCCTGGTTCCACACGGGGCGGCGCATACGTTGAATTGTCGTGTTTCGGGCCCGGAAGACGCCTTGCCGCTGGATGACGTGCTGGAAAGGTCCGGCTATGATGGTAAGGGTGTTCTGGTGTATGGCGGCAACGACCCCAACATGGAAAACCAGCTGATTTGTGGTCATTTTTCACTAGCCGAAGGATCAAGGCATCTGTTGCTTGACCGATTGCCGCCAAGCATTGTCATCCGGGATTATGGCGCCGAGGCCAGCGATTGGCTGGAAGCGACGTTGCGCGTGATAGGGTCCGAGGCAGGGTTCGGCCGTTTTGGAGGTGATTTGATTGCGCTGAAGATGTCAGAGGCGATTTTTGCGCAGGCTATCCGGTGCCATATCGAAGATACCGCCAGAACAGGGGGGAAACTCGCAGGTTTCGCCGATGTTCATCTTACCCGCGCATTGACGGCGTTCCATAATGACCCGACAGCGCAGTGGAGTGTCGATTCTTTGGCCAACAGGGCGGCATTGTCTCGGACAAGTTTCGCAATGCGGTTTTCCGAGAAGCTTGGGATCACACCGATGCAATATGTGACTGCATGGCGTATGCAGATTGCCCGCAGCGCGTTGGTAGAGAAAGGTGTCAGTGTTGCCGAGGCCGCGGATCTGAGTGGGTATTCCTCGGAAGCAGCGTTCAGTCGCGCATTCAAGAAAGAGATCGGGCAACCGCCTGCCAGATTTCGAACCTCTGCGTTACCCACTCAGGTCTGAACGATCTGCAATGTTGCCGGGGTATGCATTCATTCCACCGACAGTGATCAAAAGTACCTGTTGCTGAGGAGCACACTTTTCCGTCGCAAAACAACGGAGAAGAAAGTTGCCGCTATTTGCCACCAAAGAAATATCCGCCCTTATCGATAATCCCGCCGCCATCGCCATGATGGTGCCTCCTTTTGTTCTCGGACTGGGCATTTTCAACCTCTGTCTGACGTCAGACAGACTATTCGAGCGCGACCATTTCCTGCCTGCTTTCGGGGTCTTTTCCCATCAACCTGAAATACTCTTTCGGCCCTTCTGACACTTTTCCAGAACCTATCTTGTTCGGTGACTTTTCTGTGAGCCAGAACAGTCGCTTCCTTGGGGTCTTTCGTTTGGAGAGAAAATCGAGTTCGTTTCGATTGCTTAGCTTGGGGTAGCGCTTTCGAACGTCTTGGGGAACACGCCTACGAAATTACCAAACACCATTGGAGTTCTTTTGTTCAGTGTATCTAGCCATGATCAGAATCGCTTCTGCTTCAAAGATGATTAGAGGCATTGCGTCACCTCTTGTGTCACCTTTACAGGTCTAAAATTTCCGCTAAGTTCTTGGAATTTATATATTTTTGGGGAAGTAATGGTGCCCAGGAGAGGACTCGAACCTCCACGTCCATACGGACACTAGCACCTGAAGCTAGCGCGTCTACCAATTCCGCCACCTGGGCAGGTGTCGTGGAGCGGCGTTTAAGCTGACTGGCGGGGGGCGTCAACCGGATTCTGAATGAATTTTGAAAGTTTTTTGAATTCGGTTTTCGAACTGAGATTTTGGCCTGAGTATTTCATGACCGGCGCGGCGAATTAGTGCCTTGTTTGGCTGGCCTGCGAGCGTTAGTTCTAGAGCGCAATTTCTCAGCAGGAGCCCTCTCATGTCGAAACTGGTGACGATTTATGGCGGATCGGGATTTGTCGGTCGCTACATCGCGCGACGTATGGCGAGTGAGGGGTGGCGTGTGCGGGTGGCTGTACGACGCCCGAACGAAGCCATGTTCGTGAAACCCTACGGCGTCGTGGGACAGGTTGAGCCTGTGCTGTGCAATATCCGCGATGACGCCTCGGTCGCGCTGGCGATGCAGAGCGCCGATGTCGTGGTGAACTGCGTAGGTGTGCTGAATGAACTGGGCAAGAACGCGTTTGATGCCGTTCAGGCCGAAGGGGCCGAGCGTATTGCGCGCCTGGCCGCACAGCAGGGCATTGGTCGAATGGTGCATATTTCGGCCATCGGTGCGGATGCAAACGCGGCCAGCGATTATGCCCGGACCAAAGCGCTGGGCGAGGCAGGTGTGCTGAAGCACATACCGGATGCGGTGATCCTTCGCCCATCTGTAATCTTCGGTACCGAGGATCAGTTCTATAACCGATTTGCCGGGATGACCCGCATGGGTCCGTTCCTGCCAGTGGTTGGTGCCGAGACCAAATTCCAACCCGTCTACGTGGACGACGTGGCCCAGGCAGCGGTCAAAGGTATTCTGGGGCAGGCAGAGCCGGGCGTGTACGAGCTTGGCGGACCGGAAGTGAAAACCTTCCGCGCCCTGATGCAGCAGATGCTTGAAGTGATCCACCGGCGGCGCATCATTGTCGGTCTGCCGTTCTTTGCTGCCCGGATTATGGCGGGCGTGCTGGATATTGCGAAATTCGTCAGCTTCCAGCTGTTCTCGAACAACATTCTGACCCGCGATCAGGTCAGGAATCTGCGTCATGACAACGTGGTATCTGACGGGGCCAAGTCCTTTGCGGACCTAGGCATTGCGCCGACCACTCTGGAATCGGTGCTGCCGGAATATCTTTGGAAATTCCGCCCATCGGGGCAGTATGACGACATTCAGAACTCGGCGAAAAACCTGCGTATCTGATCAGCTGTAGGCCATGAACAACAATGCTGCGCCCAGAATGACGCGGTAGATCACATAGGGCGTAAAGCTGACACTGCGCAGCAGTCGCATCATAAGGCTAAGCGCCAATAGTGCTGAGACAAAAGCAAATGCCGCGGCAATGGCCCCATCCCGGGCCAGTTGCGCATCAGCGTCGCGTATCACATCCAGTGCAAGCAGTGTGCCAGAGGCCAGAATGGTTGGGATTGACATCAGCATGGCAATCCGCGCGCCGTCTTCTCTGGTATAGCCCAATTGACGTGCCCCTGTAATGGTGATCCCGGACCGCGATGTTCCGGGGATCAGCGCAAGAACCTGCCACAGCCCCATGACGAAAGCATCGCGAATACCCCAATCAGACGCCTCTTTCTTTTGGGGGCCTTTCTGGTCAATCCAATAAAGCAGCAGGCCAAAGCCCAGCATCGTCCACCCGATTACAGCGATCGAACGCATGGCCTCGCTTAACCCGGTCAGATGCAGAATCAGACCTGCAATCACGGTTGGAAGTGTCGCAATGATCAGACCAAGAGCCAAACGGGCCTGCGGCGTATCTGTCCGGCCGGTCAGGGCGCGCGGCACCCCGGCAAGAGCCTGCTTCACATCCGCCCAGAAATACAGAACGACCGCTCCAAGGGTTCCCACGTGCACCGCGATGTCTATGGCCTGACCCTGATCCTGAAGGCCCGACAAGTTCGGCAGCAGGATCAGGTGACCCGAAGACGAAATGGGCAAAAACTCAGTTATTCCCTGAATGATTGCCACGAGAATCAGGTGGAAAAGACTCATCTGCCCTGCCGTGCTGCCGCCACGTTTTTTATGTGGTGTATGGCTATAAGGGTGGTGGGGAAAAGGAAAGTCTTCATATAGGTCCGAATCGTACCTAAAATTCCTTTAAGAATTCACAGATTTCGAGTGAGCGGGTGGAAAATTCTCACAATAGGTCAGCATATATGACTTTTCATCCGTTTGCGCATCGCATAAAGAAATCCAACCAAGCCAATTCATGGAGTCTGACCCGTGGCCAAGCAACCGATGCTGAAATTTGTGCAGATCGACCGCGTCATGCCGGAAAAGCGTGCCGCCAATGACCGCAGAGAAGACTTTAACGAAATTTATGCCGAGTTCGCCGCCGAGAAAGCGGCAGAACAGGCCAGCCGTTGCAGTCAATGCGGTGTGCCCTACTGTCAATCGCACTGCCCGCTGCATAACAACATTCCCGACTGGTTGCGGCTGACTGCAACGGGACGGCTGGAAGAGGCTTACGAAACCAGCCAGGCGACAAACACCTTCCCCGAGATTTGTGGCCGCATCTGCCCGCAGGACCGTTTGTGCGAAGGAAATTGCGTGATCGAACAATCCGGCCACGGAACGGTCACCATCGGCACGATCGAAAAGTACATTACCGACACCGCGTGGGACAAAGGCTGGGTCAAACCAGTGGTCCCTGCGACAGAGCGCCGTGAAAGCGTCGGCATCATCGGTGGCGGGCCGGGCGGTCTTGCCGCGGCAGACATGCTGCGTCGGGCCGGTATTCAGGTCACGGTCTATGACCGCTACGACCGTGCGGGTGGGTTGCTGATGTATGGCATTCCGGGCTTCAAGCTTGAAAAAGAAGTCGTCCAGCGGCGCAACGACCTGTTGGCTGACGGCGGTGTCGAGTTCGTTTTGAACTGCGACGTGGACGCTGCCAAATTCGCGGAAATTCACGCCAAGCATGACGCGGTCATCATCGCGACGGGCGTTTACAAGTCGAGGGATCTGTCCATGCCGGGCAGTGGTCTTGCCGGGATCGAGAAGGCAATCGATTTCCTGACGGCATCAAACCGTAAAAGCTTTGGTGACACTGTTGAGGATTTCGACAACGGACGGCTGAATGCCGAGGGCAAGAAGGTTGTCGTGATCGGTGGTGGTGACACCGCGATGGATTGTGTACGCACGTCGATCCGTCAGGGCGCGACGTCAGTCAAATGCCTGTACCGTCGTGACCGGGCAAACATGCCGGGTTCGCAGCGCGAAACACAGAACGCCGAGGAAGAAGGCGTGGTATTCGAATGGCTCAGTGCGCCCAAGGGATTCACAGGTGACGACAAGGTTTCCGGCGTGATCGTGCAGAAGATGCGTCTGGGGCAACCCGATGCATCTGGTCGCCAGGCCCCCGAAGTGATCGAAGGCGCGGACTATGTCGAGGACGCCGATCTGGTGATCAAGGCGCTGGGTTTTGAACCCGAAGACCTGCCCACCCTGTTCGGGCAGCCCAACCTGCCCGTCACCCGATGGGGAACGGTCAGGGCAGCATTCCAGACCGGGGAAACCGAAATGGAAGGTGTGTACGCGATCGGGGACATTGTGCGCGGTGCCTCACTGGTCGTATGGGCGATCCGTGACGGGCGCGACTGCGCCGACGCGATCATCGACCGGTTCAACGCCAGGGCAGCCTTCGCGGCGGAATAACCCCAGCTTTCAGGAGGGTTCGAAATGTCGGAACTTCAAGGCCAATGCATGTGTGGTGCGGTCACAGTAACAGCTACACCAGCGCGGGATGCGCTGGGGGCGTGTCACTGTGACCAATGCCGTCGGTGGACGAGCTCGATGCTGGTGACGTTTCAGGCGAAAGAGGGCTATGCCGCGTTGGGCCCGGTCAAGACATTTACCTCGTCCGACTGGGCAGAACGTGCTTTTTGCGGCGATTGCGGATCCTCGCTCTGGTATCGGATCACGCTGCCAGGTGAGATGCACGGACAGACACAAATGGCGGCTGGCCTGTTTGAAAATGCAGCAGGTAACCCGCTGAAACTTGAACTTTATATCGACAAAAAGCCCGAGGGATACGCGTTCGCAGGTGAACGTCGGCAAATGACCAAAGCCGAGGTCGAAGCCATGTATTCCCCCTCTGACGAAGGAGACAGCCAATGACCAAATATGATGCCGATTGGGTGCGGGCAGAAGAAGCAAAACGCAAGTGGATGGCCGAAAATGGTCTCTATTCCGAAGCAGAAGAGCATTCTTCGTGCGGTGTAGGCCTCGTTGTGTCCGTGGATGGCAAACGGTCGCGCAAGGTGGTGGATGCCGGGATCGATGCCCTGAAAGCGATCTGGCATCGTGGAGCCGTGGACGCGGATGGCAAGACCGGCGATGGCGCAGGCATCCATGTGCAGATTCCGGTTCCCTTCTTCTATGATCAGGTTCGCCGCACGGGTCATGAACCCAAGCTGAATGAACTGATTGCTGTTGGTCAGGTTTTCCTGCCCCGCACCGATTTCGGCGCGCAGGAGCGGTGCCGGACCATCGTCGAAAGCGAAGTTCTGCGTATGGGTTACTACATCTATGGCTGGCGACACGTGCCGGTCGATGTGACTTGCCTGGGAGAAAAGGCCAACGCAACCCGCCCCGAGATTGAGCAGATCCTGATCTCGAACTCCAAGGGTGTGGACGAAGAAACTTTCGAGCGCGAGCTCTATGTCATCCGTCGCCGCATCGAAAAAGCGGCCTTGGTGTCGGGTATCTCGGGTCTTTATCTTGCGTCGCTGTCCTGCCGGTCGATCATCTACAAGGGTATGATGCTGGCCGAACAGGTCGCTGTATTCTATCCCGATCTGATGGACGAACGCTTTGAATCGGCATTCGCGATTTACCACCAGCGCTATTCGACCAACACGTTTCCGCAATGGTGGCTGGCGCAGCCATTCCGCATGCTGGCCCACAACGGCGAGATCAACACCCTCAAGGGCAACGTCAACTGGATGAAAAGCCATGAGATCCGGATGGCCAGCGGAACCTTTGGTGACTATGCTGAAGATATCAAGCCAATCATCGCAGGTGGTTCGTCAGATTCTGCGGCATTAGACTCGGTTTTCGAAGTGCTGGTGCGCGCGGGGCGGTCTGCCCCAATGGCAAAAACCATGCTGGTTCCGGAAAGCTGGTCCAAGCAGGCGGTCGAACTTCCGCAAGCGTGGCGCGACATGTATTCCTACTGCAACTCGGTGATGGAACCATGGGATGGCCCGGCCGCGCTGGCGATGACGGATGGGCGCTGGGTCTGCGCCGGCCTGGACCGGAATGGGCTGCGCCCCATGCGGTACGTTGTGACTGGCGATGGCCTTGTCATCGCAGGATCCGAGGCCGGAATGGTGCCGATCAACGAAGCTACCGTGACCGAAAAAGGCGCGTTGGGGCCGGGTCAGATGCTGGCGGTCGACATGAAAAAGGGCAAGCTGTACCGCGATACCCAAATCAAGAACAAACTGGCCCGCGCGCTGCCATTTGGCGAATGGGTTGGCAAGATAAACGATCTGGACGAAACGCTTGCGGGTGTGGCCGAAGCGCCGATCTTTGCGGGTGGCGAGTTGCGCAAGCGCCAGATTGCTGCGGGATACTCGGTGGAAGAGCTGGAACAAATCCTTGCTCCGATGGCGGAAGACGGCAAGGAAGCCTTGGCATCGATGGGTGATGATACGCCCTCGGCTGTCTTGTCAAAACAATACCGCCCGCTCAGCCATTTTTTCCGTCAGAACTTCAGCCAGGTGACCAACCCGCCGATCGACAGCTTGCGTGAATACCGCGTGATGTCGCTGAAAACCCGGTTTGCCAACCTCAAGAACGTGCTGGACGAAGACAGCAGCCAGACCGAGATCGTGGTTCTGGAAAGCCCCTTTGTCGGTAACGCGCAATGGGACAAGCTGGTTGAGAACTTCGATGCGCCGCTGGCGGAAATCGACTGTAGCTTCGAGGCTGGTCAAGGCGCATTAAGCGCGGCTTTGACCCGTATCAGAGCCGAATCCGAAGAGGCGGTGCGATCCGGTGCCGGGCATATCGTCTTGTCTGATATGCGGTCGGGCGAGGATCGGATTGCGATACCAATGATCCTCGCGACCAGCGCTGTGCATTCCCATTTGACGCGTCAGGGTTTGCGGACCTTCTGTTCGTTGAACGTCCGTTCGGCTGAATGTGTAGACCCGCATTACTTTGCCGTTCTGATCGGCTGTGGCGCGACTGTGGTGAACGCCTATCTGGCCGAGGATTCTTTGGCTGACCGTATCGACCGCGGTTTGCTGGACGGAAGCCTGACCGAAAACGTCGCGCGCTATCGCGAGGCGATCGATCAGGGCTTGCTGAAGATCATGGCCAAGATGGGCATCTCGGTCATTTCGTCTTATCGCGGTGGTCTGAACTTTGAGGCCGTTGGCCTCAGCCGTGCAATGGTGGCCGAGTATTTCCCCGGAATGACCAGCCGTATCTCGGGCATAGGCATCAAAGGTATTCAGGCCAAGGCCGAGGAAATTCATGCCAAGGGCTGGAACAGCGGTCTGGATGTGCTGCCCATCGGTGGTTTCTACAAGGCGCGTAAGTCGGGCGAGACCCACGCGTGGGAAGCGACCTCGATGCACATGATGCAGATGGCCTGCAACAAGGCCTCGTATGAGCTGTGGAAACAGTATTCTGCCAAGATGCAATCGAACCCGCCGATCCATCTGCGCGACCTGATGGATTTCAAACCACTGGGCAAGCCGGTGCCGATCGAAGAGGTGGAATCGATCACCTCAATCCGCAAACGCTTTGTCACACCAGGTATGTCGCTGGGCGCATTGTCGCCAGAAGCTCATAAAACACTGAACGTGGCGATGAACCGGATCGGTGCGAAATCCGACAGTGGCGAAGGTGGCGAAGACCCGGCGCATTTCGTGCCTGAACCCAATGGTGACAACCCTTCGGCCAAGATCAAACAGGTGGCTTCAGGTCGGTTCGGTGTGACTGCGGAATACCTCAACCAGTGTGAGGAGCTTGAGATCAAGGTCGCTCAGGGTGCAAAACCCGGTGAGGGTGGCCAGTTGCCGGGTATGAAGGTTACTGACCTTATCGCGCGCCTGCGTCATTCGACCAAGGGCGTGACGCTGATCTCACCGCCGCCGCACCACGATATCTATTCGATCGAGGATCTGGCGCAGCTGATCTACGATCTGAAGCAGATCAACCCGCGCTGCAAGGTGACGGTCAAGCTGGTTGCGTCCTCGGGCGTTGGCACGATTGCTGCCGGTGTAGCCAAAGCGAAAGCGGATATTATCCTTATTTCGGGTCACAATGGCGGTACAGGCGCGTCGCCTGCGACCTCGATCAAATATGCCGGTTTGCCGTGGGAGATGGGCCTGACCGAGGCGCATCAGGTTCTTGCGATGAACAACCTGCGGGATCGCGTCACCCTGCGGACCGACGGTGGTCTGCGTACCGGGCGCGACATTGTCATGGCCGCGATGATGGGGGCCGAGGAATACGGCATCGGTACCGCCGCGCTGATCGCCATGGGTTGTATCATGGTGCGTCAGTGTCAGTCGAACACTTGTCCGGTGGGCGTGTGTACGCAGGATGAATCCCTGCGCGCCAAGTTCACCGGCAATGCGGATAAAGTGGTGAACCTGATCACTTTCTATGCCCAGGAAGTGCGAGAGTTGCTGGCCAGCCTCGGTGCGCGCTCGGTTGACGAGATCATCGGCCGAGCCGACCTGTTGGCTCAGGTCAGCCGGGGATCGGCGAATCTGGACGATCTGGACCTCAATCCGCTGCTGATCACTGTCGATGGGGCACATAACATTGTCTACAACCGCGACAAAGAGCGCAACGCGGTGCCGGATACGCTGGACGCCGAAATCGTTCGTGATGCGGCCCGGTTCCTGAAGGATGGTGAAAAGATGCAGCTGTCTTATGCCGTGCAGAACACGCACCGGACCGTTGGAACCCGTGTGTCCAGCCATATTGTGCAGAATTTCGGGATGCGGAACACCTTTCAGGACGACCATCTGCATGTGAAGTTGCAAGGCTCTGCCGGGCAATCGCTGGGAGCTTTTGCGGCCCCTGGTCTGAAGCTGGAAGTGTCGGGCGATGCCAATGACTATGTCGGTAAGGGCCTGTCCGGCGGCATGATCGTCGTGCGCCCACCACAGGTCAGCCCGCTGAAAGCAGATGACAATACGATCATTGGCAATACGGTTCTTTATGGGGCCACCGACGGGTACCTGTTCGCGGCCGGTCGCGCCGGTGAACGGTTCGCGGTCCGGAACTCTGGCGCCAAGGTTGTTGTCGAGGGGTGCGGTTCCAACGGGTGTGAATACATGACCGGCGGTGTTGCCGTTATCCTTGGAGCGATCGGAGCCAACTTTGGTGCAGGCATGACAGGCGGAATGGCCTATCTGTATGATCCCGAAGGCAAGGCCGAGGCGCTGATGAACAGGGAAACGCTGGTCACTTGCCCGGTCACTGTGGACCACTGGGAAGAGCAACTGAAAACGCTCATCATGCGCCATGCTGCTGAATCGCAAAGCCGCAAGGCTGCTGATATTCTTCAGCATTGGGATGTGGAAAAAGGCAACTTCCTGCAGGTTTGCCCAAAGGAAATGCTGAACAAACTCAGCCACCCGCTGAGTGTTGAAGCCAAAGCAGTTCCGGCGGAATAAGCCGAAACCTTTTGTCTCTCAAGGCCCCGCGTGTCATTTGCACCACGCGGGGTTCGTATGTTAACGACGTTTCAGTGCAGGTCTTGCCCGTTTATCCGAAAATCGCCAATCTTTCTTCACACTCAGGCGACAATCATGGGCCGATCTAGGCGCCAGATGATAAGCAGACAGGGGCAACCGGATGCCAACACCGTATCAGGATCAGTTTTATACTTTCGATCCAGCAAACCCGCCGCCTGCGGGAACGGCAGTCGCTGTTAGCAGTTTCACTTTAGTCGATGCTGATGATGACAACGAAATCGATGCGCCAAGTGGCGATACCGTCAACGGTCAGGACGTCACGAATTCCTGGCCGGGGGACACTGTTACCATCAACGTGGCGGGCGTCGGGAACGTAACCTATACAGGCACCACGTTTTATCTGGCTGACGGATCTCGGGTATTCACACCGACAGACGGTCAGGTCCTGCAGCCGGGAACATTTGTTTCAGCCACCTTCGTCAACACACAGGGGCCACTGAATGTCGGCAATCTGGGTCCACCCTGTTTCACACCGGGCACGATGATAATGACCGCGGATGGGGAACGCGCGGTAGAAAATCTTGAAGTCGGTGATCTGGTCACCACAGTGGATCATGGCCCCCAGCCTTTGATCTGGGTTGGGCGTACAGTAGTGGCGGCCGAAGGAAAGCTGGCCCCGATCCGGTTTGAGGCCGGGGTATTCGACCTGGATCGTCCGCTGCTTGTTTCGCCTCAGCATCGGATGCTGGTTGAAGACTGGCGGGCCTCGTACCTGTCCGGGCACGCTGAAGCGCTGATTCCCGCACATGCTCTGGTCAACGGAAAATCGGTGACCCGGGTGGAAGGTGGCGAGGTGGAGTATTTCCACCTTTTGTTCAAGCAGCACGAGATCGTCATTGCCAATGGTGGCAAAAGCGAAAGCTACTATCCGGGGCATGCGTTGTCGGCCTCGGACCGCGAAACGCAGAGCGAGGTCTTGCACTTGTTCCCTGAGTTGGCAGGTCATGATCCGATGTCGGTGGAAACCGCACGCCCGGTTGTTCACCCGCGCGAAGCGCGTGCCTTCGCGATTTAGGCCGTTTCAAACCCGGACCGCGCGTCGTATAGCTGAGGTATGGCGAAGAAAGCAGCCCGCAAATCAAGCGGTAAGAAAAACAAGGCATCCAATAGGAAATCACCAACGGTGCGCCAGATTCGCCGTTGGCTGACTCGTGTGGTTGCGGCAACTGCCGGAGCTTTGCTTGCGATAATCCTGTTGTATTCGGTTGTGAACCCACCTGTAACACATACGATCTGGTCGGAATGGCGTCGATTGGGAAAGGTTGAGCGCGAATGGGTGCCGATCGAAGAAATGACCCCGATCATGGCGCGTTCGGTCGTGGCAGCAGAGGATGCAAATTTCTGCCTGCACTGGGGATTTGACGTAGAGGCCATTCGCGATGCGCTTGAGGACGGCGGAAATCGCGGCGCCTCGACCATTACACAGCAAGTGGTAAAGAACGTATTTCTTTGGCAAGGGCGCAGTTGGATACGCAAGGCGCTGGAAACTTCGATCACTCCTGTGGTCGAAATTTTCTGGAGCAAGCAGCGCATCCTTGAGGTCTATCTGAATGTTGCTGAAACCGGGAATGGCGTTTTTGGGGTCGAGGCTGCTGCGCAACGTTATTTCAACACCAGCGCTTCAAAGCTTACCTCGGTTCAGGCGGCGCGGATTGCCGCCATTCTGCCGTCACCGCGCAACAGATCGGTCACTGACCCGACGGCGCGAACGCGAAGGCGGGCGGCATCTATTCTGGATGGGGCGGCCACCATCCGCGCAGATGGTCGCGCAGATTGTTTCGAGGATTGAAACCCATCGCCTGCAAAGGCTAAATCTGTCGGGTACTCACTGGTTCGATTGGAAGCCCATGGCGCGTCTGTTTCATGTTCCCCTCTCTCCGTATTGCCGCAAGGTTCGGCTGTCTCTGGCGGAAAAGAAGATTGAGGTTGAGCTTGTCGAAGAGCGATACTGGGAGCAAGACCCCGACTTTTTGCGCCGAAACCCTGCGGGCAAAGTACCAGTATTGCGTCTGGACGGGCAAATGATGTCGGAAAGCGCGGCGATCTGCGAATATATCGAGGAAACCCGTCCCGAACCGCCATTAATGCCAAAAAGCCCCGAAGCCCGATACGAAGTGCGGCGCCTTGTCGGCTGGTTTGACGACAAATTCCACCAAGAGGTGACGTCGAAGCTGCTGTACGAACGGGTAAACAAAAAAGTGACGGGTCAAGGCTATCCGGACAGCAAGAATGTCAAGCTGGGTGCCAAAGCGATCAAGTACCACCTGGATTATATGGCATGGCTGCTGGATCACCGCCGGTGGTTGGCCGGTGACCAGATGACACTGGCTGATTTCGCGGCGGCGGCGCACCTGTCTTCGCTGGATTACATCTCGGACGTGGACTGGAACCGCAGCCAGGTGGTCAAGGACTGGTATGCCAAGATCAAGTCTCGACCGGCATTTCGGTCCATTCTGGCGGATCAGGTGCCAGGGTTCCGGCCGCCGCCCCATTACGCTGATCTGGATTTCTGATAGGGTACGCCAGGGGGGCTGTCTGCCCCCCATCGCGCAGATGCGCGATTCCCCCCGAGGATATTTTTGGCCAGATGAAGAGCGGATCGGATTTGAAGGAAAAGCTGGTTCAGCAGGCCCTTGCAGAGGGGTTTGTTGCGTGCCGTGTCTGCCGCCCGTGGGATGTTCCAAAGGTTCCCGAGCGTCTGGCCGCATTCCTGGACGCCGGGTATCATGGGCAGATGGGGTGGATGGCGGAGCGGACGCATTGGCGCGGTGATCCTGCGGCCCTTTGGCCCGAGGCGCGATCAGTGATCATGCTGGCAGAGAGTTACACGCCGGAACATGATCCGACAGACGTCTTGCAGCAACACGGCCACGGGGCGATTTCTGTCTATGCGCAGAACAAAGACTATCATGATCTGGTCAAGAAGCGACTGAAGCGCCTGGCGCGGTGGCTGATTGCCGTGGCGGGCGGCGAGGTTAAGGTGTTTGTTGACACTGCACCCGTGCCGGAGAAAGCCTTGGGGCAGGCTGCCGGGTTGGGTTGGCAGGGGAAACACACAAACCTCGTCAGCCGAGAATGGGGTAATTGGGCCTTCATAGGCTCTGTTTTTTCAACTTTGGATATACCCGCAGATCCTGCTGAGATTGATCGCTGCGGGTCTTGTCGGGCCTGTTTGGACAGCTGCCCCACGGACGCCTTTCCGGGCCCGTATCAATTAGATGCACGGCGGTGCATTTCCTATCTGACCATTGAACATAAAGGCCCTGTGGAGCCCGAACTCCGCGGAAAGCTGGGCAATCGAATCTACGGCTGTGACGATTGCCTGGCGGCTTGCCCGTGGAACAAGTTTGCGGTTGCCGCAAGTGACATACGCTATGCCGCGCGCGAAGATCTGGCGGCGCCTGCGCTGGAAGAGCTGGTGACGCTTGATGATACTTCTTTCCGAGCGAAGTTCTCTGGCTCACCCATCAAACGGATTGGGCGCGACCGGTTTGTGCGCAACGTGCTTTACGCCATTGGAAACTCGGGGCACCCGAATTTGAGGGCTGCGGCCCAGGGTTTGACAGATGACCCGGATGAAACCGTAGCCGACGCAGCGCGCTGGGCGGTGGAACAACTTTTGTAATTGCCGCAAACAGGCTGGACGTGTCGGCCCCAATCGCTACACCAATCTGCAGCGAACAGTAAGGAGAACCCGATGGCGCTGGCTTTGGGGGTGGATACGGGTGGAACCTATACCGATGCGGTACTGGTCCGGGATGAAAAAGAGGTGATAGCCTCAGCCAAGTCCTTGACCACACGCGCGGATCTGGCAATTGGTGTAGGCAAGGCGATTTCTGCCGTTCTGGAGCAGGCAAAAGTTACGCCGGATCAGATTTCAATGGCCTCTTTGTCCACGACATTGGCGACAAATGCCTTGGTCGAAGGGCAGGGCGGGCGCGTTGCGTTGATCTATATCGGATTCAAAGACAGCGACCTTGAAAAGCACGGTTTGAAGGACGCGTTAAAAGGGGACCCGGCCCTGGTTATGTCTGGTGGGCATTCCCATTCAGGCAGCGAAGCTGCGCCATTGGATATTGCAGCGCTGGAGCAATTTTTAGGCTCTCATAAGGGCATTTCAGGCTTTGCCATAGCCGCTCAGTTTGCCACACGAAATCCCGCGCATGAACTGGAAGCCGCACGGATCGTTTTGGAAAGAACCGGGGCTCCGGTCACATGTTCGCATCACTTGTCGGCAAAGCTGAACGGGCCGAAACGCGCCGTGACGGCCGTGTTGAATGCACGGCTGATCGGGATGATCGACCGTTTGATCGGGCGGGCGCAGGACCAGCTGCGCGAGTTGGGGATAATGGCCCCGATGATGGTCGTGCGCGGTGATGGGGCGTTGATGAGTGCTGAACAGGCGCGTGAACGCCCCATTGAAACGATCCTGAGCGGACCTGCCGCGTCAATTGTAGGCGCGCGCTGGTTGACCGGCGCAGAGAATGCGTTGGTGTCGGATATTGGCGGTACGACAACTGACGTGGCGTTGATCCGTGACGGCAAGCCCGCGATCGACTCGGCCGGGGCACAAGTAGGCGGGTTCCGCACAATGGTCGAGGCCGTTGCGATGCGCACCCATGGCCTTGGAGGTGATAGTCAGGTGCATGTCGTGACCGAGGGATTGCAGGGCGGTGTGTTTCTGGGGCCGCGCCGCGTTCTTCCGGTATCCTTGATCGCTTCGGAAGCGCCCGAGATCGTTCATGCCATTCTGGACGAGCAATTGCGGGCCACGACGGTGGGTGAGCACGATACGCGCTTTGCCCGTCGCGTGCCGGGAATACATGACGACGGTATAGATGTACGCGAAGAAGCCCTGCTAGAGCGGTTGGGAGATCAGGTTCTGCCGATTGGTTCTTTGCTTCGGTCCCGAATGGAAAGCGGCGCATTGACCCGGTTGGTGGATCGCGGGATCGTTCAGATCTCGGGCGTGACACCGTCGGATGCCAGCCATGTACTGGGGCGGGTGGATGCCTGGGATGCGGATGCCGCCCGTAAGGCTCTTGAACTGGTCGCGCGCAAACGGGTCGGGTCCGGGGATATGTTGGCAAACTCCCCTGAAGCGCTGGCGCAGATGATCGTGGACCAGTTGACAAAACAGACCAGTTTGACCTTGTTAGAGGCTGCTTTTGATGAGGAACCGGACAGTTTCGGGCTGCCGTCACAGGAGCTGGCGCGGCATATCCTGACACAGCGCGGATTGGCGCAGCATCGCGGTTTGTTGTCGCTGACTGCAGCCTTGAACGTTGATGTTGTGGGGCTTGGGGCGTCAGCCGCCAGCTATTACCCGGCGGTCGGTGAACGGCTGCACTGCCGAATGATCCTGCCAGAACATGCGGGTGTAGCCAATGCGATTGGTGCCGTCGTGGGGCGGGTGACCTTACGGCGATCGGGCACGGTGACAAGTCCCGCCGAAGGGCGGTATCGTGTACATCTCGAGGGCGGGCCCAAGGATTTTTCCGCATCAGAAGATGCGCTGGCTTTGCTGGAAAATGTTCTGAGGTCGGAAGCTGAAGGCGCGGTGCGCGAAGCTGGTGCAGAAGATATCCGCGTGATCGTGGATCGCGACATCAAAACCGCGCGGGTCGAAGCCAATGATGTGTTTGTCGAGGCAATGATCACGGTCGAGGCTAGCGGGCGACCGCGGGTTGCGGCGGGCTAGCCCCTCTGACTTGTTCAGAGGGGCCGGGCAGGTGGTGCATTATTTTGCGGCGCTGGCGCGTTTGGGAAGAACCCAGTCCTGGCGTGGGAAGTGGCAGGTATATCCGTTCGGGATGCGCTCAAGATAATCCTGGTGCTCGGGTTCGGCCTCCCAGAAATCGCCGACGGGTTCGACTTCGGTTACGACTTTTCCCGGCCACAAGCCGCTGGCATTCACGTCTGCGATAGTATCCAGGGCGGTTGCTCTTTGGGCTTCGTCGACGTGGTAAATCGCTGAACGATAGCTCATTCCTCGGTCGTTGCCCTGCCGATTGACAGTGGTCGGGTCGTGAATCTGGAAGAAAAATTCCAGCAGGTCGCGGTAACTGATCAGCGATGGGTCAAACCAGATTTCGATCCCTTCGGCGTGGGTGCCGTGGTTGCGATAGGTGGCGTTGGGCACATCGCCTCCGGTGTAGCCCACCCGGGTCCGCAAGACGCCTGGCCGCCTGCGGATCAGGTCCTGCATACCCCAAAAACAGCCTCCGGCCAGTACAGCACGTTGTTCAGTCATTGGATTTCCTCCACGTGGATCAGGAATTCGGCGTAACCTTCAGCCTCCATCTCATCCCGATGGATGAACCTGAGCGAGGCCGAGTTAATGCAATACCGCAGGCCGCCATGTTCTCGCGGGCCGTCGGGGAAGACATGCCCCAGATGGCTGTCGCCGTGTTTCGATCGAACCTCGGTCCGGATCATACCATGTGTCGTGTCGCGAAACTCTTCCACATGCTCATGGATGATCGGCTTGGTAAAGCTGGGCCAGCCACATCCGGATTCGTATTTGTGGGTCGAAGCAAACAGCGGTTCGCCTGACACGATGTCCACGTAGATACCCGGTTCCTTGTTCTCCAAATACTTGCCTGTCCCCGGTCGTTCGGTGCCGTTGCGTTGGGTGACGTGAAATTCTTCGGGCGAAAGTGCCGCAATAACCGTGGGGTCTTTGGTGTAACGTGTCATGGATCCTCCGGCTGATTTGACGGTTGTGCCATTATCTGGGGGCTGCCGACTAGAAAGCAAAGCGATATTTCAAACAGCTCTCACAGACGTGCGGTCGGTCTGACGCAAACAGATAGGCCCTTGTGTTAGGCCGAAGTCGTTTTGCCGGCAGGTTGGCGTGACAGTTGAACAGCAAGAATACCCAGTGTCGTGACTGTAACGCCAATTGCATCCATCGCGCCCAGTTTCTCGCCCAGCAATATGGCCGCTATCGTGACACCGAATACCGGGTTCAAAAAGTGGAACGTGGCTGCGCGGATCGCGCCGATGCGATCCAGAAGAAGGAACCAGATCAGCGTGGCTAGCAGCCCAGGAAACAGGGTTGTGTAAGTGAACGCCAAGGCCAGTGGCAGCGTCGGGTGGATGAAAATGGTCTCAAAGATCGGCGCGGCCACGAACAACATGGCTGAGCCTACAAGCATCTGTAGACCCACGACCATCATGAAGTTACCGCCCGAAGTCGCGCCGCGAACCGCGAGGGTGGCAAAGGTCAGCGCCAAAGCTCCGATGCCGCATAGCGCGACGCCGAAAATGTCGACACCAGCACTGATCCGGCCGCTCATGATCAGGGCGACGCCAGTGAATCCGGCAAACAATCCCAAAATCCCGAGAGGGCGCAGTTTCTCGCCAAAAATCAGCCACCCTGCCAGCGCCACCAGCAAGGGCATTGTGGACGCGATAATCGCCGCGACCGAGGCTTCAACCGTCTGCATCGCGTAAAAATTCAGACCCAAATAAAGGGCATTTTGGCAAGTTCCGAACAGGATCGTTGCCCGCCATTGGTTCCGGGTCAGGTGCCAACTTTGCCCCATCGCCCGGGCAATCAGAACCCCCAGACCCCCTGAGATCAAAAACCGCAGAGCCAACGAAAACAAAGGAGAGGCGTCTGCCACGATGATCCGCGCCGAGGTAAAGGCAGACGACCAGATCAGGGCAAAAGTAAGCCCCATGGCTATGGCGCGCAGATCCATGGAGACCCCCTGTCACTTTGCGCGGACTGTCCCCGATTTTCCGATGGGTCGCAAGCGCTGCGCGTCAAAAAAGACACATCCGTGATGCAACGAAAGTCACAAGGATGTTTTTATTGATTGACTGAACAATTAAAGTTATCGGCTCCGGGATCTGACATATCAAGGGAGGGTTGTCGGTGCTTCTGGAGTACATTCTATCTTTTGGCGTTCTGCTGGCGTTGGGCCTAGTCGCGTTCTTCGTAGTGAAGTGGTGGAACCTGCGCTGCGTTGGCGTTACACCTGTCCACCTTTTCACGTTCATCGCGATCCTGTTTACGTCCGGTCTGGATGTTGGCCTGATCATGTTCCCGCTGACAGAATTTGGTGGCTATGCCGAAGATCCGGCCTATGCCTTTGCCAATCCACTGGCGATCGAGTTCGGTTTCTGGGGATTTCTGATCTGGGCGTTTTACTTCCTGACAGCCTTCTATTTCTGCGTGATCGAACCGCGCGTGAACTTCTTTGAGATTCCGCTGGTCAAGCTGATCAACAACGTCGTCATCATCGGCACCTGCGCCTTTACCGCCAGCCTGTTCCTGATCTACCTGCCTGGCTATCTGCCAGAGGTCGGAGATGGAGAATCTGTCGTTACCACCTTCTACGTCATCGTGTTTGTGGTCATTCTGGCGGCGGCATACTCGTCGACCGATTTGAAATATGTGCGCATCCTGTCGGTCGGTTCGACCTTTCTGTTCCTTGCACTGATTCTGGGTATGTGGGCGGCAGCTGGCATGGGAATGACCGGGTTTATCGAAACCGGCAGTAACATTGGTGCCTATTTCATCAATGTGCACAAATTTGTCCTGCCGCTGACCGATTATCATGCCTTCTACTTGTTCTGGTGGTTTGCGTGGTCAATCATGATTGGCCAGTTTACTTCGCGCTTTGTGGGCGGTTTGAAGACCTGGCAGCTGCTGGCGGCGTTGTTGATCTTCCCGTCGATCCCGCTGGGGATTTGGTTCACCGTTCTCTACTACTATCACCTGAACGGCATCAGCACCGCAGGCATCACCAATATCGCGATGGTAATCGTGGGCGTGACGTTTGTGATCAACTCGCTGGACTCGCTGATTAGGCTCTATACGGACAACCTGAACATGACCGCCGAGCGGTTTGGCAAGGCGACCTATGTCGCTGGCAACGTCGCGCTGCTGTTTGTGCTGACGCTGCTGTTCCAGAGTCAGTGGTTGCAAATCCAGTGGATCGGAGCCGTCGTAGTCGGTCTCTACCTGGCTTGCGTGGTCTACATCCTGGTCACCAAGCGCAAAGAGGTGATGAGTATCGACGCCATGCCGGAAGATCGCGATCTGGACTTCCACAAGGTTGAGACGATTCACTGATTGTTTCTAACCTACCAAAACAAAAGCGGGCCTCGACATCGAGGCCCGCAGCCGTGTTTTGGCGCTGCCCGGTTCGCGCCTCATTCCGTGTCGAGACGATATTTGAGGAAGCTGTGGCCAGAGTAGTCTACTTGCCCAACAAAATACGCGCCGAGTTTAGTCATTGCGCGCAGTTTCGTGCGTGAAGGCGGCAGCAAGAATGTCACGAACGGAATACGATTGTCCTGCTTTGCGAATGCGATGGCCTGACGCGCTATTTTGGCACCCAGTCCAAATGCACTGGGCTTAAGGACCAGCCCGAAATCCCACTCTTCACCTTCTTTTTGAAAACCACCCCATCCTACATATTGCCCGCGGTGCAGAATTGCCCAATGACCTAGGCCGTCCCGCGCCCAACACGACTCTTTCGCGTGAATGAAACCGGCGACTGTTTCCTCATCCCAATCCTGCGTCAGGAGAGGCATGTGTTCGGCAAGAATTGGATTTCTCATATGCGCCAGTATCTCAGGTGCTGAGACGAGGGGCAGTCGCGTGAAGGTTATATCCTGTTCCATAGAACTGGGATTTAGCGGGCCAAGCAGGAAATCAAAGGGTTGTCCGTAAAAAACGTTCCAAGAACATCCAGTGTTGGATTGTAGCCTTTAGTTACAGCCTGATGCCTTATCACATAATTGCGCGGGCCGTAGGATGTAAAGTTTAGACACAAAAAAAGGGGCCGCGTAACCGCCACCCCTTTACATGGTTCCAAGCGCTTGAGATCAGCCGTTCACGCTGTCTTTCAGTGCTTTCGCGATGGTCATTTTCACAACCTTGTCGGCTTCTTTGGTGAAGGTTTCACCGGTTGCCGGGTTGCGGACCTGACGCTCGGGGCGTTCGCGGCAGTAGATTTTGCCGACACCGGGCAGGGTCACTGCACCACCTGCGGAAACTTCGCGCGTGATCAGGCCGGTGATGGCCTCAAGCGCAGAGTTCGCGGATTTCTTATCGGTTCCCATTTCCTCAGCGAGAGCAGCAACCAGCTGAGTCTTTGTCATAGGTTTTGCCATTTCTTGGTCTCCTTAACGTGCCCGATCTATAGGGCCTCACCGCGTAACTGTAACGGGATATTGTGGCCAAACACAACGAATAGTAGCGCAGAAACCCCTAAAAATATGGGGAAAACGTTGCTTTTTTGCGTCAGAGGAAGGCAGTTTCGTCGAAGGAACGCAATTTCCGGCTGTGCAGACGCTCCAACGGCATGCCGCGCAGGTGCTCCATAGCGCGTATCCCGATCATCAAATGACGCCCGACCTGAGTGGTATAAAAGGAAGACGCCATGCCCGGTAGTTTCAGTTCGCCGTGCAGGGGCTTGTCCGACACGCACAGCAAAGTGCCGTAAGGAACGCGAAAGCGATAGCCGTTCGCGGCGATTGTGGCGCTTTCCATATCCAGCGCGATGGCCCGCGACTGGCTGAGGCGCTGAACCGGTCCGGATTGATCGCGCAGTTCCCAGTTGCGATTGTCGACCGATGCAACTGTTCCCGTCCGCATGATCCGCTTCAGTTCATACCCTTCCAGCTCGGTCACCTCGGCCACGGCGCGTTCCAGCGCGACCTGAACCTCGGCCAGGGGCGGGATGGGCACCCAGACTGGCAGGTCATCATCCAGAACCTTGTCATCACGTAGATATGCATGGGCCAGAACGAAATCGCCCAATGCCTGCGTGTTGCGCAACCCGGCGCAATGGCCAACCATCAACCACGCGTGTGGGCGCAGAACCGCGATATGGTCGGTTGCTGTTTTCGCATTCGACGGGCCGACACCGATGTTCACCAAAGTAAGACCCGAACCGTCTTCACGCTTCAGATGATAGGTTGGCATTTGCGGCAGTTTCAGCGGCTGCTCGATTTCTGCGTCTGGCTCCGTGATCTCGACATTCCCGGTCGAGACAAAACTGGTGTACCCGCTGCTGGGATCAGCCAACTGTTCGCGGGCGTAGTTTTCGAATTCCGAGACATAGAACTGATAGTTCGTGAACAGAACGTGATTCTGAAAATGCCGGGCATCTGTCGCTGTGTAATGTGCCAGCCGCGCAAGTGAATAATCGACCCGCTGGGCAGTAAACAACGACAAAGGTCCGACGGCGTCTTCATTTTCATGCACACCGTTGACGATGTCGTCATTCGTGGTGGTCAGATCCGGCACGTCAAACACGTCACGCAGGGTGAAAGCAGCCGCACCCTGATGCGGCACAACCAGATCTGACGTATTTGCCACGGCAAAATGCACCGGAATCGGTGTGTCCGACGCTGCAATCGTCACCGGTTGGTCATGATTCTTGATCAACAGGGCAATCTGCTGGGTCAGGTAGGATCGGAACAAATCCGGGCGCGTCACGGTTGTAGCGTGAACGCCGGGCTCTGACACATGCCCAAAACTCAGGCGGCTGTCGACTTGTGCATAGGTCGATGTCTTTATGCGAATCTCTGGGTAATAGGCTCTGTATCTGGCAGTTGGCGCACCACCTTGCAGTACCTTCGAGAAGCTGTCGCACAGAAATTCCGTTGCTTGAGTGTAAAGCTCCTCCAGTCGCGCTACTGCGGCTGCGGGATCGGTGAACTGTTCTGGCGAAAGGGCTTCAGGTGTCAGGAGTGTCGTCATGCCAAGGGTTCCAGAAGATCAATTTTTTCGAATGTGCGCACGTCAACCAGCCCGAGATCAGAGATCCTGAGTTCCGGTATGACGACCAACGCCAGTAGCGAATGTTGCATATACGCGTTGTTCAGATTGCAGCCACATTCCTGCATAGCCTGAACCATCCTGTCCGCCTTGGCCGCAACTTCAGCGGCCGGGCTGTCGGACATCAGACCGGCAATGGGAAGTTCGACCATCGCCAGTTCCTGGCTGTCCCGGAAGATCGTGATGCCGCCACCCACTTCGGCCAGTCGATTCGCGGCCAGCGCCATCTGTTCACGGTCCGTGCCGACGACGATCATGTGGTGACTGTCATGCGCCACGGTCGAGGCCATGGCCATTTTTCCCTGATATCCAAACCCCGAGACAAAGGCGTTGGTGACGCCCCCTGTCGCCCGGTGTCGTTCGACCAGTGATATCTGGCATACGTCACCCTCACCTTCAACAAGCCCGCCGATTATCGGCAATTCGGCTTTCAGGGCTTTAGTGGGGGCCTGGTTTTCTACCACGCCAATGACGTTGGCCCTTACCTTGTTTGCACCCTTCGGCGCCGCGATCTCAAAATCGGACGCGGCCAGTTCCTGCTTCAGATGAACGGTGCGACGAGCCTTGTCGGGCCAGTTCAGGTGGGGGCAATCAACCTTGATCACCCCGTTTTCCGCAACAACCTTCCCGCGCGCTATGACCAGTTCGACCGGCAATTCGGTCAGGTCAGAGCTGAGGATGATGTCTGCCCGTCGTCCCGGCGTGACCGATCCGATCTCGCGTTCCAGACCGAAATGCGTGGCGGTGTTGATCGTCGCCATCTGCACGGCCACAAGCGGGTCACAGCCGCAGGCAATCGCGTGGCGCACGACGCGGTTCATATGCCCATCATTGACCAGCGTGGCAGAGTGGCAGTCATCCGTGCACAGGATGAAATTGCGCGCATCCAGACCTTTTTCGGTGACCGCGGTAATCTGGCTTTCAATGTCATACCAGGCCGAACCCAACCGCATCATCGACCGCATTCCCTGACGGACCCGTGCGATGGCATCCGCTTCGCAGGTGCCTTCGTGGTCATCGGCAGGTCCACCAGCCACATAAGCCGCGAAATCAGGCCCTAAATCAGGGGATGCGTAATGTCCGCCGACGACCTTGCCTGCCCGCTGCGTGGCCGCAATCTCGGCCAGCATTTTGGGATCTCCATGAATCACGCCGGGGAAGTTCATCATTTCCCCCAAGCCGATGATCCCGGGCCAATTCATCGCCTCGGCCACGTCTTCGGGGGTGATTTCATAGCCTGTCGTCTCTAACCCCGGTGCAGAGGGCGCGCAGGACGGCATCTGAGTGAAGATGTTGACCGGCTGCATCATTGCTTCGTCATGCATCATGCGCACACCGTCCAGCCCCAACACATTGGCGATCTCGTGCGGGTCGGTGAACATACTGGTTGTGCCATGGGGGATAACTGCGCGGGCAAACTCGGCAGGGGTCAGCATCCCCGATTCGATGTGCATATGCGCGTCGCATAAGCCGGGCAGGATAAAGCGGCCTTGCGCGTCGACAACCTGTGTCTCTGGTCCGGTACAATGCGAGGCGTCGGGACCGACAAATGCAATACGGCCTGCAGCGATTGCAACTGAATGGTTCGGCAGCAGTTCGCGGCTGTGCACATTTACCCAAGTCCCACCCTTTATTACCATATCTGCTGCCTCACGTCCGGCAGCAACTGCGATCAATCGGGGGGCGACATCGGGCCAAGTTGGGAAGGGTGTGTTTTCCATGGCTCAACTTTCACGAATGCGCGCGCGGGCGCAACCCCGGTTCTTTACTACTGCCGACGGATCACAATTCTGCAAATCTGCCCGACTCAGTCATCGAAAGCTGACATAGGTGCCGACAGCGCGCAGGAACCCGTCCGGGTTTACGTTTCGGACCCGAATTCTCGTCGTATCCAGTTCGCAAAGGTAACCGCTCCGGACGTGTCCTCGGCCTGAGGGGAGAGCAGCAGATAATACGCCTCGGGCATCGGGGCGCGATGCTCAAATGGTGCGACTAGTCGTCCCTGATCGATCAAATGACCTGCGATGGTGTCATGGGCCAGGCACAGGCCACCTCCGGCCATCGCAGCTGACAAACAAACCAGATAGGTTGTCGCGTAGGTAATAGGCGGATTCTGCCAATTCAGAGCCTGATCTTCAGCCCACGTCGCCCAGTTGGTCAACAGGTTGGAACAGTCGAACAGAGGTTTTTCCTGAAGGTCTTGCAGGCACACCTGATACCCCGGAACACAGACGGGATAGTAATATTCAGAGCGCAGCATCTCTGTCCGGGTTGTATCTGAGGGTCGAAGGGAATACCGGATCTCGACTGCCGCGCCTTCAGCCATCTCGCGCGGTTCCCACAACTCGGTGAAGATGTTCAGCTGAACATCCGGGTGTTCAGCCTGAAATAGTGGCAGACGTGGGGCCAGCCAGTTCACGGCGAAACTGATGTTGCACTGCACCTGGACCGCATTCTGTTGCGCGCCAGTTACCGCCTGAGTGCCCCGTATCAGTGTCCGAAACGCCTCGCGCACCACCGGCAAATAGGTGATTCCGGCCTCTGTCAGCTCAAGCGCCTTCGGGCGTCGCAGGAACAGTGGCTGACCCAGATGACCTTCCAGCGATTTGATCTGCTGACTGACCGCACTTTGCGTCATGTTCAGATCCCGCGCCGCACCGGTGAATGACAGATGGCGGGCTGCGGCTTCGAATGTGCGCAGCCAGCCAAGCGGGGGAAGCCTGTTTTGCATCGACATAACTCCGGCATAAGTTTAGCTAATGGGATAGTTGCGTTTTTTTCGTTGGTCAAATTGCCGGACCAAATGCAGGCTTTGGTCATTCGCAGATACCAAAGGACGCGTCACATGAGTCTCACCAACCTTCGTCCCAACATCGATCATTGGTCAGAACGTGTGGACATGGCCGCAACCTTTCGCTGGACGGCCCGGCTGAACATGCACGAAGCCGTTGCCAACCACTTCAGTCTTGCTGTGAACGCAGACGGGACGCAGTTCCTGATGAACCCCAATCAGGCGCATTTCTCGCGTATTCGCGCGTCTGATCTGTTGCTGTTGAACGCCAACGATCCGGATGTGATGTCCCAGCCCGGCGCACCTGATCCCACGGCCTGGGGCCTGCACGGCTCGATCCATCGCCACTGCCCGCACGCGCGTTGCGTCATGCATGTGCATTCGATTTTCGCAACTGTTCTGGCGTCACTGGCCGACAGTACACTTCCGCCAATCGACCAGAACACCGCGACCTTCTACAACCGCTACGTTGTTGACGAAGAATTTGGCGGATTGGCTTTTGAAAGCGAAGGCGAGCGGTGCGCCGGGATGTTGGCTGATCCGAAGAAGAAAGTCATGATCATGGGCAACCACGGGGTTCTGATCACCGGCAGCGACCCTGCAGATACCTTTAACAGGCTCTATTATTTCGAGCGCGCTGCCGAAACATACATCCGGGCACTGCAAACAGGCCTGCCCCTGCGGGTGCTGTCGGATGAAATTGCCGAGAAAACAGCACAGGAACTGGACGACTACCCCGGTCAAGCCGAAGCGCATCTGCGAGAGATCAAGGCAATACTCGATGCAGAAGGCTCGGATTACGCAACCTGAATGCAAGACAGAGTGACCGACATGCGAGATTCCACGCAGGACCCTGAAGCTGCCCGCTGGCATTACCACCCCGACGGGCCAGTGGGTCTCAACCCGCTGTTCAGTTGGCCACCACGTCCGGCGGCCGTGCTGAAATGGTACAGCGGAGCGTGGTTGCAAATCACCGCCCTGACCCTGTGCATGACCTTGGCCGTCATCGCCTATGCGTTCTTTTTTCCTGCGTTAGAGACGATGAAAAGCTTTGCGCCCGGATGGATGTTTCGGATCTGGTTGCTGAACATGGTGCCGCAAACTCTGGTGGCAGGAAGCCTGCACTGGTGGCTGTACATGCGCAAAGGGCAGGGGATGTACAAAAAGTTTGATCGCAGGGACCTGACACGGGACAACGGAACATTCACATTCCGCAATCAGGTCTGGGATAACATCTGGTGGACGCTGGGCAGCGCCATGACGGTGGCGACCATTTACCAGTGGGTCATCTTCTGGGCGATGGCAAATGGCTGGGTTCCGACGATTACCTGGGCCAGCTCGCCGGTGTGGTTCGTGGTTTGGATGTTGTTTATTCCCATGTGGTCCGGTCTGCATTTTTACTGGGTGCACCGGCTGGAACATCATCCCAGGCTTTATAAACATGTGCACGCGGTCCATCACCGCAATGTCAATACCGGGCCATGGTCAGGGATTTCGAATCACTGGTATGAAAACATGCTGTATTTCACGACGTATTTCATCCACCTGATCGTGCCTTCCCATCCGCTGCATGTGTTGTTTCACAGCTCGTTCCAGCAGGTCAGCCCGATACTGTCCCATTCTGGGTTCGAGAAGCTAAAGGCCGGTGAGACCGAAGCCGCGCGGGCGGGCGACTTTTTTCATCAGCTCCACCACAGGTATTTCGAGTGCAACTACGGCACATCCGAAATTCCGTTCGACAAGTGGTTTGGCACCTATCACGATGGCTCAGCCGAGGCGACGACACGCACGAGGGCCTACAAAAAGCAGATGTACACTTGACGCGGCTGGTTCTGTCCGGGGACTAAACCCGCTCGAACAATGCAATGAAGGCCGTGTCATCCTTATTGGGTCCTGCGGCAAGATCGCCATAGATGCGAACCTCGGGCAGGGTCAGGTTGCGGATCTGGTCCTGTTCCAGTTCGTGCAGCTTGCCCTTGAAGCCCATCTTTTCGAAATGGCGGGCGTTTATTGACAGGGCGAACGTAGCGCCTGATCGTGCGACGCGAAGCAGCGCAGGCAACACTTCGGGACCCAGGTGGCCATGTGTGAACGTGCCAGATGACACGATGCCGGAATAGCTGTCTGGCGGAACCGGGATGCCATGGGTCAGGTCAGCCTCGATCGCGTCCCGGTAGATATCCTTGCGCATAGCCTGTTCCAGCATCTCTGAACTGATATCCGTGGCATCAATCGGGCCAACACCAAGCCCAGACAACACCGCGCCGCACAGGCCCGTTCCCGCTCCGACATCCAGAACCGGCCCCTGACCGCCCGCGCCCACAAACGCCCGCGCGGTATGGGTATGAAGCTGATAATCCTCACGCGCGGCAAAGCTGTCGTCATAGTCCCCGGCCCATTCCGCATAAAGGCGTTTGTTATCGTCCGGAGAGCTCAGCGCGTAGGCAGAATGCAGGTCTGGTTTCTTTTTGCTCATATCCACAGAAAGGCGCATCAGAAGATTCGATTCAAGTGCGTCCATGCGGCGCTTGCATCCCGATGCGCTGAAGCCCATCAACGGTGCATGACCAAGACACTCTTCTCATTTGGCCACGGCTATTCTGCGCAGGCCCTTTCCCGAATTCTTGCCCCGAAAGGCTGGCAGATTTTTGGCACCACACGAGATGGCGAAGGCACAGATGCGATACGTGCCTCTGGCGCGGACCCGCTGATCTGGCCCGGTGAGGTTCCAAATCTGGATCGGGTGACGCATTTGCTGATCTCAACGGCACCGGGCGAGGCGGGCGATCCGGTACTGGCGGCGCTGGGCGACGAGATCCGAAAACGGGCAAGTCAGTTCACTTGGGTGGGTTATTTATCGACAACGGCTGTTTATGGCGATCACCAGGGCGCCTGGGTTGACGAAGACACCCCGCCAACACCGACCGCCAAGCGTGGAAAGTGGCGCATGCTGGCTGAAGAGCAATGGGCGGCTGTGCCGGGCCTGCCTGTTCACATCTTCCGTCTGGCAGGGATTTACGGCCCGGGCCGTGGGCCGTTCTCTAAGCTCACACGCGGTGGGCTGCGGCGTATCATCAAGCCGGGGCAAGTGTTTTCGCGTATCCACGTGGATGACATTGCGCAGGTTCTGCAAGCCTCGATGACAAGGCCGAATCCGGGCAGTGTTTACAATGTCTGCGACGATGAGCCTGTCCCGCCACAGGATGTCATCGGGTATGCCGCCGAGTTGCAGGGGCTTCCTCTGCCCCCGGCGGTTTCATTTGACGAGGCCGATCTGACACCGATGGCGCGCAGTTTTTATAACGAGAACAAACGCGTCCGAAACGACCGGATCAAGGATGAGTTGGGTGTCGAATTGATCTACCCGAACTACCGGGTGGGGTTGGAGGCGCTGATGAAGGACCGGTAGGTTCTTTACTGCGCGGCTGCCTTAATCATGTCCGAGGCTTTTTCCGCGATCATTATTGTTGGCGCGTTTGTGTTTCCCGACACCAGCGTTGGCATCACCGACGCATCAACTACACGCAGCCCCTCAATCCCCCGCACCCGAAGTTCGGGATCCACAACCGCCAGATCGTCGGTACCCATCTTGCAGGTGCCGACCGGGTGATAGATCGTATCGGCGCGGGCGCGGATATGCCCCTCCCAATCGGCGTCAGATTTGGCCGTATCGGTTCCGAACATCTCTTTATGCCGATATTTGGCCAAAGCTGGCGCTTGCAGGATGTCTCGCGTCATTCGCGCGCCTTTGATCATGGTGTCCAGATCGCGTGCATCTGCAAGAAATCCCGGGTCGATGACAGGCATTGCCATTGGGTCGGCGCTGCTCAGGCCAACGGTTCCCCGGCTTTCCGGGCGAAGCTTGCAGATATGACAGCTGTACCCGTAACCGTAATGCAGTTTGCGGGCGTGATCATCGACCATTGCGATGGTGAAATGCAGCTGGATATCCGGGCGCTCCAGCTCGGGTGAGGTTTTCAGAAACGCCGCGCCTTCGGCAAACGGAGTGGCCGCCATTGACACACCGGTCTTGCGCCACTGATGGATGTGCTTCAGCAGTCGCACTGCCGCTGTTGCGCCGATCCCAAAGTTGTTCGTGTCTTTGGTCCGGTAGGTCAGAGTAAAGTCGAGGTGGTCCTGCAGGTTCCGCCCTACACCCGGTAGTTCGTTGAGAACAGCGATCCCGTGCGGTTCTAGATCAGCGCTTGCTCCAATCCCAGAGATTTGCAGCAGCTGCGGTGTTTTTAATGCTCCCGCGCACAGCAGAACTTCGCGAGTGGCGGTAACGGTGGTGTCTGCCTCTTTGCCTTTGACCCTGAAAACAACGCCAGCTGCGCGCTTACCCTGAAGTACCAGCCTTTTCGCATGGGCATGTGTAATGATCGTCAGGTTCGGACGGTTGGCAATCGGGAACAGGTAGCCCGCAGCAGCCGAGCACCGCTCTCCATTCTTTGCCGGATCATGAAACTGCGTTACCTGATACAGCCCGACACCTTCGTTATCGCCTCGGTTGAAATCATCAGTATGACGGTGTTGGAGTTGCCGCGCGGCTTCAATGAACGCGCGGGTGATCGGGCGAGGTTCCTTTTGCTGTGACACCTGTAACGGGCCCTTGTCACCATGCCAGCTGTCTGCGCCAAGCTCATTGTTCTCGGACCGTTTGAAATACGGCAATACGCTGTCCCAATCCCAACCGTCGCAGCCCTGATCGGCCCACCCATCGTAATCCTGCCGCTGACCCCGGACATAAAGCATCGCGTTGATCGCGCTCGAACCACCCAGTGCTTTGCCGCGGGGTTGATATCCCCGGCGTCCGTTCAGCCCGCGTTGCGGTATGGTTTCAAAAGCCCAGTTGTTGATTTTGGGTCGTCCCGGAAGGGCTGCCACGACAGCTGCCGGCACCCTGACAGTCAGGCCGTTTCCGTTCCCACCTGCTTCGAGCAGGCAAACGCGTGAAGCCGGGTTCTCGGTGAGGCGGTTTGCAAGAACGGATCCTGCCGAACCGCCGCCCACGATGATATAGTCGAACTCCATGCTGGCTTCCCTACTATCAGAACCATTATTGTGCCGGTCCGCTGTTCGCCATCCGAGCCAGGCTCACCTGAGACTGCGTCAATTGAGTAAAAAAACAATTGTGACCTGAAGTCAGTTTCCAAGTGTTCTTCGACATTCAGCGAAACGGTACGCCCGCGTCGATCGAGTGACTCAAGACGGATATCGATGTCGTCGTTTGCTGACGGGGTCGACGATTCCAGCCAAAGTGCAGATTTCACCCTCTTCTTCTGATGAGCCTGCACCTGAAATGGCCGATGGGAATCGCGAAATATCTGTTTAAACTATTGATTTACAACATTTAAATGAGAGAGTAGTGAGAAATGTGAAGTTTTTTCAAAATGGGGGTTGCGGGTAGGGATTCTAATCCGTAAATACCCCTTCACCGGCGCAACAGAGGTTGGCCTGACGGACTGGAAAGACGGTTGAGACGCTCAGG